>NZ_QHHW01000059.1:0-160657 GCF_003947325.1 Amycolatopsis sp. WAC 01375
TCGCTGATGTGGCGGGGTTGTCGGTGGGTGAGGCGCGTGCGGTGGTGAATCGCGCGATCGCGTTGAACCCGACCCGCGCTTTGGACGGGACCGAAGTTCCTGCTGTCGCGCCCGCTACCGCCGCGGTCGCCGCCGAGGGGCTGGTCGGGGGCGAGCGGATCGATCAGATCCTGGAGATCTTGAAAAAGCTCCCGGCCGACACCTCGATCGAGGATCGGGCTAGTGCGGAGAAGATCCTCGCCACCCTCGCCCGCGACGCCGGACCCCGCCAACTGATGGACGCCGAAGCGAACCTCCTGGCGTGGCTGGATCCCGACGGCAACGAGCCGAAGGATCCCGAACCCGCTCCGCCGCGCCGGGAAATCACCCTGGAGCGCCGCAAGGACGGTTACTGGAAGCTGACCGGTCTCCTCGATGACGAGACGGGTGCCCGCACCGCTGCGGCTTTGGAGGCGTATGCGCAACCACGGCCGGTCGACGAGTTCGGCCAAGCCGATCTGCGGATGAAATGCGAACGCATGGGTGATGCGTGGGTCGACATCCTGGACTTGGCGATCGCCTGCCCCGACCAGCCCGGGACCAGCGGCTATCGCACTCTGCTGCATGTCACGATCGGACTCGACGAGTTGAAGTCCGGTCTCGGGACCGCCTGCTTGGACTTCGTCGGGGCGATGACCGCTCGCGAGGCACGCCTCGCGGCCTGCGACTGCCTGATGCTGCCGGTTGTCATGAGTGCGGCCGGGGAACCCCTCGATGTGGGACGGCTGCGACGGTTCGTCACCCCCGGCCAGCGGCGTGCGTTGAACATCCGGGATGGCGGTTGTGCGTTCCCCGGGTGTCATCGGCGGCCCAAGAACTGCCATGCCCACCATATTCATCACTGGGCAGACGGAGGCCCGACGGATCTCCGGAATCTTGTGCTGCTGTGCGGATTCCATCACCGGCTGATCCACCACGGCGACTGGCAAGCCCGGATGGCGGGCGACGGGATACCGGAGTTCATCCCACCCCAATACCTGGACCCGTTACGAAGATCCCGGCGCAACACCCTCCACCACGCCCACGTCTGACCCGAGGAGCCCGCCAGCCACACCGGCGACGGGCCCCTCGCCATGCCCGCAGCTCGGACAAGCTCTCGACGGCGACCTGTCGTCGCGCCCAGGCGGTCCCTGACGGCAGGGGCGGTCCACCTAAATCACGAAGCCCATCGAACCGACTTACCGGACACGGGCTAGTCGAGCTGGGCTGCCCGGTGGGCGAGTACAGCGACCTGAACGCATTGGTACACCCGAGTTTGGCGAGGACACGGCCGACGTGGGTCTTCACCGTGGCTTCGCCGAGGTGGAACTCGGCGGCGATGTCCAGGTCGGACAGGCCACGGGCGACCGCGACGACGTGCTGCCGCACCATGAACGAGACCGCACCGATGCGATCTACCCCTACGTCTCGCGGGCCCGAGGCGACAAGATCGTGCTCGACGTCTGACCGCTCAGTTCACACAGCCGGCCATCTCGGGCGGCGCGGAAGACTTCGACGAAGACGGAGCGGCGACCGAAGACGTGGCCGCCACCGGCTTGATCCCGATCCCGCCGGTCGGCTCCCCCACCGCGGCGGCGCTCGTCGACGTCAGCGCGGTTTTCACGAACGCCTTCACCTCGGCCGGGTCGACCTTGACCGCGTCGCCGTCGGACGGCGTCGGCAGGGAAAGGCTCTGGACCGGGATGGTCTGGAACTTCAGCGCCCCCGAGCTCATCCCCCGCAGCTGTTGCGCGAAGCCGACCACATCCCAGCCGCGGTCGAGCACGACCGAACCCTGGATCGCGCCGACCAGTGCGCTCAGCCTGGTGGGATCGGTGAACGTCCCGGCGTCGAGGACGGTCTTGGCCATACTCGAAAGGAACGCCTGCTGCCGCGCGATACGGTCCAGGTCGCTGGGCAGCCCGTGCCGCTGCCGGACGAAAGCGAGCGCCTGCGGTCCGGAAAGCAACTGTTTGCCCGCCGGGAACGAAGCCCCGGAGAATTTGTCCTGCACCGGTGCGTTGAGACAGACCTCGACACCGCCGACGGCTTCGCTCAGCGCGGAGAAACCGGCCAGGTTGACCGCCGCGTAGTGGTTGATCGAAAGCCCGGTGAACTGCTCGATCGTCTGGATCGTGAGTTTGGCGCCCGCTTCGTTGGCCTTGACCTCGAGCTGCGGACCGCTCAAACCCTGAGCGCGCAGTGTGTTCATCGCGGCGTTCTTGCCGCGGCTGTACGCCGAGTTGATCTTGTGCTTGCCGAATCCGCCCTCGATGTCCACATAGGAATCGCGCGGGATGGAGATGGCTGTCGCGCCCGCTCCGCCCGCCGGGATGTGGACCACGATCATCGTGTCGGTGGTGTCGCCGCCGTCGTCGTCGCTTCCGGCGTGCAACGCGTCGAGGACGTTCTGCGGCAACGGATTCCCGTTGGAGTCGGTCCGCGAGTCGATTCCGACGAGCAGGATGTTCTGCGCCACCTTCAGCGGCTCGCCCGCCGGGCCGTCGGGCACCTGCGCGGAGGGCGCGATCACGTCGGCCGTGACGATCGCGTCGTCCAAACGGCTCAACTGCGTCCACGCGAAACCCGTGACCCCCAGAACGGCCGTCGACACCAGGCCCAGTGCGACACGGCCGCCGATCCGCCGTCCTCGCGACGTGAGCAGCACGACCTTCTCCCCGCTTCCGTGAATGATCCCCCGCGATCGAGGATCACCGCGTTAGCTGGGAATTACCTGAGAAACGTGTCATAAGCAGGTCTTAAAGCCCGTTCGGACCAGCCGAAGTGATCAAGCAGACAACCGGTCGCGACACCGAGTGCCGGACCGACCGCGCAGCGCTTCCCTAGCGGGGCATCCGGCGCCAGATCGCGCGCGGCACCACGCGCATCACCGCGAACACCAGCCTCAGCAGTCCCGGCACCCACACCGTATCCCGGCGCTTCCGGAGCGCGGCGACCGTCGCGTCGGCGACCTGATCGGGGGTGCTCGAGAACGGCGCGGGAGACATGCCCTCGGTCATCCGGCCGATGACGAACCCGGGCCGCACGAGGAGAAGGTGCACGCCGGTGCCGTGCAGGGCGTCGGCCAGCCCGCTCGCGAAACCGTCGAGGCCCGCTTTCGCCGATCCGTAGACGTAGTTCGCCCGCCGGACCCGCACCCCGGCGACCGACGAGAACACCACGAGGCTTCCGTTTCCTTGCTCACGAAGCACATTGGCCACATGAGTCAGCACACTCACGTGAGCCACATAGTCGGTGTGCACGATCGCGACGGCGTGGCCGGCGTCGGCTTCGGCGAGCGCCTGGTCGCCGAGGATCCCGAAGGCGGTGACGACGACATCGAGCGGTCCGTGCTCGGCGACGACCTTCTTGACGAACGGGCCGTGGCCGTCGAGGTCGTCGGCGTCGAACTCGGCGACGTCGACGGTCTCCGCTCCCGCGGCCAGCAGCCGCTCGGACTCCGCACCGAGGTCCCCGCTCCGGCGCGCGGCCAGCACGATCCGGCGCGCCCCGCCCTTGGCGAGCCGCTCCGCGACCGCGAGGCCGATCTCGCTGCGTCCGCCCAGTACCAGCACCGTTCCGCTCACGCGCCGTAGTCTGCCAGGCTGCCCGTCGCCTCCCGGCAGTGGCACGGTTCACGGACTGCAATTTTGCAGTCTCTGCATCTTTAGGCGTATCGTGGTGCCCATGCCCGAACCCGTCAAAGGTCTCCGCGAGCGCAAGCGGCTGGAAACCCACCGCGCGCTGGCGACCACCGCCGTCCGGCTCGTCGCCGAACGTGGTCTGGACCAGGTGACGGTGGAGGACATCAGCGCGGCGGCGGGGGTCTCGCCGCGTACGTTCTTCAACTACTTCGCGTCCAAAGAGGACGCTGTGGTGATCGCCTACGCCGACCACGTCGAACGGTCACAACGCACCATCGAGCGATTCCTCGCCGCACCGAAGGAAGTCCGCACTCCACGCGCCTTCATCGACGCGATCAAAGAGGACTTCACCCTCGTGGAGGAGGACCGCGAAGAATGGCTCGGCCGGATGCGGGCGATCCACGAGAATCCCACGCTGCATTCCCGCGTGGTGGCGATGAACCACCAGACGATCGCGCCGACGATCGAAGCGATCGCGCGCCGCACCGGCACCGATCCCGAGGCCGACCTCTATCCGACACTGCTGCTGACCACGCTCGGCGCCGCGGTCAACGCGACACTGATGCTTTGGTACCAGCGCGACGGGAAGGTCTCCGCGCTCGATCTGCTGGACGAAGCCGTCGAAACACTTCTCGCCGGGCTCCCGGAGCCCGGCGGCCGCGCGCGCTGACGCGCCCGGCACCACAGGAACACGAAGGGGGACCACCATGTCCGTATCCATGACCGAACCGCGAGAACCGGACGCGCCGCCGGGCTCGATGGGCCGAAAACAGGTCCTCGAAGCCATGTCGGGGCTGATGATGGGCATGTTCGTCGCCATCCTCGCCTCGACGGTGGTCGCGAACGCGTTGCCGCGAATCGTTTCCGAGCTCGGCGGCTCGCAGTCCTCCTACACCTGGGTGGTCACCACCGAGCTGCTCGCGATGACCGCGACGGTTCCGCTCTGGGGCAAACTTTCCGACCTGTACAACAAGAAACTGCTGATCCAGCTCTCACTCGGGCTGTTCGTGGTCGGTTCGCTCGTCGCCGGTTTCGCGGGCAACATCGAGCTCCTGATCGGCAGCCGGGTCGCGCAGGGCATCGGCGCGGGCGGGCTCACCGCGCTCGCGCAGGTGATCATGGCGGCCATCGTTTCGCCGCGTGAACTCGGGAAGTACTCGGGGATCTTCGGTGCCGTGTTCGCCGTCGGGACCATCGCGGGCCCGCTGATCGGCGGCCTCATGGTGGACACGTCGTGGCTCGGCTGGCGCTGGTGCTTCTTCCTCGGGGTCCCGTTCGCGATCGCCGCGATCCTGCTCCTGCAGCGCACCTTGAACCTGCCGACGATCAAACGCGACGTGAAGGTCGACTACCTCGGCGCGTTCCTGATCATGGCCGGTGTCTCGACGTTGCTGGTGTGGTCCTCGCTGGCCGGGCACCAGTTCGCGTGGGGCTCGTGGTGGACGGTCGGCCTGGTGACCGCCGGTGTGGTCATCCTCGCCCTCGCCGTCTACGTCGAGTCGAAGGTGGCGGAGCCGATCTTGCCGCTGAGCCTGTTCCGCAACCACACGGTCACCCTGACCACCCTCGCGAGCTTCCTCGTCGGTGTCGCGATGTTCGGCGGGACGGTCTTCCTGTCGCAGTACTTCCAGCTGTCGCTCGGCAAGTCGCCGACGGTGGCCGGACTGCTGAGCCTGCCGATGATCTTCGGCCTCCTCGTCTCCTCGACGGTCTCGGGCCAGCTGATCAGCCGGACGGGCAAGTGGAAGAGCCACCTGCTGCTCGGCTCGGTGCTGATGACCGCGGGCCTTGCCCTGCTGGGGACGCTCGACGCCCACACGAACCTCGTCGTGCTCAGCGCGTTCATGGTGGTACTCGGGGTCGGCGTCGGCATGCTGATGCAGAACCTGGTCCTGGTGGCGCAGAACGACGTCGACGCGCACGACCTCGGCACGGCGACCTCCACGCTGTCGTTCTTCCGCAGCCTCGGCGGCTCCATCGGGGTGAGCGCGCTGGGCGCGGTGCTCGCGAACCGGGTCGTCGCGCTGATGAGCGAGAAGCTCGGACCGCTGCCCGGTGGCGGCGAGGGTGGCGCGGTGCCGAACATCGCCACACTGCCCGAGCCGGTCGCGAACGTCGTCCGCGAGGCCTACGGGGACGCGACCAGCGAGTTGTTCCTGATCAGCGCGCCGATCGCGCTGCTGGTCGTCGTCGCTGTCGCTTTCCTCAAGCACAAGCCGCTCAAGACCCAGTCGGGTAACGAGCGCTTGGCCGAGGAGACCGCCGCCTGACCACCACGAGAGAGGGGCCCGGTTCGCCGAACCGGGCCCCTTTTTTCGCGCGCGAAAACCACGGTGGAAATTCGGTAACGCGATCAAGTGGTTTCAAGCGGCACTGCCGACGCGAATCAGGCGGCGCCGTTCGCTGCCGGTCAGCCCGCCGAAAACGCCGTGGGTCAACCCGTTGTCGACGGCGTAGGCCAGACAGGCGGAAGCGACCGGGCATCGCGCGCAAACGGCCTTCGCCCTTGCCGCCTGCCGTGCGCCGGGGCCGGTTTCGGTGACCGGGAAGAACAGTTCGGGATCCTCACCGCGGCAAGCGGCCTCACCGAGGTCGCCCACCATTCTCGTTTCCATTTTCCTATCACCTCCTCTTTTCCCAATTTTCCCTTCCCCGTCAAACGACTTCTCCCTCGATGCCGGGTATCCGGCCGGGTACACCGCGCAAACCTCACCTTGACCGAATCGTTACACTCAGCGGCCCGCTCACTGCACCTGTCCTGTGAGGGCATTCGCGTCAGGCGGCTGAGAGCGGTGAGTGCGGGTGATGGGCCACGACGGGTTCGACGAGTTCTTCCACGCCGAATTTCCGCTGCTCACCGGCTTTCTCTGCAAAACGGGCCACGCACTCGACCCGGCCCGGGACGCGGCGGCCGAAGCGATGCTCAACGCCTACGAGGACTGGCAGAGCATCACCCAGCCTGAATCGTGGGTCCGCCGCGTCGGGCAGCGGCGTGCGAAGGAGCGGACCGCGGTCCGGGCCGACTGGGCTTTCGCCGACGCCGGCCGGGAGGACAAGCTCACCGTTCTCGCCGATGAGGCGTCGTCCATCCTGACCATGCTGGGGCGGCTGCCGAAACGCCAGCAGCTCGGCATGGCCTGGTCACTGGACGGCTACACGTCGCGGGAGATCGCCGGGGTGCTCGGAATCGCGGAGGAGGCCGTCAGCGCGACACTGCGTCACGCGCGCGGCCGGCTGGCGGAACACGACCCCGAGTTCGTCGACCACCTGGACAGCGCGAACGCCGCCTTCATCGACGCGCTGCGGATGGGGCTCGACGCCGACGACACCCTGTCCCGGATCAAGAACCGCGCGATGATCAGGGAACTCGCACTGGCGGAGCCGGGTAAGGCGGAACCGGAACAGGTGACGGCGTCACGCTGGTACACCCTGGACGAACCCGTCGCCGCCGCCGGACGAGGTGACCGGCGGGCGCTGAACCACCTGCTGGCCACCATCCGCCCGCTCGTGATCCGGTACTGCCGGGCGCGGATCGGCAGACAGGAACGGACGTACGCCTCCGCGGACGACGTCGCGCAGGAGGTCTGCGTGGCGATCCTCCGCGCGCTGCCCACCTACCGCGAACGCGGACGGCCGTTCCTCGCCTTCGTCTACGGCATCGCCCAGCACAAGGTCGCCGACGCCCGCCGCGCCGCCGCCCGCAACCGCACCGAACCCGTCGCCGAAGTCCCCGACGGCGTCTCCGATTCCGCCGGCCCGGAACAACACGCGCTGCACAACGAATTGAGCGACCGGATGGGCGAACTGCTCCGGATCCTGCCGGACAAGCAGCGGGAGATCGTCGTGTTGCGGATCGTCGTCGGCCTGTCCGCGGAGGAGACCGCCGGCGTGGTCGGCTCGACCGCCGGTGCCGTGCGGGTGGCGCAGCACCGGGCTTTGACGCGGCTGCGCAAGATCCTCACGGAAGACTGGTGAGAGCCGCGGATAGAGCCAACCGTGACCTGGCGGCCGACACACAGCTCACGGGCGGCAGCGTTCCGCGGTCGCCGCGGCCGTCTTCAGTTCGGGTGCCCCGAGGATGGCCGCGACCGGATCGAGCGCGCCGTGCGTGTCCTTCTGGGCGGAGATGAGTCCTTCGACCGCACGGGCTTGCGCCGCCGTGTCGTTCCTCCCCGCCGCGTCCAGATCGGCCTTCGCTTTCACGATCTTGTCGCGTGCCGAGGTGTACTTACCCAGAAAGTCCTTCTTCGCCGTCTCTCCGGCCGGGACCGGCGCGGCGGGCAGTGCGCCGAGACCGTCGACGGTCTTGTTCAGAACGGTCGCGTAGTGCCCGAGCTGGTCGCTCGTGCTCTTCTTGATGGCCTCGACGGTTTCGCCGGTCGCCGAGGTCATCTTGTTGTTGCCTTCGATGAAATCCTTGACCGCGCCGCAGAATCCGTTCATCCAGGCCACCGCCACGACCGATTCCGTGAGGGACGGCGAAGGCGACGCCTGTGCCGCCGCCGGTGCCGGGTCCGGAGCGCAACCGGCCAGTACCGTCGCGGCCAGCGCGATTCCCGCCGCGCCCAGGATCCCGGCCGTCGTCTTGTGGGCTGCGCACATGTTCGTTTCCCCTCTCTCCGGCAGGTTTTCCGGCCGGCGCGAGGACTTTGACATGGCGGAACACGCGGAGTCTGCGTCATCTGACTCAGAACGGAAGCTCCGCGCTCGAGCTCGTAACGTTCGAGGCACGGCGACCGGATGGCGTAACGAGGTGCGGACAGGAGGCGAGTACCGCATTACCCCTGTTCGCTTCGAGGGCAACCAGCCGAAGAGGTAGCACCATGGCCATCAAGATCATCGCAGCGCGGCTCGAAGGTGGGAAGTTCCACGAAAGCATCACGAAACTGCGTTGGATCAATCCCGGCAGCGGCGAAACCGGCGAGAGTTTCGTTTCGGCGATCGTGGCGTGGATCGAGGACGACGACGGCAAGGCCTACGTGGACGAGGGAATCCACCGGGTCGCCGTGGAGATCCTCAAGCCGACCTTCGGCCCGAAATTCCTGCGCACGCGAGCGGACGGGATCTGGAAGAACAACCTGCTGGAACTGCCCCGTTTCTGAAGCGGGAGCGTCCACAAAGGACCGCATTGTGCCGGGAGTGGGCCGGGTCGGGGCTCGAACCGACGGCCAAGGGATTATGAGACCGCAGCTCCGGCATGTCAGCCAGTGTCGTCGGATGCTAAATTCTGCCGTTTTTCGCAGGTCAACGCCAGTTTGAGCCCGGGCCAGATGCCGCTGCGTGTCGGCCTGTATCGGGCTCTACGTGGGCGACGGAGCCCAATCGGAGACAGCGTAGGGCACGAAAATCCGCACCTTGGCCGGCTTTCAGGGCGGCAGTGACCTGCCCGGTTACCGCTGGGCGATCACTCCGAAGAATACGACGGCAAGGCCCTTCCGGGGCACGCTCCGCGCCGCTCACCCGACGCCGACTGTTGTCGGCGGAACACTCGTCTCAGCGAGTGCCCCGGCAAGGCTTGTGACAGAGCGACTCTCCATGTCACACTGCTGCTGGGTCCGGACCTATTGTTCGGACACTGGGCACAACTTGACACGGGGGCTTCGATGAAATTTCGGACCACGAAGATCATGCTCGCCGCGACACTGACGAGTGTCGGACTGTCCATTGCCGTAGCGTCGCCGGCGTCTGCGGCCACTCCCCGCTATTGCACTGCATCGCAGTACGGAAACGGGGCGACAGCCTACTGTTATGCGTCTGCCGCGGGCACGCAGTTCCGGGCAGTGGCCCGCTGCAAGTACCAGACTCCTACCGGCAGCTACGACTATTCGAACTTTTACAGCGCCTGGAAAAGGCAGGGAGATCCCGGCAACGCCACCGTCGCGTGCGGCCTGGGGTGGAGCTTCCTCGAGCCCGGCGCCGAAGTACGCTGATACTCGATCACTGATGCCGCGACCATGCGATGAGCATTGAGCGGGCCGATCCGCGCTCGTCGTTGTTTCGGCGTTGCCGGGCAAGGGAATGTCGGCTGGAAGCGTCCCGCGAGACCCCGATCCGGCGAGGGCCCTTCATCCAGGGACTTGAAACCGTTGCCCTGAATCTCCGAGTAGTGCACGAACACGTCCGGCCCACCACCGTCCTGCTCCATCGTGCGTCAGAGCGCTGACCATGCCCTGATCTCGAGAGGCTCGCACAACAACTGACGGTCACGTGGAATGGCTCGGTGAGTGTGGTTTCACCGCGGATCCGCGGTGAAACCACACTCACCGCGTTCACTTGAGGCGTACCGGAAGACTCGTGTGCCCGTTCGAAATGAACGACGGCATCTTCTCCAGTTCGGAAGCCTCCGCCGCCAGGGCCAGATCGGGGAACCGTTCGAACAGCGCCGGTAGTGCGAGTTCCGCCTCCAGTCGCGCCAAGGGCGCACCGAGGCAGTAGTGCACCCCGTGCCCGAACGATAAGTGCTGACTCTTCGACTCCCGCGAAAGCCGGAACTCGTCCGCGTCGGAACCGTGCGCCTCGGGCGAGCGGCCCGCTGCCGCGTACGAAGCCAGGATCGCCTCGCCCGCCTTGATGTGCACCCCGTCGATCTCGATGTCCTCCACCGCGTACCGCAGCGGAAGGTTCGCGATCGGCGCCTGCCACCGCATGGTCTCGTCGATCACCTCGGCCCAGGTGTGCTCCCCGGAGCGCACCTTCGCCAGCTCCTCCGGATGCGTCAGCAGCGCCAGGATCGCGTGGTGCAGCAGGTTCACCGTGGTCTCGTGCCCGGCCGAGATCATCAGGATCAGCGTGTCGATCAGCTCGGCCTCCTCCAGTACCGAACCGTCCTCGTCCCGCGCGGCGATCAGGCCGCTGGCGAGGTCATCACCGGGGTTCACCCGCCCGTTCGCCACCAGCTGACCGAGAATCCCGTACATCAGCACGCCGTTCGCCTGCGCCTCCTCGGCGCTGAGTGAGGTGTTGAACACCCCGTCCACCGCGCGCCGCAGCTCCGGCCGGTGCTCCTCGGGCACGCCGAACAGCTGGCAGATCACCTCGATCGGCAGCGGGTAGGCGAAGTTCTCCCTGAGGTCCACCGAATCCGGCCCGGCGGCGAGCCGGTCCAGCAGGCCGGTGGTCAGCTCCTCGACCCACGGCCGCAGTGCTTCCACCCGGCGCGGGGTGAACGCCTTCGACACCAGCGAACGGAGCCGCCGGTGGTCGCCGCCGTAGGCGGTGAACATGTTCTGCACCGAGACCCAGATCCGCAGCGGCCAGTCCTCAGGGATCTCACCGTCGCGGTAGGCCGCCCAGTGCAGGTTCGGGTTCTTCGACACCCGCGGGTCGGACAGCAGTTTCCGCAGCAGCTCCGGCTGGGTTACTGACCACGCCACCACTTCGCCAGGGAGTTCCACCAGCGTCGCGGCTCCCCGGGCGCGGAGTTCGGCGCCTTCGGTGTGGATGTCACGGCCGTTGGGATCGAGGACGAACGGGCGGGCTGGTGCCATGGGTGCTCTCCTGTCGGGTCGGGAACGGGACTGACCGGTGCGACGACGGGGGTGAACAGGACCGGGAGACCGGCCAGCGCGCGGTGGAACGGGCCCGGCCGCCAGCGCAATTCGGCGTCCGGCACAGCCAGGCGCAGATCCGGCAGCGCGTCGAGCAGGGTCTCGATGGCGGTGGTGGCGATCAGCCGCGCCGGCCCCTGCGCCGGGCAGGAGTGCACCCCGGCGCTCCAGGCGATGTGCGCCCGGTTACCGGCCCGCTGGGCCTCGCCCAGCTCGGGATCGGTGTTGGCGGCGGCGAAACTGATCACCACGGGCTCGTCGGCAGGCAGACGCGCGCCCATCAGGTCGGCCGCCGGATAGGGGTAACCAGCGGAGTAGTTGGCCATGGGCGGGTCGCTCCAGAGGATCTCCTCCAGCGCGTCCTCCACGTGCAGGCTGCCGCCGGCCAGGTCCCCGGCGAAGCGCTGATCCACCAGCAGCAGCCGCAGCCCGTTGGCGATCAGATTCTGCTGCGGTTCGGTGCCCGCGCCCATCAGCAGCACCAGCTGGTGCAGCATCTCCTCGTCGGTCAGCCCTGAGGCGTGCGCCATCATCCATGAGGGCACGTCCTGGCTCGGCTGCCGCCGCTTGAGCGCCAGCAGGTCCAGCATGGCCGCGGTCAGCTCGGCGTTGGCGCGCTCCGGATCCACCATGTCGAAGATCCCGCGCATCCCCGCGGTGAGCCGCTCGCCCAGTTCCGGCGGGCAGCCGAAGAGGTGGTTGAACACCTGCAGGGAAAGGATTCCAGCGTACTCGGTGAGCAGGTCCGCCCGGCCGTTCCGGGAGAACTTCGCGATCAGCTCCCGCGCGGCCTTCTCCACGTAGTCCAGAAGGGCGTGCGGGTTCACCCGCGAGATGCTGTCGGTGACCGCGCTGCGGTAGCGCGCGTGCACCGCGCCGTCGGTGAACAGGCAGTTCGGCCGGTAGCCCATCATCGGCATCACCGGGTTGTCCGGCGGCTGATTCGCCTGCCAGCGGCGCGGGTCCCGCGGATAGGTCTGCGGGGAGCGCAGCACGTCCAGCGCCGCCTCGTAGCTCAGCACCAGGCTCGCGTTCACCCCCGGCGCCAGCTCGACCGGCGCGACGTGGCCGTGTTCCTTGCGCATCCGCGCGTAGACCCCCGCCGGGTTCGCGGCGAATTCCTCGTCGTAGAGCGGGGTGCGCGTGGCGTGAGCGGGACAACCGGGGGGCGGGATGGCGGGAACGGTCACGAATGCTCCTGGCGGACGGGAGTGAACAGGTAGTCGACCAGGCTGATCAGCGCCGAGGCAGCGGACGCGCGATCGCGGGCGTCACAGGTGACCAACCGGGTCTGGGGTAGCAGATCGAGCGCCTCGCGCAGCTCGGCATCGGGAAAACGCGGCGCGCCGTCGAACTGGTTGACCGCCACCGCGTAGGGCAGGTCCAGTTCCTCCAGCAGGCCCATCACGTCGAAGGAGTCCTGCAGGCGGGTGGGATCGACCAGCACCAGCGCCCCGAGCGCGCCGTGGGCCAGGTCCTTCCACATCTGTGTGAACCGCTGCTGGCCCGGGGCGCCGAAGAGGTAGAGCACCACCTCGTCGCTCAGTGTCAGGCGTCCGAAGTCCATGGCCACCGTGGTGGTGTCCTTGCCGCGCACGCCGGACAGGTCGTCGACCAGTGCGCCCGCCTGGGTCATCCGCTCCTCGGTGCGCAGCGGGCGGATCTCCGAGAGTGTGCCGACAAAGGTGGTCTTCCCTACCGCGAACGGGCCGACGATGAGGATCTTCACCGAGGTCCGGACCGTGGCGGGAACGTATCGGTCAGGTGAGAGCACGGAGGCCATCGAGTACCTTCTGCAGGAGTTGCTGGTCGGGGACTTCGGTCTCGCGCACCGCGGCCCGTGATTCGATGTGCCCGCTGTCGAGCAGGTCCGACAACAGCACCTTGGTGACGCTGGTGGGCAGATTGAGATGCGCCGCCACCTCCGCGACGGCCAGCGCGCCACCCCGGCACAGCTCCATCACCCGCCGTTTTTCCGGGGTCAGCCCGGTCACCGGCGCCCAGGTGGCCAGCACCACGGTGGCCACGTCCAAGGTGTTGCGGGTCGGATGGGCCCGGCCCTCGGTGACCACGTGCGGCCGGACCAGCGCCCGTTCCCGCCGCTGCCCGCTCATGCCGGGTTGCCAGGTCCCTCGGCCGGAAAGCGCGGTGGCGCGGTGAGTTCCTGGCCGAGCCTTTGCACCAGCTCTTGCAATCGCGAGGAAACACCCTCGATGTCCACCCGGCCGGTGGTGGACACCGCGACGTAGGCGCCCTGTCCGGCGGAGGTCAGGAAGACGAACCCGCCGTCGAATTCGATCAGCGTCTGCCGCCACTGCTCCGGCGGCTGACGGCAGAACTCGCCGGTGGCGCGGGCGAGCGACTGGAGCCCGGAGACCGCGGCGGCGGTGCGCTCGGCGTCCTCCACGGTGATTCCCTGCGAATGGGCCATCAGCAGGCCGTCGGCCGAGAGCAGCACCGCGGAGATGGTCTCCGGCATCTGCAGGGCCTGATCGAGCATCCAGCCCAACCGGTTGTTGGTGGTGACGGAGCTGCTCACTGGAAATCCCTTTCGTCATCGGTGGAAGAAGCGCGGCCCTGGCGGGTGCCGCGCTGCCAGGCCGTGGCCGTGGCGACCGGGCTGTGGTTCACCGGGGACTCGGTCACTTCCGGCGCGGTGGTCGGCGGCACCGGAACCGACAGCGTGGTGGCGGTGGTGGTGGCCGACCCGGTCACCGGAGCGCGTCGGCGACGGCGAGGCAGGCCGTGCGCGGTGGTGCCCAGTTCCTCGGCCGGTTCGGCCGGCTGTGGTTCCGGCGCGGGAACGCGCTGCGGGGTCGGGCTGGGAGTGATCGCGGCCGGACTGGCAGGCGCGGCCAGCGGCGGGGCTTCCTGCGGTGCCGGCGCCGGGACGGCGGCGCGGGTGAGCAGCTCGCTCGGCAGGAACAGCACCGCGCGCACCCCGCCGAAGGGCGAGCGCATGTCCACAGATACGCGGAAGCCGTAGCGGCGGGAAAGCACGCCGATGACGGCAAAACCGATCCTCGGCGGCACACCGAGCGCGGCGATGTCCTGACCGCCGTGGCCTTCCAGTAACCAGCCCGCGCGCTGCACCGCTTCCACCGTCATGCCGACCCCGGCGTCGTCGATGACGATCGCCAGCCCGTTGTGTGCCTGCTGGAAGGTGACCTGCACGGGTGAGCCGGGCTGCGAGTGGCGGGCGCCGTTGTCCAGCAGCTCGGCCACCGCGAGCACCACCGGTTCCACGGCCTGGCTGACCACCGCGGTGTCCGAAGGCGCCGGGATCTGCACGCGCGCGTAGTCGCGGATGCGGCCGGTGGCCCCGCGCACCACGTCGGTCAGGGTCGCGGCGGAGCGCTGCAGGCCCGGCCACGAACCGCAGAGCACGGCGGTCGCCTGGGCGCGGCGGCCCAGCTGCGAGTTCGCGTGGTCCAGGCCGAGCAGACCGTCGAGCACGTCGGGATTGTCGTGGTGCTCCTCCATCGCCGAGATCAGCACCTGCTGCTCCCCCGCGAGGTTCTGCACCGTGCGCATCATCGCGCGCAGGGTGGCGGCGGCGGATTCGGCGGCGTTGCGGCGGGTCTGGCCGGTCAGCTCGCTGATCACCACGAGCAGTTCGCGGTGGGGGTCCTCGCCGTTGAAGGCACGCAAGGGGCCGGGCACGGTCACGGCCTGGTTGGCCTGCGACTCGACGATGGCAGGCAACCGCCTGTGCAGCAGGTGCCGGTCCTCCTCCTCCCGCGCGCGGAGTTCGGCCAGCAGCTGCTCACCACGACGGCCGGTGTTGGCGGTGACCCGGCGCTGGCGCACCAGCAACAGCGCGAAGGCCGCGGCGAGCAGCGAGACGCAGACCAGCGCTGCCGTCAGCAGGGGGTACTCCATGAAATCCTCACGATCGACAGGGCAAGGACGCCTGGGCCGAGCCGGGAGATCATGCGGCAGCTCCACGGCAGCGGGGATCGAAGGACGTCATCAGCAGCGAGTACCGTAGCGCAAACACGCCGTGAGCGGCAGCCGCTTCCCGCGAGAAAAGTGGTTCTGTGCAGGGTAAGCCGAGCGAGAAAGTTCCGCGCCGTGCCCGCGAGGCCACCGGCGGCGCGGTCAGGTAGCCCCGTCGACGGGTCGGCTGCGCGTTCGGACACGAGTCGTGTTCGTTCGTCCATCTTTTCCCGTGAAGCCCACGAAGCACTGTGCCCCAACGGCATCGTCGTCAAGTGAACGCGATCACCGGATTCGACGTCGCCACGGACGATCTCACCGCGCACGTGAGTCATCTCGACGCGTTGACCGATCGGCTGGGCACCGCTTAAGCGGACGCCGCCCGCCAACGCCATCAGCGTCGACGTCACCAGCGGCGAGCACCGGCACGACCGCGAACAAGCCAGCCGCCACCATTCGCGTGTCAGCGAACATTGCGAGGCCATCGAGCTCGTCAGGCCCAGCCAGGGGAACGGGTGCTCCGGCTCCCGGATCACCTCGTCAGGATCAGAGACCACGCCGACCGTGCTCACGCTGCCACCGTCACCCGCCACGCCGCGTTGCGGGCTCTCACTGACCAAGCCAACTCAGTGCCGCGTGAAGTCGTTTCCGCCGTGGTCGGGATCTGTCACTTCGCGCGGGCCTGGGGCGTCGCACCCGACGGCATGCTCCGTGGGAACGGCCTGATCGGCGACGAGGACGCGGCGCGCCTCGAGGAATGGATCTGGACCATCTCCTACGCACTGTCGATGATCTTGGACGGCGACGCGGCGGAGGCCTTCTCCGCGTACGACGACGAACGTCTCCGATAGAAACGGCTACGTGACAGGGGGCGAAGTCGTAGTGAAGGCGCGGGAAGACGACGGCCGCGCCGCTTCGTGTGTCGCCGCGCAGGCCCGGTTGGCCGAGGAGCAGGAGGTCGCGTGGGCGGTGAGCCTGTGGCCGGCGGCGCACGACGTCCGCTGGAAGGTACTACGCGGCGCTCCCCCGGGTTCGCATGACGTTGCCCGCGCGCAGGTGACTGAACGCCTGAGAGGAGGTCAGGAGGCCTTGACGACGACCGAGTGCGCCTTGCCGCTCGATCGCAGACTCGGTGAGGCCCGGCAGGGAGATCAGAGCAGTCCGCGCCAGTCACCTCCTAGCGGGGCTGCTTAACGAGGTAGAGCCTCGCTATCGATGCCGGGTGTCGCCGGGGCGAGGCGGCCCGTGCGACGGAGCCAGATCTCCAAGGGAAGGGTTACCAGTGGAGGGATCGCTGCCAGGACAGCCATGATCGTGACCCTCCGGCTCCAACGCAAGGTGACCGCGGCGGCGATGGTCACGATCACATAGGCGATGAAGGCGATGCCGTGCATCATCCCGAAGATCCGCACGCCTAGCTCGGTGGTTTCGGTGACGTACTTCAGGAACATCCCGGCCAGCAGGCCTGCCCATGTCGCTGCTTCGACGAAGGCGACCGCGGCGAAAGCCTTTCCGATGCGGGCGATTGGGCGAGTGTCGACATCGATGTCGAGGGTCACGTTCCACATCCGTTCGTTGGGCAGTGCGTCCAGCGATTATCCCGGACAGCCGTGCGGTTCTGTCGGCAGCCCGCGGCGGGCATGCCCGCCGGGGGGAGGCGGCGTGGGCGGACTTCCTCGAGCGCGGCCGTACCTACCTGGCCCGCCACGCCCCGGCCAGGTCACTCGGCTCCCCCGGCTCCGAAGCCGGACTGGCTCGCCTGTGCCGGCTGCTGACCGTGTGCGAGGACGTTTCCCCAGTGAAGCCATACACCGGGGCGATGTCCTCAAATACGCCCGCCCGTCGTCCGATACACAGCAGTGCCCAAGCGCGCGGCTGGACCGCGATCCGTGCTCTTGGCACGGCCATTCCTGTCACGATCACGACTGCCGGCCAAGACCGGGAGCCGCGAATGCTCTCCTACCATCTCTACCGGTCGACTTCGTCGAGGACTTCGCGGAGGATGAATGCGAGATCGGCGAGCCAAGCGGCCGCGTCGGCGTCGGATGTATCGTCAGTCAACACCCAGTTCGCGTACCAGGCGACCAGCACCGACAGCGTGCCTGGGGGATGGGATTCGGCCAGCAACGTCTCGATCGCAACTGCGTCCCGACGTACGGGCTCCCGATTTACCCTGGCCGTACGGGCCGCGTCCGCGCGTACTTCGTCGAGGCTCAGGGCATCAGCAACCGTCGTGAGCAGGAACAAGCGGACATGCTCGATCGCCGGAGGCCGAGGTTCCTCCATCCGAGCACGAAGCACGTCCGGGATTTCCACAGGGGCAGGGTATCGCAAGCTCATGACGCGCAGGTCTTGTAGCGACAGCTCGACTAGCATCGTCCGAACCAGGCGAAGTCCCACTCGCCCCTTCTGCTCGCCCGGGACGGTCGCCCGGAATTTTTATGCTTCCAACAACCGTGTTCGGGTGTTGACGTGTCTCGGACGGAACAATTGTCCTATGTGGAACGGGCCATATGGGCGGACCGGACGATCGCCAGCGCTTCTTCGCCCAGGGTATGGCGAGGGAGAACGTCTCCTGCCACCCTCCGGGCAGTTCCTCGCGACTCAAGTACGGGGGGACGCGATCGGCGCCGGTGCCCATGATCTGGTCGAGCGCTGATTTCTCGATTCGCCGAGCGTCCACTCCGGAGCGGTGCATCATCGGGGTGATGGAACAGGAACCTGCGGGCACTGTCCACGGTGCACGAATTGCTGTAGAGCGCAGTGGCAGTGACACCTGGCTGTCGAACGTCGCGCCCCAGGGCGGCGAGCTCCTGCGGCACGGCAGACGGCTGGTACATGGCCAGCGAGTGGCGGCGGGTCGGCGGGATATGGATGGCCATCGCATTCTCGATCCCGTCCCCCGCCCTGTCCGCATCATCTCCTCATATGGAACGACCTCCGCGCGAACTGGATTCGTGAAGAGACCGATCCACTCGCGGTTCAGATACCCATCGATCAGCGCTTGGGTCTGCAGTGCGTCGAGTTGACGCGCCCGCCCCAGTTTCGGCCGGTTGACGGGCGACGGACCGGGCGTGGACGGATCGGGGAGCTTCCAGAGCAGCGTCTCCAGGGCTTCTAACCGGGGTTTTGTGTTGTAGTAAGTTCCCCCGAGGTCCAGAGTGACGAAACACCGCCCACCTGGCACATTTGCTGAGGCAGGGCGGTTTTTTCGTTTCGGCTCACTTTGAGAATTGGCAGCTGATTTCAGCTACCGTTCAGCAGCTGGAGCAGTTCAGGAGCGCACCTGCCAATTAGGGTCACAACCGCTGCCGAGCGGCCTCGCACATGTCGACGAGCTGCGAACTCCTGATCGAAAGTCCGCTCGGCCGTTAAGCTGTCCAAAGCAGGATCAGTCAGTCATTCAGGTCAGCACAGATCGCGGCATGGCCAGGTGCCGTGCCGCGTCGATCTTCTACGTCCTGCCACGGGGCCTATCGGACGCGACGTGATCCCCTGGCGCTCCATTCCTCAAACGCTAGAGTCGGCCGCCGAGGTGCTCCGCCAGCTCGCCATACCCGGGAATATTGCCGCTGATCGGACTACCGGCAAGCGTCAAGTGCCCGATCCGGACCTCTCCCCGGCCCTGCTTCACCGTCACGACAAGCGTGTCGAGATCCTCACTCCGACACCACATCGCCGTCGACTACCTCGGCCGAGGTCGGCAGAGAGGGGTGCGCTCCGTACCGCGTCACGACGATCGCGGCCACTTTCGTCGCGAAACCGCAAGCGGCCACTACATCCGCGGTCGTCGGCTCACCGGGGATTTCCGCGAGCCGGGCGGCGAACGCTCCGACGAACGAATCCCCCGCGGCGGTGGTGTCCACCGCCCGTACCGTGACGGCCGGGACGTGCGTGGACGACGACGCGTCGAGGACGGCACATCCCGCGGCGCCCAGCGTCACGATCACCCATCGGCATCCCGTGGCGGACAGTTCGGCTCCGCCGCGCCGCAAACCGTTGCCGTCGAACGGATCCTGGCCGGTGAGCTGCCGGAACTCGATTTCGTTCGACACCACCACATCGCTGAGCGGCAGCAGTTTCCCGGCCACTTCGCCGGCGGGCGCGGTGTTGAGCACGGTCAGCACGCCACGTGCGCGAGCGGCCGCGAAAGCGCGTTCCGTCGCTTCGGCCGCCGCCTCCAACTGGCCCGCGACGACGCGAAGCCTCGGCAGTTCGCTGATCGCCGCTTCGGCCGCGGCCGCCGGGATGTCGGCGTTCGCCCCGGACACGACGACGATCGAGTTGACGCCCTCCGCGTCGACGGTGATCGCCGCCCGGCCGGTGGGCAGCGCGGACCGGCGCACATGGGTCACGTCGGCTCCCTCGGCGAGCAGGGCTTCCAGGTACTCGTCGCCGTCCTCGTCCTGGCCGACGCAGCCGATCACGGCCACTTCCGCACCGAGCCGGGCGGCGGCGACCGCTTGGTTGCCGCCTTTCCCGCCCAGCTCCCGGCTCGTCGAAAACCCCATCAGAGTCTCCCCCGGCTCCGGGATGCGCGGCACGTGGACGATGTGATCGACGTTCAGTGACGCCACCACCGCGATCGCGCGGCTCATGCGGTCAACCACCGGGCCGGGACGTCTCGCATCAGCCGGGCCACGGCTTCGGCAGGCACGCCTTCGGCTTCGAGCAGATCGGCGAAGACCGTCGGCACGAACACGAGCCCGTTCCCACCGTTGTGCGTCCACATCTGCTTCAGGAACAGGTCGTGCGACAGCATGATCTGGTCACCGAAGCCCTCGTGCACCCACCGCGCCACGGCGCGAGCGGTCTGGGAAACCGTCGGGGCGACACCCTCGCCGGGGAACGAGATGTCGAGGCCGATCATGTCGAACTCCAGCAGCACGCCGCGTTCGAGAAGCCCGCGTTGGTATCCCGGGTCGTCACCGGACGGATCGCTGTGCGCCAGCGCGACTTTGCCCGGGAGCGCACCGCACTCCTCCAGCACGAGGTCGAGCACTTCGTGCCCGCGGCGCTGCCAGCCCGGCATGTGGATGTTCAGCCCCACGGACGGCCGCGCTGCCTGCGCGAGCGCCGCGGCCCGCAAGGAGGCCCGCTCCCCGTCGGTGAAGAACGGCGAGACACCGACCTCGCCGATGACTCCGGCCCGGATCCCCGTCTCGCCGACGCCCTCGTCCAGTTCGGCGAGGATGTGCTCGGTCTGCGCGTCGACGGTGACCGCGGTGATGCGTTCCCCCTCGAACTTCTCCAGGTACGCACCGGTGCCCATGACGATGGTGACCCCGGTGGCCTCGGCCACCGCCGCCAGGGCGAGCGGATCCCGGCCGATCGCCGCGCTGCCGGTCGCGTCGACCAGCGTGCCGCCGCCCGCCGCGGCGAACGCGGTCACCTCGCGCACGACGCTCGCCCGGTCTTTCGCCGCCACGTTGTCGGCGCAGCAGTAGGGATCCTGACGGAGCAGGAACTGCAGGCCCGGCCCGACTTCCGCCTCGGCGAGCCGCCGGGTGGAGGCATAGGCGGGTTCGGCGACCTCGGAGGACAGATCGTTGAAGAGGTGCTCGTGCGGCAGCACCAGCCCGAGGTCCGCCGCGTCGACCGCGCCGAGAACGCCGCGCACCTCAGCCACGACGCACCTCGGCGGGCTGGGCGAGGACCGCCGGTTCGGCCGTGTGCCGGGACGGGATCATCGCGATCGCCGCGGCCGCCAAGGCCACGCCCGCGCCGATGACGGTGACCAGATGCAGGCTGGAACCCGCGGCGGGAGCGACGAGTTCCAGCAGCAGCGACCCGATGAGCTGACCGGCCGTGGAGGCCAGCCCCAGCAGCAGGAGCCCCAGCCCACGCACCAGCAAGGCCATCAACGCGATCGACAGGAGGCCGAGCGGCCCGCCGAAGTACATCCACCAGGTGCCCGGCAACGCGAAGTGCGCGCCCGAGACCGCCATCCGCACCACGTACACGAGGCCGAGCGCCACGAAGCCGATGAGGAAGTTCCAGGTGATGGAAACGAACATCGAGCCGGACAGCAGGCCGACCTCGGAGTTGCCGGCGGGCTGCCAGCCGGCGAGCAGGCCACCGACGAACGGCATGATCGCCAGCGCGATCATGTGCGGAGCCGACCAGTTCGGGGACACCACCAGCACGGTGGCGCAGATGGCCAGGATCGCCCCGGCCACGCGCGGCGCGCTCATCGCCTGCTTGAACGGCACGCCGATGCCGAGGCGGTCGCACACCACGCCGGAGATGACCATGCCGGAGATCAGCGAGGTCTGGAAGATCGCCACCCCGAGGAAGCCCACCGTGACGCCCTCGGAGAGCACGATCACCGCGCCGCACAGACCGGCGAAGAAGTTCCACCGCGGGATCTCACCGCGCACCAGCTGACCGGGCAGCAGGAAGAACGCGTCGCGCGTCCGGGTGCGTGCCAGCACGATGATCAGCATCAGCACCAGGCCGGTGCCGAAGGACACCAGCGCGGCGGCGTGCCCGTCGGCGAGCGCGGTGCCGAGATGTCCATTGACGAGCGACTGCAACGGGCCGAGCATTCCGGCGAAGACGGTCGCGATCGTCAAGACGACGACCGACGCCGCGCGGCCGGTGGGTGACGTACTCATCGAATCCTCCTTGATCCCGAGTGCGCGCGGCTCAGACTTCGCGTCCGGCGAGCCAGGACATCGCCTGCGCGAAGAGCCTGCCGTAGCCGTCCCAGTCCATGAATTCCTCCGGAGCCCAGTGCGGGGAGATGTCCGAGGTGAACGCGAGGGTGCGGCCGCGGCCGACCCGGCGCGCGGCCAGCATGACGTCGCCCTCGACGGTGGCGAGCAGCTCCGCGTCCGGCTTCAGCGTGGTGTGCTGGTAGCCCAGCAGGATCGGCCACTCCTGGTCGAGGCCGGTGACCACCGGATGCCCGGGCTGTACGACGTGGGCGCGGACGCCCTCCGGCGTCTCGACGCGGTCGTCGTACGGGTCGATGTCGACCGGGAGGATCTCCTCGATCGGCGTCCGGTGGTAGTTGGCCTTGCCCTCGAAGCCCTGGAAGCTCAGGTAGCCGCCGGCCATCATCAGGCCGCCGCCGTTCGTGACCCACTCTCGCAGCAGCTTGAGCCGGTTGGGCGTCGGACGGCCGCGGGTGAACGTGTCCGGGTGCAGCAGCAGGGTGTTGGAGCCGATGTCGGAGAGCAGGACGACGTCGTAGGCGTCGAGTTCCTCCAGCGTCTGCGGGAATTTCTCGGCCACGTCGTGCGAACGCAGGTGAGTCACCTCGACCCCTTCCGCCGCCAGCGCCGCCAGCAGCCGCTCGCACCCGATCTCCACCTGCGTGTGCGCGAACGGGTCGTATCCCTTGTGGTCGATCGTCGCACTGACCCACGACTCCCCGGCTAGCAGGACCTTGACCATCGACGCCTCCTTCGAGCGAAAAGCCTTAGCGTAATTTGCGCAACGTAGCGCAACACCGTCAATATAAGATGCGGTCGCAGTCGCCGTCAACGCTCAACGGGGAGGAGCCGGATGTCGCTGGCGAAGGTGGCCCGAGAGGCCGGAGTGGCCGTGTCGACGGTGTCGAGGTACGTCAAGGGGGAGCTCAACGTCGCCTCCGAGACGGCCCGGCGCATCGACGCCGCACTGTCGGCCGAAGGGCATCCGCCCGTGCGGAAACAAGTAACCGGCCTCAGCCTCGGCCTGGTGGTCCCGTCGCTGGACAACCCGTACTTCTCCACGCTGGCGGACGCGGTGGTCGACGCCGCCGCGACGGACGGCGTCGACGTGCTCACCACGCTCACCGGGTCTTCGCCGTCACGGGAGCGCGCCGCGGTCGAGCGCCTGATGCGGGTGCCGGACGTGGGCGGACTGATCTACCTGGGGATGAACACCACCAACGAAGCCTTCACGAGCCGCCTGGCGGGCGATTTCCCGGTGGTCTTCCTCGACGAGTACGTCGAAGCCGCCGGGCCGCGGATCGCGCGGGTCACCGCGAACAGCTTCGGTGGCGCCTTCCAGGCGACCACCCACCTGATCTCCCAGGGCCACCGGCGGATCGCCCATGTCGGCGGACCGGCCGGGCTGCGCACGGCCGACCAGCGCGAAGCCGGCTACCGGGCCGCTCTTAAGACGCACGGGATCGAGGCGGACGAAGCGCTGATCGTGCGAGGCGCGTTCAGCTCGGCGTTCGGTATGAACTTCTTCGCGCACATGGCGCGGACCGGCGCGGAGCCGACGGCCGTGTTCACCGCCAGCGACATCGCCGCGGTCGGCCTGCTCGAAGCGGCCCGCCGCGCCGGGGTCTCGGTGCCGGAAGACCTTTCGGTGATCGGCTGCGACGGGATCACCCTCGGCGAATGGACGTCGCCGCGGCTGACCACCGTGGCGCAGCCGACGGAGCAGATGGCCCGCAAGGCGGTCGACGAGATCACCCGCCTCGCGGCCGGCCGAGACGCGGGCGACCACGTGCTGTCCATGCAACTCGTCGTCCGCGAATCGACCCAGGAGTACCCCGCATGACCGACGAAGCCCTCGCGTTGCTGCGCGATCTGGTGCGCCACGACACCACCTCCGGCGACAGCGCCGCGCAGGCCGCCGCGCAGGAGCTGGCCGTTTCCTACGCCACCGCCACTCCAGGCGTACGCGTGCTGCGACGCTCCACCGCCGGGCGGCCGTGGGTGCTGGTCGGCACCGATTCCGGCGACGGTCCCTTGTTCGTGTGTCATATCGACACCGTTCCCGTCGGCTCCCCCGCATTGTGGGAACGGGCCCCGTTCTCCGCGGACGCCGACGAGGAGTTCCTGCACGGCCGCGGCAGCGTCGACATGAAGGGCGGGCTCGTCGCCGCACTGGCGGCGTTGCGCAACGCCGCGGAAGCCGGTGCCCGCGCACAGGTCCTCATCACCAGCGACGAAGAGATCGGCTGCCTGGGCGCGGCCGAGGCTTCGGCCTCGCTGGAGTTGACACCGCGGATCGTCGTGGTGCCGGAGGCGACCCGCAACCGCGTCTCACTCGGACACCGCGGCGCCACCTGGCTGCGGCTCGCCGCACAAGGGAAAGCGGCCCACGGCTCCACGCCCCAGCTCGGCCGCAACGCGATCCGGCTGCTCGCCGACCGGGCCCTCGGCGCCCTCGAATCCCTCCCGCTGGCCGCCGACGACTACCTGGGCGAGGAAACCGTCAACGTCGGCACCTTCGAGGGCGGGACCGCGACGAACATCGTTCCCGCGTCGGCGGTTCTGACGCTGGATGTGCGCACTGTGGACGGTGGAGCGCCGGCGATCGCTTGGGCTTCCTCGCTCGATCCGGCCATCACCGCGGAGGTGGCTCTCGATCTGCCCGCCGTCCGGACCGCGCGCCTGCCCGAACTGCTCTCCGGCCAGGCCACCGCACCCGCCGCCACCTATTTCACCGACGCCTCGGCTTTGGCCGCGTCCGTGGGCGGCGCGCCGATCGTGATCTGGGGCCCGGGCGATCCCCGGGAGATGCACGCGGCGAACGAAAAGCTGGAACTGGAATCCTGGCGGCAGGCTTCGCGCGACTACCTCGATCTGGTCCTGGCCGCCGCGCGCTGACCTGCATGGCGCGCGACTCAGAGGCTTCTCCCTCGATCACCTCGAGCTCATCCTCCCGACCGGAGCATCTTTTCATTGAATAATGCAGACTTCCGCCGATTCCTTCGCCTGACCTTTCGTGATCACCCTTGAGTACATGGCAGATGACCATCGCGGAATACTCCAATCAAGTAGTCCGGAAACGCTAGGCCAGCGGCTCCGGTGGAACCCAAGGCCGGACGAGAGGACGGCTGATGCTCACCCGCGGACGACCTGCTGACCTTCGAGGTCGACCTGTCCGGTGTGCGGCCTGTCGCCATCTTCCTCGTGGGAGAGCTGTGCGAGTTCGACGCGGAGGCGAACGTCCTGCTGGACGACGACTATCCGGGGGTGGACCCCATCAGGTCCGTACTCAGCGACCGACGAACTGGCTTGTCACGAAAGATTGAACTTGGGTACAGAACCGATGGCACCCCAGACCGCCAGGAGCCATCTGCTGATAGCAGTTAAATTTGTGTTCTGAACACCGCCCATGCACGATGTGCCCCTTCTGGGACCGCCGACTATCCTCAGTAATTGACGGTCGGCTGAAGTGCCACGACGATGCCCTGTCACCTCACCTCGACGCTCTCAAGCCACGACGTGTCGCGGTAATCACCCACGGCTATCCAGATCCCTCACGCTATTTTTCCTGGAGCAGCTCTGGAGCAAGGCGTCGGTCACAAGTGCACCCAACGACGTTGAATCCCATTGATCAGAGCACAACAGCTCCAGCCGACCAGCGGAGTCTCTATACATCTCCAGAACCTGACTGGCAGTGAGGGGGTCAGGATTGCTGTTCTCGCAGATCAGAAAGCTGTCATTTAAAGTGACTCAGAGATTCGCGCAAGACGACAACGCACCGCCGAAGCCGACTACCCACAGTCGCAGGCGAAGGCGTCAGACGAGTCTCCGGCAATGACGTCAATCCAGAGCTGACCACTTCGTGAGCAGGTATCGACAAGCAACGCACGCGTCCACTACCGCAGGTCCCCACCGCAGCGGTTGTGACGAGGAAGCAGAAAGGCTGCTACGCCAACAACCTGCCCCGCAGAGCACTTCTCCTACTATCGGCACACCGGAGCAAACGGAGACGAAACGGAGCCCAATCGCGATTAACGCCAAGGCGAAATTGCCACCGAAGGACCAACATCCCCGCAGATCGGCAGCGATGTTGATGTGGTGGGCCGGGTCGGGCTCGAACCGACGGCCAAGGGATTATGAGTCCCCTGCTCTAACCAACTGAGCTACCGGCCCCAAGGGTGCCCTGACACCTCCGCGAGAGCCGCCCCAGCCCGAACAGCGGGTTTGCGAACGCACAGAAGTCCCAGTTCGCTCCAAGTTATCACAGCGCTCACCTGCCACGATCGCCTAGGCCGCGTCCTGTGAGTCTGCTCGAAGGGCTTCGTGATTCAGGTGGTTCCTGGCGGTGCGGGCGGTTCTGCCTCGTACCGGGTTGTACTCGGTAAGTATCGCCTGGCGTGCTGACCTGTGGAAAGGGAGCGGGGGACCTTTGGTGTCGCGGGCGGGGTGTGTGGATATAGGGACGTTGAGTGTCCCTATATCCACACGGTCACCGGAGGAGGACCGCGAAGATGACTTGCAGGACAAGGCCTAGGCCGAACAGCTGGTTTCCGGCACAGGACGGGCTCCGCTCGTCTAGGTTGCAGGGACCAACGCCGTGCGGCTCGCCGCACGGGACACGCTGACCATCGGGATGGGCCTGGGGTATCACGCCCATCGAACAGGGAGGCGCTCGTGGCGCATCCGGTCGCCATCGGGCTCGGTGTCGTGGTCGTCATCGGCGTCGTGTTGTCACTGAGGGCGAGCATCCGCGCACTGCGGCGAGCCGGTCTCCGTATCGACGCGATCTTCTCCGACGAACTGGACGACCGGCCGCCGCCGCGGTAGTCGGTTCAAGGTCCTGTTTGGACGGTCAGCCGCCCACGCCCGAGCCGCCGCCTGGCGCGCCACTCGTCTCAGCAGACGTCGTGGTCGGCAAGGGTGTCGTAGTCGGCGTCGTGGTCGGCTTCGGCGTGGTTGTCTTCGGTGGCGTCGGAGTGGTCGGCGGTGTCGGCGTGGTCGTCACCGGTGCCCCGCCATAGGCCGCGAAGCTGAACCAGATCGCCCCGCCGGCCTTCGGCGTGGTCTGGTTGAACATCGCCCGCACCTGGAACGTCGCCGCCGTGTACGAACCCTGCACCGTGTTCAGCATGTACGCGTTGAACTGTCCCGGCGTGTTCGCCGAGACGACCACCGCCGCCGGCACCGTCCCCAGCGCGTGCTGCACGGTGCACATCCCGGCGCCATCGGTCACGCACGACGCCTCCGCGGCCTGCACGCTCGGCGCCGGCGACGGGCCGACGGCGCCGGACGTACCGGCGAGCACGGTGCCCCCGGCGGCGGCGACAGCCAGCCCGGCGACGGCGAGCGCGGCTTTCTCCCTGGTCCTCATGTTCGTCCTCCCTCTGATCCCCCAACAGCAGGGGTCGGACGCCGCGTCACGATCGTTACGCCACGCCGAGCCGACGCAGTGCCGGCCGCCACCGGTTCCCGCCGGTGGCCAGCCCCAGCGCCACCAGGCCCGCGCAGTACTTGCTCACGGACTGCTCGCGGATCCGCAGTTTCGCCAGCGCCTCGGTGACGCTGTTGCGTTCGGAGGCCGACTTCACCTCCAGCAGCACCAGGTCGCCGCCGGCGGCCAGGCTGCGCGACCCGGACCGCCAGACGAGTGACGTGTCGCAGGTGACGCGCGCGTCGGCGGTGACGAGGGTGGTGCGTCGGTAGTCGGTGATCAGCGCGGGAGTCAGCGGCCGGGGCGCGGGGCGGCCGTAGGCGGCGGTGAGGGCGTCGTCGAGGAACGTCAGCGCGGGCGCGGTCAGGCCGTGCGCCGCCTCTGCCGGATGCGGGCGGCGGACCTTGACCGTTTCGTCGCGCCGCCCACTCACCTTGAGCTCGCAGTAGGTGTCGGCAGAGTCGGTGTAGGTCCGGGTGCGGATCTTGAACCGGCGCCGCCGGTCCTGCCGGTGCGCCCGGAAGATCGCGAGATCCGGGGTGTCGAAGTACGTCGACGAGTAGCCGAACACGCGTTGCCCGTCGATCTCCAGACAGCGCAGCGACAGTGCCTCGGTGACGGCCAGGAAGTCGTTGAGCTTCAAGACGTACTTGCGGTCCGTCCGGCTCATCAGCCCGCTCGTGGCGACGACTTCCGCGAGCGACAGCGAAGGGAGTCCCTTGGCCACCGCGGCGACGGTGGCCGTTCCGCGCCCGCTCACCGGTGCCCCGCCGGGGCACCGTGGACGACCGCGGCGGCGTCCGGCCGGAAGCGGACGTCGACGACGGTGACCTCGCGGACATAGTCCACTTCGGACACACTGTGCCGCACGACCGTTCCGCCGAGACGGGCTCGCAGTTCCATCAGCATCGTCTGTTCGTCGGGATACACGGTGTCGAGCACGACCGTCCGCCGCTGCGGACCGCGGGTGCGCGACGGGTGGTCGGCGACGTACATGACGGCGAGCAGCAGGACGTTGAAGACGGCGACGATCCGCCAGTCCGCGGACGGCAGCCCGTTCACCAGCCCCAGGACCAGCGCGACGAAGTAGTACGCGACCTCCTGCTGGCTGATCGAATCGGACCGCAGCCGGATGATCGACAGCACCCCGAACAGGCCGAGCCCGAGCGCGCTCGCGGTCGACACGGAAAGCAGCACGGCGACCGAAACGCAGACGCCGACGTTCAACGCGAGATACGCGCAGGCGAGGTCACCGCGGTGGTGACGACGGGCGTAGATGCCGTAGGCGAGGATCACGGCGGCGACGAGGTCGACGGCGAGATGAAGCAGTGTCGTGGTCATGGAAACCACTGTGCCGCCGGAAGGAGAGACCGTCGTGAGAGCATGATGAGAACCGTCTCATCAGGACTCACCGAGCCGGTAACCCATCCCCCGCACGGTTTCGATCCGCTCGGCGCCGATCTTCGCGCGCAGGTAACGGATGTAGACGTCCACCACGTTCGATCCGGGGTCGAAGTCGAAACCCCAGACCCCGCCGAGCAACTGTTCGCGGGAGAGCACCTGGCCGCGGTTGCGCAGCAAGGTTTCCAGCAGTGCGAACTCGCGGGCGGTGAGGTCCTTCTCCTCCCCCGCGACCGAAACCTTCCGCGTGCGCAGGTCGAGCGAGAGCTTCCCGGCGCGCAGCACCGCCGGTTCGGCTTCGGGATTTCCCCGTAGCCGCAACCGGATCCGCGCCAGCAGTTCCTCGAACGCGAAGGGTTTGGCCAGATAGTCGTCGGCGCCGCCGGACAGCCCGGCGACCCGGTCGACTACGCTGTCCCGCGCGGTCAGGATGATCACCGGTACCGTCCGGCCCGCCGCGCGCAGGGCCCGCAGCAGATCCGAACCGTCGAGGTCCGGCAGCCCGAGGTCGAGGACGACCAGATCGTGCGCGCCGGTCAACGCCTCGGTCAGTCCTTCGGAGCCGGTCTTGACCCAGCGGGTCGCGAAACCCTGCGCCCGCAGCCCTTTCTCGACGAACGCGCCGATCCGGGCGGAGTCCTCCACCACCAGCACACTGGTCACCGGTCCACACCTTCCGCGACGGGGATCTCGATGGTGAACCGCGCGCCTTCGCCGGGCGCGGTGTCGAGCAGGACGCGGCCGCCGTGTGCCTCGGCGA
This sequence comes from Amycolatopsis sp. WAC 01375, assembly GCF_003947325.1. Classification (NCBI taxonomy): domain Bacteria; kingdom Bacillati; phylum Actinomycetota; class Actinomycetes; order Pseudonocardiales; family Pseudonocardiaceae; genus Amycolatopsis; species Amycolatopsis sp. WAC 01375. The sequence goes on from NZ_QHHW01000059.1 coordinate 29,400, forward strand.
TCGCGGCGACGATCGCCAGACCGAGCCCGGCTCCGTCGTCTCCGCTCGAGTTGCTGCCGCGTTTGAAGCGTTCGAAGATCCGGCTCCTCGAATCGGGCGGGACGCCCTCGCCGGTGTCGCGGACCCAGAGCCGCGCCGTCGTCGCGGTCACTTCCGAGCCGAGGGCGATCTCCTGGCCCGGCGAAGTGTGCCGGACGGCGTTGGAGACCAGTTGCAGCAAGGCCTGCGCGAGGCGCTGACCGTCCGCGCGGACGGTCATCTCGGCGACCGCGTCCAGCCGCCAGGCGCGGTCGGCCAGCGGACGGGTTTTGGCGAGGGTCTCGACGGTGAGGTCGGCGAGGTCGGTGTCGCCGGGCGCGAGGAAGTCGGGGCTGCCGGATTTCGCGAGGATCAGCAGATCGTCGACGATCCGTTGCATACGCCCGAGTTCGTCGAGGACCAGATGCCGGGTGGCCGCGTTCTCCCCGGGATCGTCACCCATCAGCTCGAGATGGCCACGGACGATCGTGATCGGCGTGCGCAGTTCGTGCCCGGCGTCGTCGATGAAGTCGCGCTGTCCGGCGAAGGCGCTTTCGAGCCTGTCCAGCATCGTGTTGAAGGTGCGGCCGAGCGCGGCGACGTCGTCGGAGCCCCGGACCTCGATACGGCGGGAAAGGTCGGTCTCGCCGATCTGTTCGGCGGCCAGCCGGACCTCCCGCACCGGCGCGAGGATGCGGCCGGCGACCAGCCAGCCGATCAGCCCGGCCAGCACCAGCGCGGCCCCCGACATCGCGGCCATCACGCCGGCGACGTCGTTGATCTCGCCCGCGGCGTGGTCGACGAACTCGACGATCACCAGCGCGCCGCGGCCCGGCGAGCCCTCGATGGTCACCGGGACGACGCCGTAGCGCGCCGACCCGACAGCGGTGGTGACCGTGCCGTAGGCCGGGCTCGTGGCCCTGGACAGTTCGGCGACGAACTTCGGGTCGGTGTCGAGCCGGACCGGGGGCTCGATGGCGCTCCGCCTCGACGCCACACCGTCGCTGATCGAGAAGAACGTCTCGTACTTCTCGGGCAGATTCCGTTCCAGATGACGGCCGAGGACCGCCTCGGCGGTGGCGGGCTGCCCGGCCGGGCGGGCGTCCGGCGACGCCAGGAAGGCGCGGAGCTTGCCGGTCTCGTGCGCGATCTCGTTGTCGAGCCGCTGGTCCAGCTGGTTGTGCAGGACGGTGCGGGTCGCCAGCAGCGACCCGGCGAGCGCCAGCAGCACGACCAGCAGGACCCACGCGAGGATCCGGGCGCGGGCGCTCATCGGCCCCGCTCAGTCGTCGAGGTCGAAGTCGAAATGGTCGTCACCGTCATGGTCATGGTCACTGTCATCATCGAGGTCGTCGTCGTGCCCGGCCAGCCGGGGCGGGACGACGGCGGGCGGGGCACCCGACTCCCCCGGCCCGGTGACGGCCCGCCCCGCGGGGGCGACGACCGCCGGGCCGAGGTCGGGCGGCGAGGCCGCGGTGGCCGCGATGACGGCGAACGTGCCGGTGGCCGCCACCACGACGGCGGCGACCCCGGCCAGGACGATGATTCGGACTCGCATGACACCAGGCTGCCCTGGGCCGGTGAGTCACCGATGAGGACTCGATGAGAACTTTCTCATCGAGCCCGCGCCTCACTCGTGCGCGTGCGGATACTCCGGCGAGCGGTGCTGGAAGGACAGGATGTCGGGATTGCGGATCGTGCCCTCGCTGATCTCGATCGCCCGGTCGAGGATCGGATCGGCGGCCCACGCGGACGGGCCGGCCAGCACCTGCTTCAGATGCGGCAGCAGGGCGCCGCTGATCTCCCAGGTCGCCGAATCCCAGAGGTAGGACGGGCTGTGGTCGACGGCGTAGTAGGTGAGGCCGCCGACCTCGAAGGTCGGCTCCATGAACGTCGTCGGCTTGGCCCAGCCGAAACCCATCGCCTCGTCGCAGGAAACGTCGATGACGAGGCTGCCGCGCCGGAACTCGGCGAGGTCTTCCTCGACGAGGAACGTCAACGGCGCCTTCGGGTCCTGCAGCACACAGTTGACGACGATGTCGTGCCCGGCGAGGAACTCCGCCAGCGGCACGCGGCCGTCCTCGGTGATCGCGTGGCTGCGGCGGAGGTCGGCCGGACCCTTCAGGTCGTGGTCGAGATGCACGATGTTCGCCGAATGGATCGGCGATCCGACCGCGGTGACGCCACGGTGGGTGAGCACGTGCACGTCGTGGATTCCGTGTGCGTTCAGCGCCGTCACCGAACCTCGCGCCGTGGCGCCGAAGCCGATCACGACGGCGCGGAGACGGCGGCCGTAGTCGCCGGTCGAGCCGGTCAGCTGCAGCGCGTGCAGCACCGAGCAATAGCCTGCCAATTCGTTGTTCTTGTGGAAGACGTGCAGGCCGAAAGAACCGTCACTACGCCAGTGGTTCATCGCTTCGAAGGCGATGAGCGTCAGTTTCCGGTCGATGGCCAGCTGGGTGAGCTTGTCGTCCTGAACGCAGTGCGGCCAGCCCCAAAGGGTCTGTCCCGGCCGGAGTTCGGCCAGGTCTTCCGCGAGCGGTTTGGCGAGGAGAATGACGTCGCTGTCCGCGATCAGTTGTTCACGGGAACGCAGGCCCCCGACCAGGGGCGCGAGGTCCTCGTCCGGAATGCCGAAGCGTTCGCCGTAGCCGTTTTCGAGAAAAATTGACGTACGGAGACCGGGGTCGATCCGCTCGAGATGTCGCGGGTGGATCGGAAGCCGCCGCTCGTTTTCTTTTCGCGAGTGGGAAATGACGCCGAGAGTGAGTTGGTCCACTTGGGGCCCCTTAAATAGACCTCCAGTCTAAACGCAAGGCCCGGCGTGGACTCAGGGTGTCCGAGAGCATCTCGCCGCCGAACCGCCGTCCCTGCTCGCCGCGAGGGGAGAGGGACCGTTCCCCCTGCACCTCATGGCGTAAAGTTCCCTTGAATCCAAGGGGGAATCCGTGCGTCTTCGGTCCGTGTTGTGTGCTGCCTTGATCTTGTTCGTCGCCGGCTGCGGGAGTACGCAGAAAACCGGCCAGGTCGCCGTGCCGAGCACCGCGGCGTCGAGTCCGGCGACGACACCGGCCGCCACCGGGACCGAGCAGGCCATCCCGCGCACCCGGATCTCGCTGCCGGTTCCGGACGGCATGCGGGTGGAGCCGAGCCTGCCCGGCATCGGCCGGTCGAACTCCCGGACCTCCATCGTGGTCGTGGAGCAGCCCGCGAACGGCAAACCGGCCCGCGAAGCGATGGCCGAGATAGCGGCGGGCTTCACCAGCGAACAGGCCCGGCAGAAGGGGCTCGACCTGGAAAAGCCGGTCGAGACCACGATCGCCGGGTTCCCGGCCTTCCTGACCAGCGGCGTCCAGCGGGCATCGGTGGGCACCTTCGCCAAGGTCAACGCGATCCTCGCCGCCGAGGACGTGCTGGTGATCATCACCGGCACCCTCGAACCGGGCGACCCGCTGACCGTCGACGACGTCAAGAAGACCATCACCGGCGCCCGCTGGAGCACCGAGGCCGCGCCGGGCGACATCGGTTTCGATTTGACCCCGGCGGAGGGCTACCAGCGGAAGGAATCCACCTCGAGCCTCAGCTTCACCCGTGGCGCGCAAGGCGGCCCCAAACTCGTCGCCGCACCGTCGATGGGCGAGCCGCGGCTGCCCGAGGACAAGCGCGCCTACGCGGTCGACAGGTTCGGGAAGCTGCCGGCGAAGCCGTCCGCCGACACGGTGACCGAGGTGACGATCGCGGGGATGCCCGGTTTCGAGATCGTCGGCCACGACAGCAAGGGCAAGACCGCGTACGCCGTCATGACATTCACCGAAACCGGGTACATCCTCGTCGGCGGCGACTTCGACCCGGCCAAGGACGGCGACCAGCTTCCCGCTTTCAAGCAGATGGCGCGGTCGCTGGTGCTCAAGTAGTCACTTGAACGCCGCCGCGTTCCGCGCCGCCCAGTCGGCGAAGGTCCGCCCCGGTCGTCCGAGCACCTTCTCGACGTCGGGGCTGACCCGCTGCTCTTCCTCCGTCGGCCTGCCGAGGATCGCGAGCGTGGCCTCCACGACCACCGGCGGCATGAACACCGACATCGCCGCACGGGCCTCGTCTTCGCTCAATTCGGCGAAGCGCAGCGGCTCGCCCAGCGCGGCGCCGAGGTCCGCCGCCTGCCGCCGCGGCGAGATCGGCTCGGGTCCGGTCAGCACGTAGGACCGGCCGTGGTGGCCGGATTCCCGCAGCACGGCCGCCGCGACGTCGGCGATGTCGGCGGGGTCGATGACGGGCAGCGCGACGTCTCCGAACGGCGCCGCGACGACCCGATCGGACCGAATGGCCGGCGCCCATTGGAAAGCGTTCGACGCGAAGCCTCCCGGCCGCAGCACTGTCCACTCCGGACTCGACGCCTTGACCGCTTCCTCGTACGCGGCCGCGTGCCGCCCGGTCCCGACACCCTGGGAGGACAGGAGCACGATCCGGGCTCCGCCGGCCGCCGCGACGACCTCGGCGACGTCACCGCCCGCCGCCAGGAATTCTCCCGACGTCAGAAGGAAAACCCGGCCCGCGCCGTCGAAGACCTCCTTGAGCCCGTCGGCCCGGGCGAGGTCGGCCCGCACGGTCCGCACGCCGTCGGGCACGTCCGACGGCGAGATCCGGCGCGACACCGCCGTCACTTCTTCTCCTGCGGTGGCAAGGGTTTCCACCAGCAGCCGCCCTACATTCCCGGTCGCTCCGGTCACCACGATCATGGTCGCTCCTCGGTTCGCGTTTCGTTGACGCGGCCGAAGCTACCGTCCCGGGGATAGTAGGTACCTAGAGGAAAGTAATGGGAAACCCGGCCTTTCGTGAGCGTGATCACAGCTCGCGAAGAAGAACTGTGCCCGATTAGCCCGATTTGCACGGTTTTCCGAGGAGGCCTTCGCTGAACCCATGGTCGATGCGCCACACGGCCGCGAGCGAATCCCCGCCACCCGCGACACCTTTGCCTTACCCCTCAACAGAACCGCCTTTGCCACGCACGAAACCGCATATACAGGCATCAAGGGGACATTCAGCGGCCAAGGCGCGTCCTTTGTGGACACTGGGGCGTGGCCGACACCCGCCGGGACCTCCGGAGGACTTCCGATGGCGACCACTTAGTCTCGGACCCATGCCCGAAACCGCACTCGGCCCGCTGCGCGTCCTCGACTTCTCGCGGGTGCTCGCCGGCCCGTTCGCCACCATGCTGCTGGCCGATCTCGGCGCGACGGTGATCAAGGTGGAGCGGCCGGGCACCGGCGACGACACCCGCAGCTGGGGGCCGCCCTACGACGCGACCGGTCAGGCGACGTACTTCCAGTCGGTCAACCGGAACAAGACGAGTGTGGCGCTGGACCTCGGTGACCAGGAAGACCGCGCCCATGCCCGCGCGCTGGCGCTGGAGGCCGACGTCGTGGTCGAGAACTTCCGGCCCGGTGTGATGGACCGGCTCGGTCTCGGCCCGGAGGTCCTGCTGGCGGCGAATCCCGGCCTCGTCTTCTGCTCCGTCACCGGTTTCGGTTCCGGCGGCGGCGCCGCGCTGCCCGGCTACGACCTGCTCATCCAGGCGGTCGGCGGGCTGATGAGCATCACCGGCGACCCGGCGGGCGAGCCGCAGAAGGTCGGCGTCGCGCTCGTCGACGTCTTGGCCGGGCTGTTCGCGAGCGTCGGCATCCTCGCCGCCTTGCGCCACCGCGACCGCACCGGGCAGGGGCAGCGGGTCGAGATCGACCTGCTGTCCAGTCTGCTCGCCGCACTGGTGAACCAGGGCAGCGCGTACACCTCCGGCGGGACGGTCCCGGCGCGGATGGGCAACCGGCACCCCAGCATCGCGCCCTACGAACTTCTCCCCTGCGCCGATCACGAACTCGCGCTCGCCGTCGGCAACGACCGGCAGTTCGCGGCGTTGTGCGAGGTCATCAACCTGCCGGAGGTCGCGGGCGACGTCCGGTTCGCCACCAATCCGGCGCGGGTCGAGCACCGGGCCGAACTCCGCGCGCTGCTCGAAGACCATCTGGGCAGGCGCCCGGCGGCAGAGTGGGCGGCGGAGTTGAGCGCGGCCGGGGTGCCCGCAGGGGAGGTCAACGACGTCGCGGGCGCGTTCGCCCTCGCGGAACGGCTCGGCCTGAACCCGACGGTCGATCTCCCCCGGCCCGACGGCACTTCCGTGCGGCTGACCCGCAACCCGATCGGCCTGTCGGCGACGCCGCCGCGGTACGAGACCGCGCCGCCGGACGATCCCGGACAGCTCACCCTTCCCTTGCCCGGCTGGAGCTGACGAAGGGCCGTCAGCGGACTGTCAGCGCTTCGTCAACGCCGGCCGCGAAGCTCCTGCCATGACCAACAGGACAGTCCTCATCTCCGGCGCGAGCATCGCCGGTCCCGCCCTCGCCTTCTGGCTCTCCCGCCAGGGCTACGCGGTCACCGTCGTCGAACGGACGGCGGAACTCCGCACCGGCGGCCAGGCGGTCGACTTCAAGGGCGCGACCCACCGCACCGTGCTGGACCGGATGGGGATCCTCGACGAGGTGTACCGGCGCCAGACCGGCGGGCACGACCAGACCATCATCGACGCCACGGAGCGGCCGCTGGCCGTCATGCCCGGCGAATTCACCGGCGGCGACGTCGAGATCCGGCGCGGCGATCTGGCCGCGATCCTCTACGAACGGACCGCTCAGGACTGCGAGTACGTCTTCGGCGATTCCATCGCCTCGCTGACCGAAACGGCCGACGGCGTCGACGTCACCTTCGAGCGCGGTGCGCCGAGGCGGTTCGACCTCGTCTTCGGCGCGGACGGCATCCACTCCACCGTGCGACGGCTGGCGTTCGGCCCGGAAACCGACTACGTCGAACATCTCGGCCACTACTACGCCCTGGTCGAGACCGGGGAGGGCGACGACTTCCGCGGGCCCGGCGGCACCTCGGTCATGTACAACGAGCCCGGCAGGCTCGCCGCCACCGGCGGACCCAAGGCGGCCGCGTTCTTCGTGTTCGCCTCCCCCGAAATCGCCTACGACCGCTACGACACCGGGCAGCAGAAGGAGATCCTGACCGCCGCGTTCGCCGACGGCGGCTGGCGGCTGCCAGAACTGATGGAGGCGGTGAACCGCTCGGACGACGTCTACCTGGACTCGATCAGCCGGGTCACGATGGACGGCTACTCCACCGGCCGCGTCGCTCTCCTCGGCGACGCCGCGTACGGCAACACCTTGGCCGGCTTCGGCACCGGGCTCGCCATCGTGGCCGCGTACGTCATCGCGGGCGAACTCGCCGCGGCGAACGGCGACCACGAGGTGGCCTTCCGGCGGTACGACGAGAAGTTCCGCGGCTACGCCAAGGTGGCCCGCGGCGCCAACGCCGGCCCGTTCCTCGCGCCGCCGACGAAGCTGCGGATCAAGCTGCGCGACCAGCTGTTCCGGCGGGCGTTCATGCTGCGCTGGATGCTGTGGGTGACCGACAAGTTCGCCACCGACATCACCCTCGAGGAGTACCCGGCGCTCGCCCGTGGTGTTGATTCACAGCGGTGATTCACAGAGCCGGCGCGGCACCCTGGCCGCGCTCGTCTCCGGCCCCGTGCTCGGCGACCTGGAGCAGGAGGCCCACGCCAGCCGGCGGTTGCCGTCCCGCACATGCGCGCGCAAGGCCTCGCGGCCCTCGCCGGTGATCGCGATCCGCTGAGCCCGCCGGTCGTGCTCGTCGGGGCGCTGACCCCGCAGGTCGCCCACCTGCCCGCCTGGCTCGGCGCGCTCGGGCCTGCCGTCGTGCTGGCCGTGTTCACCCCCGTGAGCCTCTTGGCGTTCCGACGGCGGGCGATCACCTGACTTTCGGCGTGCGCGATCCCCCGTGCCGTGGTCGGCTGGGTTTCCCGCGTGACGTTTCCGGGGAAGCCGTGTCTAAAGGGTTGTCACCGGACGTTGGTGATGTGAAGGGAGCTTCGGCATGACGGCGCTGCACAGGTGCGCTCGATGACGACGTCGGCGAGAAGTCACGCGCCCGCGGCCGGCGAAACGGTGCTGGACGACGCCACGCTGGTGGCACGCGCCCGCGACGGCGAGATCCGCGCGTACGAGCAGCTCGTCCTGCGGTTCCAGGGGCCGATGTACCGGCTGGCGCTACGGATGCTGGGGAACAAAGGGGACGCCGAGGACGTCGTCCAGGAGGTGTTCCTCGTCGCCTGGCGGCGGCTCGACCAGTTGCAGGAGGACGCGGCGTTCGTCGGCTGGCTCTACCGGACGACGACCAACCGGTGCCTGAACGTGATCCGCGCCAGGAAGCCGGTGGCCGACGTCGAGCTGGACCAGCAGGAATCCACCGGTTCGGCGGGGCGGCCGGAGCGTGCGGCCGAGACGAGCGCGCAGCTGGCGGCGCTGACCGGGGCGCTGGACCGGCTGACCGCCGAGCAACGGGCCTGCTGGCTGCTGCGGGAGGTCCACGGCCGCTCCTACGAGGAGATCGCGAAGGCGATCGGGGCGACCACCACTGCGGTGCGCGGACGCATCGCACGAGCACGAGCGGAGTTGGCGGAGGTGATGGCTCCATGGCGATGAACCACGCGACTCAGGACTACTTGCTCCCGTGCGGCCGGGACGTCGAACTGGTTTGGGAACGGCTCGACGAGGTCGACGCCGGCCACGCGGACGCGCACGAACTCGAGTGCCCGCACTGCCGGGCGACCCACGAGAGCCTCCGGGTGCTGCGCGGGCTGACCAGGGAGCTGGCCGACGACGACACCGAGCCGTCGCCGGATCTCACCAGCCGCATCATGTCCGCGGTCCGCGCCGAGGTCCGGCGTCGCGATCTGGTGCCGCTGGACAGCGCGGAACCGGGCGAGGTGCAGGTGAGCGATCAGGCGGTCGCGGCGGTACTGCGGTTCGCCGCGGATTCCGTGGACGGCGTCCGCGCGCGACGCTGCCGGGTCCTGCCCGCGCCGGACATCACCGACATGACGGCCGTGAACGTGGAACTGAGCTTGGCGATCGCCCATGATTTCGACGGTGACTCGCTGGACGTGGTCCGTGAGCGGGTCACGGCGGCGGCGGGAGCCAGGGTCGGCCTTCGCCTGGCCCGGCTCGATCTGGTGGTGGAGGACATCTATGACGCCTGAACAGGCCCCTGCCAGACAGCTGACCGAAACGGTGATCTCCCCGCCGGTGATCGCGGCGGTCGCCGCGCACGCCGCGGCGAAGGTCCCCGGCGTGGTACGCCTGGAACCCGGTTTACGCGGGCTGGCCGGCTCGCTGACCCGGATCGCGCGGCAGCGGATCAAGGGCCTCGAACCGGCGCCGACCGAAGGAGTCCGCGCGGTCGTCGACCAGGACGACGTGCGGGTGGAGATCGACCTTTCGCTCTCCGGGCTGGACCAGGCCGCCGCGACCGCGCAAGCGGTGCAGCGTGCCGTCAGCCGGGCGGTCACCGAGGCGACCGGGCTCACCCCGTCGGCCGTCTCGGTGTCCATTTTGGACATCGAAATCCGTGGAGGACTGTTGTGACCGCACGTTCCGAACTGACCGCTTCGCTGCTGAGCACGCTCCGCGATGTACCGGGGCTGCGCGCGGCGACGCCGTCCACCACGGCCGCCGCCTCGGCGGTGCCGTGGGATCTCGACGTGATGGCCGTCGACATCACCGAGAACGTCGTCGAGATCCGCGTCGTGGCGCTGGAGGTGCCGATCCCGCCGCTCACGGAGGCCGCCGGGGCCGCCTTGCGCGCGGTGCTGACCGGAACCCCTTGGGAGAACGCGAGTCTGCGTCTCGTGGTGACCGACGTGGATGCCGCCGCGCTCGTTCCCTGACATACGAAGATCGCGGTGGCCGCGTCCGAGGGCGTGGCCACCGCGATCAAAGGGCGGGGACCTAGTTCTTGTTGGTGCCCGGGGTCAGGACCTTGTCGATGACGAAGACGGTGGCGTTCTTGGTGGGGATGTTGCCGCACAGCACCTTGGCGCCGTTGACGGTCATGTTCTCGCCGGAGCCCTCGATCTTGACCGGGCCACCAGCGGTGTTCAGGCTCTCCAAGGACTTGGCGGACTCCAGGCCCTTGGCGTCGTAACGCTTCCCGACGACGTGGTACTGCAGGATCGGGGCGAGCTGGTCCGGCTTGCCCGCCAGTTCGGCGAACTTGGCGTCACCGAGTGCGGCGAAGGCCGGGTCCGCGGGGGCGAAGACGGTGATGGCCTGCTGGCTGTTGAGGGTGTCGACCAGGTTGGTGGCCTTGACCGCGGCGACCAGCTTGGTCAGCAGCGGGTTGGTCGACGCGGCGCTGGCGACGGGCTGCGGGCCCATCGAGTCCAGCGAACCCGGCGCGCTGCCCTGCGGCAACTGCGAACACGCCGGGCCGAACACGTCGGCGTTGGTGGTCACACCGTCACCCGAGGCGGCACTGGACATCGGGGCCGACATCGACGAGGACGGGGCGGGCGCGGGGGCACTGCTGGAGCTGCCGGACGAAGCGCTGTCATTGCTGCTGCAGGCGGACAGGGCCAGCGCGGCGACCGCGGTGAAACCGATTCCTGCGACGCGAAGCTTGTTCACGGAAAATCACTCCATTTGTTTTTCGGACTCTTACCGGGTATTCGGAACCACCACGGAATCGGATTGCCACTCTTTCGAGTGACCCCGATCACCGTGCGGTGAAACTGATGACATGCCAGCCCGTCGCACCGTCCGGAACGGTTCCGGCGCGGGCGTCGGTCTGGGTGTAGCCGGATTTGTCGACCGCGCGCACGGTGACCTGATGGCTGCCGGCCGGGACGTCGAATTCGGTCCACCACATCCGCCAGGTGTTGAGGCCGACCTCGCGGGAAAGCATTGCGGGCTGCCAGTTCCCGCCCGCGCCGAGCCGGACTTCGACCCGCTCGACACCGGTGCGCTGCGCCCACGCGACGCCCGAGATCCGGACCTTGCCCGCGGGCACCGTTTCGAATCCTTTCGGACTGTCGATCCTGGACTGCGTTTTGATCGGGGCCTGTTCGCCCCAGCCGCGGTCGAGCCAATACGCGCGGCGCGCTTTCCAGGTGGTGATCTCCAGATCCTTGACCCATTTCGTCGCCGAAACGTAGCCATAGAGGCCGGGGATGACCATTCGAGCGGGAAAACCGTGTTCGACCGGCAGCGGTTCCCCGTTCATCCCGATCGCCAGCATCGCGCCCCGCTCCGGATCGAGCGCGGCGACGACCGGACTGCCCGCCGTCCAGCCGTCGACGCTGGTGGAGAAGATCTGCTCGGCACCGGGCAGGACTTCGGCCTCCCGCAACAGCTCCCCGAGGTCCACGCCGATGAAGTTCGCCGTGGACACGTAGGTGCCGCCGACCTCGTTGGACACGCAGGTCATGGTGATCGTGCGCTCGATCAGCGGCCGGTTGCGGATGTCGTCGTAGCTGTACCGCTTTTCGTTGCGCACCATGCCGTGCAGGCGGAGGCTCCAGTCCTCGGCCCGGACCTGCGGCACCGACAGGGCGGTGTCGACGCGATAGAAGTCGCGGTTCGAGGTGAGGAACGTCGGCGTGCCCAGTTTGGCGAAATCCGCGTCGGCCGGGATCGGCGGCGCCGGCTCGGCGGGAACGAGCCGGCCGATCGCCGCGCGGGAGGACTCCGCGTCTCGCGTGCCGGCGAGAAGCTGCCCTCCGGCTCCCGCCGCCCCCGCGGCCACGACGGCACCCGCCCCGGCCAGTAGCACCGACCGGCGCGACGGAGCGGCGCCTGAAGCCTCCTCGACGCTTCGAGACCTCGCGATGGCGAGGCGATGCAGCCAGAAGAAGACGCCGACTCCGGAGATCAGGCTGGCGAGCGGCGCGAGCAGGGCGACCGAGTCGAGGTCGGGACGCTGCGACACGGCGAACCCGCCCAGCAGACCGAAGGCGGCGATCAGCACGACCCCCGGAACGGGCGACCGGCGCGAGGCGACCCCCGCCGCGGCCGCGGCGAGCACCATCACCACGGCCATCCCGCCGAGCAGCACGAGCTTGTCGTAGACACCGAACGTGCGGACCGCGAAATCCTTCAGCTCGATCGGGGTCAGATCGATCGCCCCGTTGCCGACCGCCAGGTACGGCGAAGCGTTGGCACTGATGAACCCGGCCACCAGATGACCGGCCGCCAGTGCCGCGGCGAGGGCCACGACACCGATCAGCGCCGCTCCGAAGAAGGGGAGGCGTGGTTGCCGATCGGCCCGCGAAGTCTTCATGCCAGGTATTCGCAGCCGTCGGGGTTACGGACTGGTTTCCTTTTGCCGCAAGGGAAATCGACGCTTTTCGCAGAGGGTGTCACCAAGTATTCGTGGCGGAGGGCTTCGCGGACGGGTCACGAAACGGACACGTCCGCGAGCGTCGCGTCGGCCGGGGTGGTCGTGAGTGGCGATTCGGGTTCTAACCCGAATCGCCACTCACGACCCCAACACAAGGCCGGCCGTGCCGTGACCAGCTGGACGACACGCGTGAGCCAACGGACGACACGCGTGACTGGATGGACGACACGCGCACGGCCGGCCCACGCGGCGAGTCGTCCCCCCGGCCCGCCACCCGCCCGAGTTGCCCTGCTCACCCCGGCTTGCATGGTCATACACACCTATGCATATACTTCCATCATGTCCAAGGTACTCACCTCTCTGCCTGTCGGCGAACGCGTCGGGATCGCCTTCTCCGGCGGCCTCGACACCTCGGTAGCGGTCGCGTGGATGCGCGAGAAGGGTGCTGTGCCGTGCACCTATACCGCTGACATCGGCCAGTACGACGAACCCGACATCGCGTCGGTCCCCGGCCGGGCGAAGGCCTACGGCGCCGAGATCGCACGCGCTGTCGACTGCAAGGCCGCGCTGGTCGAGGAAGGGCTCGCGGCGCTGGCCTGCGGCGCCTTCCACATCCGCAACGGCGGTCGCACCTACTTCAACACGACCCCGCTCGGCCGCGCGGTCACCGGCACGCTGCTGGTGCGCGCGATGCTCGAGGACGACGTCCAGATCTGGGGCGACGGCTCCACCTTCAAGGGCAACGACATCGAGCGGTTCTACCGTTACGGCCTGCTCGCGAACCCGTCCCTGCGGATCTACAAGCCGTGGCTGGACGCCGCGTTCGTAAGCGAGCTCGGCGGCCGCAAGGAGATGTCCGAGTGGCTGCAGGCCCACGGCCTGCCCTACCGGGACAGCACCGAGAAGGCCTACTCCACGGACGCGAACATCTGGGGCGCGACGCACGAGGCCAAGTCGCTCGAACACCTCGACACCGGCATCGAGATCGTCAACCCGATCATGGGCGTCCGGTTCTGGGACGCCGAGGTCGAGATCGCGCCCGAGGACGTCACGATCGGCTTCGAGCAGGGCCGTCCGGTGACGATCAACGGCAAGGAGTTCGCCACCGCGGTCGACCTGGTCCTGGAGGCCAACGCGATCGGCGGGCGGCACGGGCTCGGCATGTCCGACCAGATCGAGAACCGGATCATCGAGGCCAAAAGTCGCGGCATCTACGAGGCGCCGGGGATGGCGCTGCTGCACGCCGCTTACGAGCGGCTCGTCAACGCGATCCACAACGAGGACACCCTCGCCAGCTACCACAACGAAGGCCGCCGCCTCGGCAGGCTGATGTACGAAGGCCGCTGGCTGGACCCGCAGGCGATGATGCTGCGCGAGTCGCTGCAGCGGTGGGTCGGCGCGGCCGTCACCGGCGAGGTCACCCTGCGACTGCGGCGCGGCGAGGACTACTCGATCCTCGACACCACCGGCCCGTTCTTCAGCTACCACCCGGACAAACTGTCGATGGAGCGCACCGAGGACTCGGCGTTCGGCCCGGTGGACCGGATCGGCCAGCTCACCATGCGGAACCTCGACATCGCGGACTCGCGTGCCAAGCTCGAGCAGTACGCCGGGCTCGGCATGGTCGGCGGCGGGCATCCGACGCTGATCGGCGCCGCGCAGGCCGCGTCGACCGGGCTGATCGGGGCGATGGACGCGGGCGGCGCGCAGGCGATCGCCTCACGCGGCAAGGCCTCGGCCGAGGACGAACTGCTCGACCACGCCGCGATCGAATCCGGCACGGACTGACCCGAATATCCGGGACGCGAAAGCGCCGGGCGCGCGGCATCGAAGCCGTTCGCCCGGCGCTGTTCTCGTTCGGCCGGTGGCCGGTTCACTTGCCGCTGAGCGCGGACCGCCGGTGCCCCAGTTCGCCGATCAACCGCTTGATCTCGACCTGGCCGATCGCTTCGGCCAGGACGGAAACCGCCGCGATGCTCTCGATCCGGTACTGGACCGGCACCCCGCCCGAGGCCCGAGACTGCGCTTCGGCCTCCGCCTTCTTCTCCGCTTCGACGGCGCTGAAGACACTGCCGGCCCCGCCGTTGACACAGCTGATCGAGCCCGAGCCGTTCAGCGGCAGGGTAGCCGTTTCCCGGCAGCTGCCCGCCGAGCGGCCGCCGATGGTCACGTTCGCGGTCATCGTGGCGTTGACCTGACCGGTGACCTTCCCGCCGCTGTTCGCCGAGGCGGAGTTGGACACATTGGCGGTCACCGTGCAGCCCGAACCGCTACACGCCACCGTGGCCGCGCCGTCCATGTCGAACCGCACACCGGTGTCGACGGCGTCGGACAGCTTCTGGGTGTTCACCATCAGCTTTTCGTAGACTTCGACGGTTTCCGACGGCGACAAAGCGTCCACATCGGAGTCACCGAGGCCGGCCCCGGGCGGCATCTGCGGCAGCGACCCCGCGTCGGGCATCGTCGGGACCTTGGGCATCGACGGCATCTTCACGGAATAGCGGAGGAGCCGGTGCGGCGCCTCCTTCGAGACGTACAGGTCCCCGGCGGGCGTACTCGCCTTGAGCGCCGGGACGTCCCGGACGGTCTCGTTCTGGTCGCCGGGGATGTCCTCCGCCCGCTCCAGCGCCTCGCGCAGGCGGGCGGCGAGCTTCTCCGGGGACTCGAACTGTTGCAGGACCGGGCCGAACAACGCTTCCTCGCCGGTGATCCACCGGTCCTTGAGGTCTTCGGTGCCCGCCGAGTCCGCGCCCAAGCCGGGCAGCAGGCCGTCGGGCGCCTTGAAGAAGACCTTGCCGCCGACGACCAGGAGCTCGATCTTCTTGCCCTGGAAGGACATCGTGCCGGACGTCTCGCCGTACGCGGTGGTCTTCACGTCCGTCTCGATCATCCCGCCGACCGCGGACGTGCTGTTGCGGACGGCCGGCGCCGAGGAAAGGCCTGCCAACGCCTGCTCGAAGGGTTCACGGCCGGCTTTCGACGGCCACAGCAGCCAGGTCGTCAGACCGGCGAGGAGCACCAGCACCAGCCCGGCGATACCGCCGAACAGCAGCCACCGGGGTTTCCGGGCAGGCGGCGCCGGTGCCGGTTGCGGGACCCAGCCCTGCGGCGGCGGCCACTGCGCGCCTCCGGGTGGGAATGTTTGCTCCACGTCGCCCTCCATCACTGAATTCACCGGACGGCATGACGCTATGGAGCGATGATGAAAACTTGATGAAACGCGTGGGGCCGGATCCCGGCCGCGCCGGGCGGACGCGGCCGGGAAGCGGGTGTCAGCCCTTGCGGGCGAACGAGATCCGGTGCAGCCCGCCGGGCGTTTCGTCGGCAAGGTACAGCTCGCCGTTCAGGTCGGTGCCGAACGTGGTGGCGTCGAGCGGGAACTCGCCGATCCGGGCGCTTTCGTAGGTGTCGTCGGCCTTCTTGCGGACGGCCCAGGCGGTTCCCTGGCAGAAGTCGGTGGCGAGGTAGGTCCCGCCCGCCAGCGAGGCGTACTTCCTGCCGCGGTAGACGTGCCCGCCGATCACCGCGCAGCCCTCCGTGCCGGAGACGTAGTGGAAGACCGGGTCGGTGTAGGTCACGCCGTCCTCGCAGCGCGTCTCGTCGAAGACGACCGGGCCTTCTTTGCAGGACCAGCCGAAGTTCGCGCCGCCCTTGCCCTTCGCGAGGTGGTCGACCTCCTCGAACCGGCCTTGGCCGACGTCGCCGATCCACAGCGAGCCATCGGCCCGATCGAAGGAGAACCGCCAAGGATTGCGGAGCCCGTACGCCCAGATCTCCGGCCGCGCGCCCGCGACACCCACGAACGGGTTGCCCGGCGGGACGCAGTAGCGCAGCGGACGGCAAGCGCGGTTGACGTCGACGCGCAGGATCTTGCCGAGCAGCGTGTCCAGCCGCTGCCCGCTGGCCAGCGGATCGCCGCCTCCGCCGCCGTCACCGATCCCCCAGTACAGGTACCCGTCCGGGCCGAAGGCCAGCTGGCCACCGTTGTGGTTGGGGAATTCGGCGTGCGGCTGGGTCAGCAGTTCGGTGAGCTCCCCGGTGTCCAGCCGGACCCGTGCCAGCGTCACCGCACTGTCGGACTTGCGGGTGTAGGCGACGTACGCGCGCCTGTCCTTGGCGATCGCGAGCCCGAGCAACCCGCGTTCGACGTCCGCGCCGTTCACCTTGTCGCTGATGTCCAGAACCGGCTCGGCGGCGAGCCCGGTCCTGGGATGGTAGGCCCGGACGACGCCTCTCTTCTCCACGATGAGGATCCGGCCGCTCCCGTCGTCGAGCGCCGTGATCGCGGTCGGGTTCACCAGCCCGGACGCGACCTTGGTCGCCGTGGCGGTCAGCTCGCCGAGCGGAACACCCCGCGCTTCCACGGTTTCCGCGCTGCTCGCGGCCGGGAGCAGCGCTCCGGCCATGGCGAGCCCGGCCACCAGGGACAACCCCCGGCGGAGGTGCCGTCGCGTCATGTGGACTCCAATCGCCGTTGAATGGTCTGGTCCAATTCAAGCGCGGCCGGAGCAGCGACGGTACCTCCATCCGCGAGCTTTTCGTCGGTTTCTTTCCGTCCGGGCCCCGTTGCCTACTCGCCCAAGATCGTTTTCTCGCCGTTCACTCTTCTTTCGGGGCAATTCGGACATGAGCCATACCCCTGAGTAGCCACATGTATGACCTCTGTATGCTCCGCTCTCGCTCGATGGGATTAGTCATCCCCCATGTGGGCGAGCCGTTGCGGTCGGGGCCTGTGGTCGCATTCGGCACTGGCATTCGTGGTCCGTATTCGGATGGGAGACACATGCACGGCAGGTCAGTTCTGGTTCGCGGCGGGATCGCGGTGGCCACCGCGGCCGTCGCGCTGACGATGGCGGCTCCGGCCGCCCTCGCGGACGACGGCGCGGCTCGCGGCCGGGTCGTCGAAGGCAGCGGCACCGACGGTTTCAGCGTCAACTTCGAGGGCGGGCAGAATTACGTCACGAAGCTGTTCGGGCTGAAGCTCTCCGATGGCAGCAAGCTCAAGATGTACTGCGTGCAGGTCGAGGTCGGCATGCGCACCGACCAGGACATGATCGAACGCCCCTGGAACAAGTACCCGGACGCCGCTTCGCCGTTCAACAAGAACAACGCGAAGATCAACTGGGTGCTGCACCACGGCTACCCGGCGGTCGCCGTGAAGAAGATCGAGGGCGCGCTCGGCAAGGACGTCAAGCTGAACGGCGGCCTGTCCGTCGAGGAGGCCGTCACCGCGACGCAGGCCGCCGTCTGGCACTTCAGTGACGGCAAGAACCTCGACCGCAAGAAGCCGCTGCCCCACGAGGGCGCCGAAGAGTCCGCCGACGTGCTGGCCGTCTACGACTACCTCGTCGGCAAGGACAACGTCGGCATCGGCCAGCAGCCGAAGCCGACCCTCGACATCGGCCCGGCCAAGGCCTCCGGCGCGACCGGCTCCAGGATCGGCCCGTTCAGCGTGGCCACCACCGGTGACATCACCGAGCTGACCAGCAAGCTGCCCGAAGGCGTCAAGGTCACCGACGCCGACGGCAAGGAGATCAAGGCGGCCGCCATCAAGGACGGCACCAAGGTCTACGTCGACGTCCCCAAGGACGCCAAGGACGGCAACGGCTCCTTCACGCTGAAGGTCAGCGGCCACCTCGACACCGGTCGCCTGTTCGTGGGCGAGAACTACGCCAAGGTGCCCGCCCAGTCCCTGATCGTGGCGGAGTCCGAGAAGACCTCGGTCGTCGCGAACGCGACCGCGAGCTGGAAGCAGGGTGGCGCGCCCGTCACCGAAACCCCGGCTCCCACCACCCCCGGTGGCGCCGAGTCGGGTGGCGGCGACGACCTGGCCAACACCGGTGCTTCCGCGACCATGCCGCTGGTGATCGGCGGCGCGCTCCTCGGCGCGGGTGTGCTGATGGTGCTGCTGGTGCGCCGTCGCCGTAGCGAGGCGTAAGAACCGAACGAAGAGCGGGGCCGGTCCACTGTGGACCGGCCCCGCTTTTCGTTGGGCTGGCCGGAACGTGGCAGGTTGCGAAAGCCACTTTCGCAACGTTGAAGGTTGCGAAAGTGGCTTTCGCAACGTCGGGAGCCCCACGGCCGCGAGCGAATCCGCGCCACCCGCGACACCTTCGCGCTACCCCTCGATAGGACCCGGATCGCCACTCACGACCCGCCGGACCGGCGCGCCGCGTAGTGCGTGCCAGGCGTGTGCCCGAAGGCGCGGCGGAAGACGTCGATGAACGCACTGGTCGACGACCACCCGCAGGCGTGCGCCACCGCGGTCACCGGGGCGTTCTCGGCCAAGAGGACCAAAGCGCGGTAGAGCCGCAGCTGTGTGCGCCATTGCGGGAACGTCATGCCGAGGTCGGCTTTGAAGAGCCGGGCCAGGGTGCGGTCGCTCGCCCCGACGCGGGTGCCGAGGGCGGCCAGCGTCCGGTTGTCGGCCGGATCGGCGCTGAGGATCTCGCACAGGGCACGCAGCCGGGGATCGTCCGGCGTCGGCAAGTGCAGGGGTTGCTGCGGCGAAACGCGAAGCCGATCGAGCAGGACCGCGCGCAGCCGGCGGCGTTCCGGGGTGTCGTCGTGCGGCGGGTCGGTGTACGCGCGGATCAGTTCGCGCAGCAGCGGGCCGACGGCGAGCACGCTCGGTTCGGCCAGCCCCAACGGGTTCACCGTGGCGGGCAGGCCGACCAGCCGGAGCTCGAGGTCGCCGTGCGCCTGATGGGCGTGCACGGTCCCGGCGGGCACCCAGATGGCCCTGGTGGCGGGCGCGACCCAGGAACCCCTGTCGGTGGTGATGGCCAGTACGCCACGGGCGGCGTAGACGACTTGGTGATCGTCGTGCCGGTGCGCGTCGATCGTCGTGCCGGAGGCCAGTGACCGGACCTGGGTCGGCGCCGCGGGCATGTGGCGGATTTCCGTCATCATCTGTCATTTTATCGGAAGCGCGACAGCCGTGGCCGCGACGACCATGGCGGGGTGCCGAAGAACAAAGCGATCGTCCTGCTCTCGGCCGGGCACGCGTGCGTGGACGTGTATCAGGGTTCGGTCGCCGCGCTGGTGCCGTTCTTCGCCGCCGAGCGCGCCTACGGATACGCGGCGGTGTCGGGCATCGTGCTCGCCGCGTCGCTGCTGTCGTCGGTGGCGCAGCCGGTGTTCGGCGCGCTGACCGACCGATGGGCGATGCCGTGGCTATTGCCGTCGGCCACCCTCCTCGGCGGGCTCGGCATCGGACTCGGCGGGTTGTTCGGCTCGTACGCGCTGACGCTCGCTTTCGTCGCGGTGTCGGGAATCGGCGTGGCCGCCTACCACCCCGAGGCGGCGCGGGTCGCGAGAATCGCCGGCGGCGGCGGGCATACGGCCATGGGCTGGTTCTCCCTCGGCGGGAACATCGGGTTCGCCGCCGCGCCCGTACTCGTCGCCGCGGTCATGTCACTCGGCGGACTCCGGATGTCGCCGCTGCTGGTCGTGCCCGCGCTGGCGGGCGCCGTGCTCTGCCTGCCCGTCCTGCGCGCGCTCGCCGGAACCGCCCGCTTCGGCGGCTCGTCGGCGGACACCGTAGGCGTCGACGACTGGAGGTCGTTCACGAGGTTGTCGGTGGCGGTGGTCTTCCGTTCGATCGTGTTCGTCGGATTGAGCACGTTCGTCTCGCTCTACGCCCAGCAACGGGTCGGCGGGGGCACGACGACCGGCAGTGCCGCGCTGTTCCTGCTCTACCTCGGCGGCGCCGCGGGCACGCTCTTGGGCAGCAGGCTGGCCGGACGCCGGGACCGCGTCACCGTGGTGCGCCGGTCATATCTGGCCACCATCGGCGCGGTCGCGGGCGTCGTGCTCGTGCCGGGCCCGGCGTTCTTCCCGTTCGTCCTGCTGGCCGCGGTGTGCCTGTACATCCCGTTCTCCCTGCAGATCACGCTCGCCCAGGACTACCTCCCCGGTCGCGTCGGCACCGCCAGCGGCGTCACTCTCGGCCTGACGGTCAGCATCGGCGGTCTCGCGAGCCCCGTCATCGGCACCGTCGCGGACCACACCTCCCTCCGAACGGCACTGCTGCCCCTGATCGCGCTACCGCTTTTGTGCTGGATCACAACGCGCACCCTGTCGGAGCCGTGCTCCGTCCAAACCGGAACGGCCGCGGAAGAAGAAATGTCAAGAACGCGTCGATAAATGATGTACGAGCCTGTACACCATCGGTTACCGGCTGGTAGGTTCCGAGCATCCTGAACGAGATCCACTTCATGATTCAAAGGGGAGTCATGACCCGAAAGCCCGCTCGTCTGCTGGCCGTCGCGATCGCCCTCATCGTCACTTTCGCCGCCGCGCCCGCCGCCTCCGCCGCCACCGCGACCGATCCGTTCTACAGCTACGACGGCAGCGAACCGCTGTCCTCGTACAGTCCCGGAACAGTCCTGAAGACGCGGACGCTCAATTACCACGTCCTCGGTATTTCCACGCCGCTCAAGGTGACCCAGCTGCTCTACCGGACCACCGACGCGCAGGGAAAGCCGTCCGCCAACGTCACTTCGGTGCTGCGCAGCCTCACCGGCGACAGCACGAAAGCCGTTTCGTACCAATCGTTCTACGATTCACTCAATCCCGAGCACGGCCCGTCGAGGGCGATCGCGGGTGATGTCTCGTTCGGCAGCCTGATCGCCAACGCGGAGTCGCTCTTCATCGCACCGGCGTTGCTGCTCGGCTACAACGTCGTCATTCCCGACACCGAAGGCCAGAAGGCGAACTTCGCCGCCGGGCCGGAATACGGGACGAACACCCTGGATTCGGTCCGCGCGGCGACGCGGGCACCGGAAACGGGAATGAACGACAAGACCCGGTTCGGCCTCATCGGTTATTCGGGTGGCGCCATCGCGACCGGCTGGGCCGCCGCTCTCGCGCCGGATTACGCCCCCGACGTCAACAAGAATCTCGTCGGTTTCACCGAAGGCGGCGTGCTCGTCAAACCGTCGCACAACCTCAAGTACGTCAACGGAAGCATCGCGTGGACCGGCGTCATTCCGATGGCACTCATCGGCGTCTCGCGATCCTTCGATATCGATCTCAAGCCGTACGCGAATTCCTACGGCCTTCAGGTGCTCAAGGACATGGAAAAGGCGTCGATCGCCGACGCGCTCGGCCGCTATCCCGGGCTGACCTGGGAGAAGTTCGTCAAACCCGAGTACGTCAACCCGAACAAGGTGCTGCCGTACATCGAGGCCGTGAACAAGATCAACCTCGGCTCCGCGCCGACGCCCACCGTGCCCGGCTACATCGCGCAGGGCAACAACGGCGTCGTGGAAGGCACTTTCGGCAACCCGCCGGGGATCGGGACCGGCGACGGGGTGATGGTCGCCGGTGACGTGCGGTCGCTCGCACGCCAGTACTGCGACACCGGCAACAAGTCGATCAAGTACGACCAGTACAACACCTTGAGCCACGTCGGGGCGGCCGTCGCCTGGGCGCCGCAGGCCATCGGCTGGCTCAACGACCGGTTCGCGGGCAAGCCCGCGCCGTCCACCTGCGGGAAGATCGCACCCGGCAACTCCCTCGCTCCGGAGGTGCCGGTCGGCTGACCGCGGAAGTCCGTGAAGGCCTCCTTGAGGGACTCTGGTTCCCTCAAGGAGGCCTTCACGGACCACTGGTCCACACCACCGGGACCGGTACCGTGCGGCACGTGACCGAGCACCGCAAGCTGCCGAAGGGGCCGCACAATCTCAGCCGTGACGAGGTCGCCGGAACCCAGCGGGCCCGGCTGATCGACGCGGTACTCGAGAACACCGGTGAACGCGGCTACGTCGCCACCACCGTCGGCCACATCACCGCCACCGCGCGCGTGTCACGGACCTCGTTCTACGAACAGTTCGACGGCAAACAGGACGCGTTCCTCGCCGCTTATCGCGCGCTCACCGGCGAGTTCATCACCCAAGGCGTCGCCGCGGGCGCACAGTCCGCGACTCCCCTGGACGCCGTCACCGCCTGCTGCGACTTCCTCGTCGACTACGTGCACCGGCGGCCCACCGCCGTCCGCGCCGTCCTGCTGGAGATCTACGCGCTCGGCGACGCGGGACTCGAAGTACGGGAGAACACTTTGCGCGCCGGGGAAGCCGTCTTCGACCGGACGGCGAAATGGCTGCGCGCCACCGATCCCACGCTGCCGACGCCGCCGCCGTTCACCGCGCGGACGGTGGTCGCCGCCACCATCGAACTGATCACGCAGGCCATCTGGATCGGCACCGAAGAAGCTTACGGCCAGGCACGCGAAGCCGTCCGCTACACCTGGCTGCTCGGCTTGCTGGGGCACCGGAGCGTCGACGCTTAGCGGACGAGTCGCCGTTCGAATTCGACGATCAGCTTCGGGTACCGGCGCGGGAGCAGCCGGACGAGCCGGTCGACCAGTTTCGCGTCGTTTCCGACGAGTACGCGCGGTTTCCCGGCCTCGACCCCGTCGACGATGATGCGGGCGGCCTGGTCGGCCGGCATCTTCAGCAGCTTTTCGTTGTACAGGCGGACACGTTCTCGCTGTTCGGCGGTGGGTTCGATGCCGCGGGCCTGGGCTTCCTTCAACGCCGCCGAGGCGATGCCGGTCTTGACCCCGCCAGGATGGACGACCGTCACCCGCACCGGATGCCTGCCCGCGATCATCTCGGTGCGCAGTGCCTCGGTGAAACCGCGGACGCCGAACTTACTGGCGCAATAGGCACTCAACGTCGGCTGGGCCATGAAACCGTTGAGGCTGGAGACGTTGACGACCTGGCCGTCACCGGAGTCGATCAGATGCGGCAGGAACGCCTTGGTGCCGTTGATGACGCCGAAGAGGTTGACCGCGAGCGTGCGGTCGTACAGTTCCCATTCGGCGTCGAGGACCGTCTGCCCGCCGCCCGCGATGCCCGCGTTGTTGTAGATCTGGTGCACCACACCGAACTGCCCGGCGACGGTGGCCGCGTACTCCTGGACGGCCGCCCGGTCGCTGACGTCCAGCGCGGCGCCCTGCACCTCCGCGCCAAGGGCCTTGACCTCGGCGACGGTCTCGGCCAGCCCGGTTTCGTCCACATCGGACAGTGCGAGCCGGGCACCGCGCCGCGCGAGTTCGATGGCCAGCTGACGGCCGATGCCGGAACCGGCACCGGTGACGACGGCGACCTTGCCGCGAACGCTGCTCATCGGGTTTCTCCTGCCGGGTCGAGGGCCAGTTCGGCGGTGAGCTCGACGAGCCTCTCGACGAGGTCCGGGGCGATGTGGTGGCCCATGCCGGGGATTTCGACGTAGCGGGCACCGGCGATGGCCTTGGCCGTCGCCCGTCCGCCGCTGCGGTGGACCATGCGGTCGGTGTCCCCGTGGACCACGACCGTCGGGCAGGTGATGCGGGCGAGTTCGGCGGTGCGGTCACCACTGGCCTGGATCGCGCCGATCTGGCGGGCGATGCCGCTGCGGGCGCGCCGTCCGCCCGCCCGTTCCCAGAGAGCGGTGGCCCAAGCCGTTTCCACGTCCTTGTCCAGCGGGAACGTGGCCGAACCGAGGTGGCCCATCATCGCCAAATGGCCGGTCACCGACTCCTCGGCCGTCCGCGCGGGCCGCCTCGCCATGCGCAGCAACGTCGACCGCGCCGGCTGCCCGACGCGGCGGTGCCCGGTGGTGGAGAAGATCGACGTCAGCGACAGGACCCGGCAGGGGTTCCGGGCGGCGACGGTCTGGGCGATCATGCCGCCCATCGACATGCCGACCAGATGCGCCTGCTCGACGCCCAGGTGGTCCAGCAGGCCGATGGTGTCCGCCGCCATGTCCCCCAGGTCGTACGCGCCCGGCAGCGGCCGGGCCAGCAGTTGCCGGAGCTTGCCGGGATTCGGCGCCTTGATGCGATCCGAGCAGCCCGCGTCGCGGTTGTCGAACCGGATGACGCGGAAACCGCGGCCGGTGAACCCCTCGATCATCGGCCGCGGCCACGACGTGAGATCGAGACCGAGACCGGCGATCAGCACCAGCGGCACACCGTCGGCCGGGCCGTCTTCGCGGTAACAGATCTTCGGGCCGCCGGGCAGGCCGGCGAAGCTGTCGGTCACGAGCTCACCGCTTCCCGGACGTTGGCGTGGGAGAAGTGCAGCTCGGGATCGGTGATGTCGTCCGCGCGCAGCAGCTTGATGTCCGAGTGGTAGCTCATCGAGGTCAGCCACGGCATGCGGTCGCCTTGGCGCGGAAGCTGGTCGAGCGCGCGCTGGACGTATCCGGCGGCGAAGTCCAGGAACGGCTTCGTCGGCATGTCCGGGTCGGCGACGACAGGACGACACACGTTATAGCCGTGGGCGTCCATATGCGCCAGCAGACGGCAGAAGTGCTCGCACAGCAGGCCGATCTTGAGCGTCCACGACGAGTTCGTGTAGCCGATCGCGAACGCGGCGTTCGGCACGTCCGAGAGCATCATTCCCTTGTACGCGACGGTTTCCGGCAGGATCACCGGTTCGCCGTCGACGCTGAGCTTCGCCCCGCCGAACACCTGGAGGTTCAGGCCGGTGGCGGTGACGATGATGTCCGCTTCCAGCTCACGCCCGGATTCGAGCAGGATGCCCTTTTCGGTGAAGGTCGCGATCTTGTCGGTGACGACGTCGGCCTGGCTCTTGCGGATGGCGGCGAACAGGTCGCCGCCGGGGACGGCGCACAGCCGCTGATCCCACGGGTCGTACGGCGGGTTGAAGTGTTCGTCGACCGGATAGTCCTTGGGAAGCTGCTTCTTGTTGACGTACCGGATGAGCCCGCGGGCGGTCTTCGGGAACTTCTGGCAGAACTGCCAGACCGCGAGGCCCTTGCGGATGTTCTTGCGGCGGGTGAGCGCGTACGCCCGCTCGTCGCCGAGGATCTTGCGCAGGCCGTTGGCGATCTTGTCCTCGCGCGGCACCGGCATGACGTAGGTCGGGGTGCGCTGCAGCATCGTCACGTGCGCCGCGGTCCCCGCCATCGCCGGGATCAGGGTGACCGCGGTGGCGCCGCTGCCGATCACGACGACGCGTTTGCCCGCGTAGTCGAGGTCCTCCGGCCAGTGCTGCGGGTGCACGATCGTGCCGGTGAACCGGTCCCTGCCCTCGAAACGCGGGGTGAAGCCCTCGTCGTAGCGGTAGTAGCCGCCCGCGTTGAACATCCAGCCCGCGCTGAGCCGGGTGCGCTCGCCGGTGTCGGTGCGCTCGATCTCGAGCAGCCAGCGCGCTTCGTCGCTCGACCAGGCCGCCGAGAGCAGCTTGTGGTGGTAGCGGATGCTCGGCTCGAGCCCGTTCTCGGAGACCGTCTCACGCAGGTAAGACAGGATCCGGGGCGCGTCGGCGATGGACTGCTTGTCCCGCCACGGCTTGAACTCGTAGCCGAAGGTGTGCAGGTCGGAGTCCGACCGGATGCCGGGGTAGCGGAAGAGGTCCCAGGTGCCGCCGGACGTGCCGCGGGCCTCCAGGATGGCGAACGTCTTGCCCGGGTTCTCGGTCTTCAGGTAGCGCGCGGCCCCGATCCCGGAAATCCCGGCACCGATGATGACCACGTCGAGGTGCTCGACGGGTGTGCTCGTCGTCATGCGGTACTCCAGCCTCGTCTCGGTTGCCTCCACGATGCGGGTCCACCGGGGAATTGCGCTAGCACTATCTGCACCATCATGATGTATGGATGGTGCAAAGTGCCGCATCGCCGTGGCCGACCCTGTCCCCCGAGGCACGCGATCTCTTCCGGCGTGGCGCGGAGATCGTGCTGCATCCGCGCGCCGAGTGGATCGAGGAACTGCACGAGGCCTCGCTCGGCGGGGGCAGTATGCGCGCGGTCGCTGAGGACCCCGTCCTCACCGAGGGCACCAAACGCGCGAATCTGGCGAATCTGCTGCACTGGGCGGCCGCGAACGTGCAGCGCCCCGGGATGCGGGTGTCCGCCAACCTGAACCAGGAAGTGCTCGACGGCGCCCGCGACATGGTGCGCCGCGGCTTCGACTCCGGCGGCCTCGACGCCTACCGGCGGGCGCAGGGGGTGGCCTGGCGCCGGTGGATCGAGATCTGCTTCGACCTCACATCCGACCCGGTGCTGCTCCGCGAACTGCTGGACGTCTCGTCGCTGTCGATCACCACATTCATCGAGGACACCGTCGCCGCGGTGTCCGACCGGATGGCCGCCGAACGCTCGGAACTGACCCGCGGCGCCCACGCCGAACGGCGGGCCACGGTCACCCTGCTGCTCGAAGGCGCGCCCATCAGCCGCACGCGGGCCGAATCCCAGCTCGGCTATCCGCTCGCCGGCCCGCATACGGCCGCGATCGTCTGGAGCGGCTCGGCGACGCCGTCGTCCCAGCAGCTCGAAAGCGCCGCCGAAACCCTCATGCGGGCCAGCGGCGCTTCACACCGGCTGACCGTCGTCGCCAGCGCCGCCGCCCTGTGGGTCTGGCTGCCCGGCCGGACCCCGCCGCGCGCGGACCGGCTCGCCGAAGACCTCGCGCCGCATCCCGACGTCCGGGTGGCGCTGGGGCGGCCCGGCAGCGGGATCGACGGCTTCCGCCGCAGCCATCTGGACGCCGCCGCCACCCAGCGGATGCTCGCCAGGCTCACCTCACCGCAGCAGATCGCGCGGTACCAGGACATCCAGCTGCTCGCCCTGCTCACCGGCGACCCGGCGCAGGCAAGCGAATTCATCGCCGACACCCTCGGCGAACTCCGGCACGCCGACGCCGAAACCCGGGAGACCGTCCGGACCTACGTGCACGAACTGGGCAACACGACGCGGACCGCGGAACGGCTCTACACCCATCGCAACACCGTCGTCCGACGGCTGGCGCGGGCCGACGAACTGCTCCCCCGCCCGTTGGCGGAGAACGCGGTGAATGTGGCGGTGGCGCTGGAAACGTTGCGGTGGCTGGGAAGCAGCGCTTGAGGTCGTGAGCGAATCGGGTCGTTCTCTTGAGGGGTAAGGCGCGAGGTTTCAGCCTGCAGGGGCGAACGTGGCAACGTGATCGCGAGCGAAGTCGGCGACGTCCCGAGCCGGACGGCCGGTGAGATCGGTGACAGCCGAGGACACTTCCGCGGCTTCGCCCCGGGCGTAGTGGGCGTAGTCCTCGACCAACCCTTCGAGCTGCCATGGCGGGAGGAAACCGCTCAGTGCGGCACTGAACTGGTCGGCCGACGCGTTCCGAAAGACGATTTCCCGTCCTGTGGCGGCGGCGATCGCTTCGGCGATCTCGGCGTGGGTGACGGCACGAGGACCGGTCAGGGTGTAGGTGTGACCGGTGTGTCCCGCGGTCGTCAGCACGACCGCGGCGGCGTCCGCGATGTCCCTGATGTCGATGGCGCTCACGGCGGCTTCGCCGATGGGCGCGGCGAACCAGCCCTGCGCGATCGTGCGGGCAAACCCGAGCAGCGCCTGCAGATAGAGGTTGGGACGCAACACAGTGTGGTCGAGCCCGATCTCCCGTAGGTGCGCTTCGACTTCGGCATGCCAGCGCAGGAACCGCACCGGCGAGTCGGCTCGCGCCGCGTACTGCGAAAGGACCACGAGCCGGTTCACGCCGGCTTCGCGAGCAAGGTGCGCGAACTGGATCTGCAGCGAGGCGGCGTCCGGTGCCGAGGGACTGTTGAGAAAAGCAGCGTCGACTCCTTTCAACGCGGCGGCGACCGATTCCGGATCCTGCAGGTCGGCGACGACGGTCTCGGCGCCGGAAACGGAGTGGCCGGGGTCGCGGGTCATCGCGCGGACGGTGACGCCACGGGCTCGCAGGGCGGGGATCAGAGCGGAGCCGACGGTTCCGGTCGCGCCGGTCACGAGAACGATGGGGTTCGTCATGGTGGTGAGCCTTCCTGGATTCGGTGGATTCGGCCGGGCGTGTCAGCGCGCGGCCAAAGGAGCCGCGGAGCGCTTGCCCGTGGCTCTGGAGACGAGCGACACCGCGAGGGCGATCAGGACGAGCGCGGCCTCGCCGAGAAACGCCGTGGTGAACGCGATGTCCCCGTGCTTGCCCGCGGCGCCGATGGCGATCCCGGCGAGAGCCGCGAGACCGACCGCGCCACCCAGCTGCTGTGCGGCGTTGACCAGCCCGCTGAGGAGGCCGGACTCTCCCGCCGCGCTGTCACGTACTCCCATCGCGGTGGCGTTGACGAGGCCGAGCCCGAGGCCGGTGCCGATCAGCAGGAACGCGCCGAGCAGGCTGAGCGAGAAACCACTGGTGGTCGGGTCCAGTACGAGCCACAGGAAGCCGGCGAGCAGCGTGCCGAGCCCGATCGGCAGCGCGCTGGTCAAGCCGGCGCGCCTGGCCAGCACCGGCGCGAGAACGCTGCCCACGATGATCATGCCGGCGATGGGGAGCTGCGTCATCCCGGTGCTCAGCGGGCTCATCCCGAGTACCTGCTGCTGATACTGAGGCAGGAAGAAGAACAGGCTCGTCAACGTGCCACCGAGCAGCAGCACCACCAGGTTGGCGGTGACGACCGGCTTCCGGCGGAAGACCCGGAGCGGGACGAGTGGGTGAGCGGACCGCCGTTCGACGACCACGAACGCGGCCAGCGAAAGGACACCGAGCGCGAGGCCGATGACCGTACCGGGCGAGCTCCAGCCGGCGTCGGAAGCGGTGACCATGCCGAGTGCGAGGCCGGAGACACCCACGGAGATGGTGATCGCGCCGAGTGCGTCGAACCGCCCGGGCCTGCCAGGGACGGACGGCACCGTGCGCCATACGACCAATGCCCCGAGGGCGCCGAACGGCACCGGAGTCAGGAACACCGACTGCCAGCCGAAGACCTGGGTCAAGGTGCCGCCGAGGAAGACGCCGATGAGACTGCCGAATCCCGCGACAGCACCCCAGATACCCAGCGCACGGGTGCGTTCCGCGGGAGTCGGGTGGATGGCGAGGACGAGCGAGAGCGCGGCAGGCATCACCAGCGCGGCCCCCGCACCCTGCCCGATCCGCGCGGCGATCAGCATCGTGCCGCTGGTCGCGAGCGCGCAGACGACCGAGGTGGCGAGGTACACGCCCATCCCGGTCAGGAACACCCTTCGTGCTCCCATCACGTCGGCGAGCCGGCCACCGAGAAGAAGCAGGCCGGCGAACGCCACCAGATAACTTCCGACGACGGCCGTGAGTTCGGCGGCCGAAAGCCCGAGACCCGTGCGAATCGTCGGCCCGGCGAGGTTCACCATCGCGCTGTCGAGAATGACCAGGAACATGGCGCTGGCAAGGCCCGCCATCGCCACACTGCGCGTTTTCCGGGGGCGAGTGGGTACTTTCGCGGAAGCGGCTTCGTCGCTCATCGTTTCGTCCTCGCTCTGGGCTTCGGCGGATATTCGGGTCATGTCATGACCTTGGCGCGCATCCGGTCTCGCTCGCGTCCCTACTTCCCCTGGCAGAGCGCGGAATCCAGTGTTTCGTCGAGGTGCTTCAATCCCTCGATGGTGGACGGCAGCGCGGTGACCGCGACGCTGGCGGCACGTCCGTCGGTCGTGGCACCGTTGACGATCGTGTAGCCGGGGGTGTTGCCGCCGTGCGACCAGGCCTGTCCGCCGCAGCTGAGCTTGAATGTCGCGATGCCGAGCCCGTAGCGGGATCCGCCGACGGTGTCGAAGCCGGGCGCGTCGACGGTGGACTGCATTTCGGCGAGCTCCTGGGGACGCAGCAGTTTGCCGCCGACCAGCGCGCTGAAGAACCGGGTCACGTCACTCGGGGTGCTGACCAGGGCACCGGCCGCCCAGGCCATGGAGATGTCCTGCCGGGTGACGTCGACCAGGTTCCCGTCCTTGGTGGCGAAGTAGCCTTTGGGGTGTTTGCCACGGAGGTCCTGTTCGCCGAGCTGCGGCCAGTAGGTGTCACGCAGCCCGATCCGGTCGATGATCCGGGTGGTGATCTCTTCCCCGATCGGACGGCCGGTGACCCGTTGGACCAGCAGTCCGGCGATGATGTAGTTGGTGTTGCTGTAGCTCCACCCGCTCGAGGGCGGCTGCTGCAGCGCGGTGTCTGTCAGCTGCCTGGGCTCGAAGTAGGTGTGCCGGAGCGACAGGTAGTTCCCGACGAAATCGCCGCCCATGACCGGATCGACATAGTCGGGCAGGCCGCTGGTGTGTTGCAGCAGCTGGCGGACCGTGATCTTCCGGCCGTCCCCGCCCTTGCCACGGACCACGCCGGGCAGATAAGTCTCGACGGGCTCATCGAGTTCGATCTTGCCTTCTCCGACCAGCTGAAGCACCACGGTCGCGGTGAACGTCTTGGTGTTGCTGCCGATCCGGATCCTCCCGTCGACCGGCACCTTCTTCCCGGTTTCCCGGTCACTGGCTCCGGCGGTGTAGTCGCGGGTCCGGCCGTCCCGGCTGGAAACCGCCGCCAGCGCCCCGGTGAACTTGTCCTGGCCGACCAGCACGTCCAGCCCGCGCTGGACGCCGTCACCCCGCCGCCCTTCCGTGTCCGCACCGGCAGCCGACGGTGCGGACACCGCGCCCACCAGCACAGCGGCCGTCACCGCGAGCAGATACCGGCGCCGCGGCGCCTTCCCGATACGCCCAGTCATGGGAACCTCCGTTGTCCGAACCGGCTTTCGATCACGTCGATCATGTCCGGCGGGAAACCGGGATTCGATCCCGTAGGCGGCCGAGGTACGGGTAGCGCCAGCTATACCGGCACGGGTGGATTCTCCTTTGTGGACTCACGCCTGCGACGCGCCAACGGTGTCAGTGTGCGCTGGATGATGAAGTACTCGGCCACCAGGACGTTGACCAGAATGGACGCCCAGCCGCTCGCGGTGTAGATCTCGTCGAACTCCAGCCCGGGAAACGACGGTTTCAGCTGCAGACCGATGAGGAGATAGATCCGCAAGGTCACGGCGGCGAAGGTCAGGGCGTAGTTGCGGATCATCCAGATCCGGTGCAACGCCACCTCACCACGACGGATCGTCCGGTACGCCTTGGCCGCGGTGAACAACCAGGCCACGGCGAGCACGTAGAAGCCGACCTGGATCGCGAACCCGCTCAGCGTGAAAGTGGCGGCGTACAACGACGCGCCCGAAGCGATGATGACGGAAATCAGGTACACGCGGCCCGCGACCCGGTGCCATTTCGGGTAACGCGCCCGGAACCGGGGTACGAACTGCAGTGGCCCGATGATCATGGCGAGCCCGCCGGGCACCGCGTGTACCGCCAGGGACAGGTAGTGCAGCGCCACATCCGGGTCGATCGGCACGTTGCTGTCCGCGGAATTCCCGGTCAGGTAGGGCGGCACCGCGTAGCCCGCGATGGCGACCGCTGAGACGGCGAGCAGCACCCACAAAGCCCACCACCAGCGGCGCCTGGCGGTTCTGGACAGGGTTTTGGTGACCATTCGAAACTCCGTTTCCTGGGAAAGTTGTTCTGGTGATTCAAGGACTTCAGACGTGGTTCGGTACTCGCGGCGGCGTGAAGGCCCCGGCGAAATCTTGGGCGAACCCGGCCAGGTCACGGGCGGGGCGGCCAATGAGATCGGCGACGTCCGGGTGGACCCGGGCCGCCTCACCCCGGGCGTAGTGCGCGTAGTCCTCGGCCAGGCCCGCGGCCTGCCAGTCCGGCATGACCCCGCGCAGCGACGCGGCGAAGGCCGTGACGGAAAGATCCGTGAAGGTGACCGGCCTCCCGGTCGCCACGGACAACGCTCCGGCGATCTCGCCATGGGTCACCGCTTGTGGACCGGTCAGGGAGTACGTGCGGCCATTGTGCCCGGGCTCGGCGAACACGAGCGCCGCCACATCGGCGATGTCGCGGGTATCGACCAGGCTGACCGGTGCAGCACCGATCGAGGCCGCGAAAGCACCGTTCGCCCGGATCGCACTGGAGAAACGCAACAGTCCCTGCATGAACAGATTGGGGCGCAGCACGGTGTGTTCGAGATCGAGGGTCCGCACGTGCGCCTCCACAGCGGCGTGCCAGCGCAGGAACCGCGCCCGAGAGTTGGTCCTGGCCTCGTACTGGGACAACAGGACCAGCTGCGAAACCCCCGCGCGCATCGCGAGGTCCGCGAACCGGATCTGGAGGTCGACGGCGTCCGGCGTGGAAGGACTGTTCAGGAAGACCCCATCCACGCCGTGCAGAGCGGCGGCGACGCTCTTCGGGTCGCGCAGGTCGGCGAAGGCGAATTCGACCCCCTCCGGCAACGTCTTCTCCCTGCCCGGTGTGCGCACCATCGCCCGCACCCGGAGCCCGCGAGCCCGCAACGCCGGAACCACCAGCGCACCGATCCCCCTGGTGGCACCGGTCACGAGCACTTTTGATGTCTTCACGAGTCTTCTCCTCAGACTGTTCGGTGCGACGGTGACTCGATGGTTAGAGACTGTAACATGCGAGAGTTGATACACCAACGGTTGCCATGGAACTTTTTGTGCGCCCCTCTCACATCCAGGAGCGGGTGTTAAGGTTTGTTCGAGAGAGAAGGAGGTCTGATGCGACCAGTAGCCGCCCGCAACACGATGCGGGAGCGGTTCCGCGAGCAGGTTCGCGAAGACATCAAGGCAGCAGCGCTGGAGCAGCTGACCACAGGTGGGGCACAGTCGATCTCGATCAAGGCCATCGCCAAGCAGCTCGGCGTTTCCGGCACCGCGCTCTACCGCTACTTCGCCAATCGCGATGACCTGCTGACCGCCCTGGTCGTCGACGCGTACGGCGACCTGAGCCGTGCGCTGAAAAGGGAGTTCGAAGACAGAAAGGCCCCTCTCGCCCCCGAAGCACGGGTGCGCGGATTGGCGCGCGCGTACCGGGCCTGGGCGCTCAGCGAACCTCACCGCTACGAACTGCTGTTCAAGCCGCCACTGCCGGGATACGACGCGCACAGCGAACCGCTCGCCGCCGCCGCGCGCTCGCTCATGGAGGTCTTGCTCGCCACTCTTCACGGCATCGACGACGCAGAGGCGCCGATCAAGAAACCCGTACCGGCGACCGGCGACGAAGTCCTCGCCGCACGAAGCGCCGGCACCGAAGAGTTCCATCTGGCCGTGTCGGTGTGGGCACGCCTGCACGGAATCGTGAGCCTCGAGCTGGGCGGTGGCTTCACCGCGATGCACCTGGACGCCGACGCTCTCTTCGAACGGGAACTGCGAGTACTCACCGAGCGACTCCACTGACCAAAGTCGTGAGATGTATCGACGACATCGAGCCGACTGTCCATAAAGGACAAGCCGAAGGGGTCGTGAGCGACAACGAGCGTTATCGGGCGGCAAGCGCCGGCGTGGCCGTGAAGGCCTCCTTGAAGGACTCTGGGTCCCTCAAGGAGGCCTTCACGGCACAGACTCGGCCACAAATCTCACGAGCGCTTGATTTCTCAGCTGACCTTGCGACGGGTTCTCACGATCACACCCAGTGCGGTGACAACGGCGAGAGCGGCCACGCCGGTCAGAACCCAGACCAGCCAAGTGTCGTCGCCCGCTTCCGCGGCGGCCGGCATCGAAGTGGCAGCGACCTCAGGCCCCGAAGCCGCCTGAGCCTGCTTCTCCGCGGCGACCGCGGCCGCGTCCAGAACGAGCACCGCGGAAGGGAACTCCGGTTCCTTGGAACCGACTTCCGGTTCGTTCCACTTCACCACCGTCCCGTCCGAATAGGTCTGGACCACGTCGAAGCCCAGGCTGGGCTTCGCGGGCAGAGGCCCCACACCCAGCTCGAAGTACCGGCTTTCGTCGGGCTTGATCTCCTTGCCCGCTTCCGCCGTCCAAACGACGTGAGCGAGGTTGTCCTGCCCACCCTGAGTCTGCGCGTGAGCCCATCCCTCGACAGGCGGGAACGACGTGGCGGCGACCTCCTTCGGCAAGGCGACGTCGACGCGGATCGTCGTGACCGACGCCAGCTCCGAAGGAACACGGAACTTGAGGGTCGCCGGCTTCCCGGCCACCGCACCGTCGGCGAAGACCTTGACATGCGCGGAAGCCGTTCCCGCGAGCATCACCATCGCGGCGGCGCACGCGCCCACCACGGTCATCGCCGCACGGCCCCACCGGCGTGGCGAACGCGCGCCGCCCCCGGCCCGACGTGACAGTTCCCTGTGCTTCATGTCGACCTCAGCAGCAGTCGCAGTAGAGGAGGTCGGCCGTCTCGACACGGCCGTCAGGCGCGTCGGAACCACTGGAGCCGCCGGAGCCATGGTGCGAAGACTTGCTCACGGCCTGCGCGAGGGTCTGCTGGGTCGCCTTGCCCTGGGATTCGATCGCGATACGGCGGCCCTGGAAGTCGGCGAACGCCAGCACCTGGGGCGCGGAGCCCGAGGCGTCGGTGGTGAACGAGACCAGCGGCGTCCGGCGGCCCCAGCGATCGACGGAGAAGGCTTGATAGGTGGTGGTCGGCTCCAGTTCACGGGCCTGGAGCTGGATCATGTCGAGCCCACTGACCTGCCTGACGGTGGCCTCGAGCACGCGGCCTTTGTTCCCGGGACGCATGGGGTCGCCCGGCCTTCCGTTGGGCAGAACGGTGTCCACGTTCTCCGGAGTGCCACCGAGTCCTTGCTTGCCGAGGCCCGGCGCCGATCCCGCGGGGGCGGCGTCCGGCACGTAGACCAGGGCCTGCGGTTCCTGGCCGACTCCGATGGTGTTCGTCACCTTGTTGGTGGCGGTGTCGATGACGTCGACCTTGTCGGACTTCTCCAGCCCGACGTACACCCGGGTGCTGTCACCACTGGCCCAGATGCCGTGTGGCGCGTGCCCGTTGTTGGGGATCTCGGTGACCACCTCGGGGACACCGCTCGCGGTGCGGCGGTACACGACCGTCTTGTCGAGCCCACCGACGGTCAAATACGCGAACGAGCCCTTGCCGGTGTCGGCGAACGCGGGGTGGTTGGTGTCCGGCCCCGTCTCGAGCACCGTGGTGACCTTGCGGTTGACCAGGTCGACCACACTGATCTTGCCGAACGACTTGTGCGACGCCCACAGTTCCTTGCCGTCCGGCGAGATGGCCTGATCCGAGGAGAAGGTGCTGCCGAGACCGGTGATGTGATCGACGACCTTGCGTGCCGCGACGTCGATGACGGTGATCTCGGCCAGCTTGATGTGGTTGACGTAGGCGAGCTTGCCGTCCGGGCTCAGCAGCACCTTCGACGGACCCGCCCCCACCGGCAGGTTGGCGAGCACCCCGCCGTGCTCGGCGTCGGAGATCGTGACCGTGTCACGACCGCGGTTGGCCACCCAGAATTCCTTGCCGTCGGCGGTGAAGGTGCCTTCGTGCGCGGCACGGCCGACGTCGGTCTGGTTGAGGACCTTGTTGGTGGCGGTGTCGATCACGGTCACCGTGTTGCTGGTGACACTGACCACGCCGAGCCGCTTGTGATCGCGGGTGTAGGCCAGCCCGTGCACCCCGGTGTTCTCAAGGTACTGCGGGCTGAAGGAGGCACCCAGCCGCTGCGCGCCGAGGGCGATCGTGCCAAGGGTGCGATTGGTGGACGGATCGATCACCGACACGGTGTTGGAGGTCTGATCGGCGGTGTAGACGCGATCCCGACCCGAAATGGGGATGGGCACCTGTTTGCCGGTCTCCGCCGCGGCGGCGGTCACCGGTGCGACGGCGGCCTGCGTCGGATCGACCTTGGCGGAGGCCACCGCACCGAAGGCCGTGGCCCCCAGACACACGAAGCCGGCGGTCGCACCTGCTAGATGTCGGACAGAAAGCACGAAAAACCTCCATCGCGGGAGAATTGGGCACACTCCGGTCACGAAAGCGACATTGTCGGATTCCCGGCAGGCGAAAGGACCGGCTCTTCAGCTCCGGCCGGTTGTTCACCGTGCGCCTTTACGTGAGGGGTACGCATCCCGGTGGTGGCAGTGTCCAAAGGGGACGGCATGACTTGCGTCATGCTCGCCGTTACTCGAGCGCGAGGAGACCGGACACCAACTTCTCGCAGCGGTCCTTCATCGCGTTGTTGAAGGCCGCGAAACCCTCGTCGGCCCCTTTTGGCCCTTCTTTGGACAACCGGGACACCAGACCACCGAAGTGTTCGCGATGTGTCAACCTGGTCGTGCCATCGGGAAGTGGGCTCAGAACGAACTCGTGCGTTCCGGTGAAAACGAACGCAGGCAACCAGGCCGCTCCGGGAATCACCGCCGACCACGCCAACCTGGCACCCGGCGTGGCTTCCACGACTGGGACACGGACTACGTACGGCTTGGCGCCAGGCGGCCCCTGCACAAGACGCAGGGAGGCACCCACCTCCGGGCGGCCGTCGATCTCCTGGAGGTAGGGAGCCCACTCCGGATAGCTCGGGAAATCGGTCAGCACCGCCCACACCACTCGCGGACCTACCGAAATATCCGTGACCGCCTCGATCGCGCGCATGTCAGCTTTGTCCTTTCACCCAGGGCACGCGACCGGCCGGTGCCGGATCGTCGTGGATCACGATGTCGGCCAACCCGAAGACGTCAGGTAGCGTTTCCGCACCGGCCAACCGGCGGCCGTACAGTGCGGCAGTGGTGGTACGAGCGTTGTCCCACCGGACATGGTGTACCGCGCAGCGACCCCGCCATCCGAGGAGATACCTAGGGGGCATCTCCAAGATGAGGCGGCGCACGGTGTGCCGGATCTGCTGCTCGGGAATCGCGCGGTCGTTCAGCGCCAGCGGCGGGAACTGCTCGGCGATGATGCAACACACCAGCAGAGCGGGCAGGCGTGTCCGGTCGATACCGTCAACACGGGCGGGCAACGGCGGCCACTCGACCTCGGCGTCGGGGGACATCGTGTTCGGCTCCCTCTCCATAGTGCCGACCGGTCGGGCAGGCGGGCGGCGCGTGTGCCTGTCGCTCAGGACGACCAGCCGGATCGTCACGGCGCACTCCGTTCGTCAGCCCCGAGGGGCCACCGGCAACTGCGCGACCTGACGGCCGTCGTCATCGCGCACCAGCAGCGCGGTGATGGAATCACGGGACATCGCCGTGACCATGCGTGCCCGGAACGGACCAGGGCCTTCGGCACGCACGCTGCCCGCGGGCACGCTCCGCCCCTCGAGCCCGACCGTCACCAGTTGATAGGTCTCGCCATGCCGCAGGCCATTGAGCATGATCGGCACCTCCGTACCCCAGGGCTGCGACACCATGAGACCGTCACGCTCCAAGGCGATCTGCTGAACCGGCGAGGACCCGGACACCATCACGAGACTTCCCACCGCCACAGCCATCACCAGTACGAAGGCGGCTGCGGCGAGCACGAGCCGCCGAACCCGCCGGGCCCCCGTCGCGGCCCGCAACTCGGCTTCGATCCGGGGTCCGAGTTCCGGGGAAACGGCAGGCGGCCGATTGCCCTCGGCGTAGGCGAAGGTAGCTACGACCTCCCGAACCTCGGCGATCTCCCGCGCGCACGCCGAACAGGATGCGACGTGCAAGGACAGCTCGGCGGTCAACGGGCGGCCGAGCATCAACAGTTCGGTCGCCTCACCGCGGGTTTGCAAGCAGTGCTCGTTCATCGTACGAGTCCCCCGTTCTCCTCCAGGATCAAGCGGAGTGCACGGATCCCGTAATACAGCCTGCTCCTCGCGGTTGATGCCGAAATGGAGTTTTCGGCAGCGTAGTCGGCACACGTGTGGCCTTCCACGTGCACGGCCAGGACGATTTCGCGATGGGGGTCGCTGAGCTTGTGCATCGCCTCGTCGAGCTGGATCCCCACCAGCAGACGATCGAAAGGGTCGTCGGTCCGCTGTGTCGGCTCCGCCTCGGTGGGCACGGGACGGCTCGCGCGCCGCCGCGTCGCGTCGATCACGAGGTTTCGCGTTATCCCGAACAACCACGTGCGCAAACTGCCGCGGTCGGGATCGAAACGCCCGCTGGCGCGCCACGCCCGCACGAACGTCTCCTGCACCACGTCCTCGGCCAGCTGCCGGTCATCGAGCGCGTTGAAGGCGAAGCCGAACAGCTGCCCGCCGTACCGCGCATACGCCTGCCGGACGTCGCTTTCGCTGCGTATGGACTCGGCGAGGACGTCGTCGTCCTTAGACCGTCGTACCCTCACCCGCACACCTCATCTCTTGGTTCGCCGGGGTTTACGCACGCCGACGGCGAAGTGTTGAGAATGGAGACCGACTACTACTGTGTTCCCCATCACGCCGCATCACGATCACGCGAGGACTGTAACTCTGTGGATATCGGCTGGCTGGAGAGCTTCCTGGCCCTCACCGAGCACGAGAGTTTCACCAGGGCGGCGGAGGCACAGCACCTCAGCCAGCCGGCGTTCAGCCGACGGATCCGTGCCCTTGAGCTGTGGTTCGGCGAGGAACTGGTGGATCGCTCCACCTTCCCGGTGGCGTTGACCGCGGCCGGCGCGAAGGTGCGGGCCGGCGCACTGGAGACGGTCGCCGGCCTGCACACGGTCCGTGACGAGATCCGCGGTCGGCGGCGCTCGCCACGAGACGCCGTCCGCGTCGCCGCCACGCACACACTCGCGGGTCCCTTCTTCAGCCATTGGTGGTCGCGCAGTGGCGGCGGACCGTGCGTCCTGCTGGCGTCGAACACCCACGACGCCTATGACACCTTGCTTCACGGAGGTTGCGACTTGCTGCTGGTGTACGCGGATCCGGCGATGCCACCGGCCATGCCCGGCGGCGACGTCGAGTCGATGACCGTCGCCACCGATCGGCTCGCTCCGTTCGCCGCGGCAGGCACAACGCATACCCTGCCCGGCACCGACGCCTTCCCCGTCCCAGTGGTCACCCATGGCCAGGGCACCTTCTTCGGCCGGGTCACCGACCGGATCCTCACCGAGCACCGGGTCTCCGTGCGGCCGGTGATGCAGAGCGACTTCACCGCGGCACTCGCCGCGATGGTCCTCGCGGGCGACGGAGTCGGCTGGCTACCGGAACTGCTGATGCGGCAGGCACTCGAGGACGAGCGGATTCGCTTGCTCGACGATGCGTCGTTGACCGCGCGACTGGAGATCCGGCTCTACCGGACGCGCGGTGATCACACGCCGCGTCAAACCGACACCGTCTGGCGGAACGCCGGTCTCACCAGCAGCACTGGATGAGCGCATCGGCCAGGAGATCAGTCGGGTCGAGCAGCTCGCCCTCGCTCGTGGTGTACCTGGCCGCGAGCGGAAGTTCGGTACACGCCAATATCGTCAAAGGCGCGTCGAGCGCCGCCAGCGCGCGGTCGAGATGGGCCCCACCCTGCCGCGCGTCACCCCGTTTCACCGCGGCGATGGCTTGATCGACTTCGGTTTGCGTTGGCTCTGACGGCAAGATCAGCTCGGTACCCGCCAGCATGTTCTGGTAAAGGCCGCTTGCCAGCGTGCCGCGCGTGCCGAGCAAGCCGACCGGACCAGTGCGCGCGGACAGCGCGGCCGCCGTCTCGGCCACCATGTCCAGGAAGCGCATCCCGGTGTCCGCGGCCAGTTTCGGAATGAAGTACTGCGCCGTATGACACGGGATCGCGATCACCGTCGCGTCCAGATCGCGCAACTTGAGCGCGCCCTCCAGCAGCGCGGGATAGGGATCGGTGCTCCCGTCGAGCAACGCGGCCACCCGGTCCGGCACCGTCGGATCCGCCCAGATGACCACTCGAACGTGGTCCTGATCGCGAACCGCCGGCGTGCGTGCGATGACCTTGGCGTAGAACTCGGCGGTCGCCGCAGGCCCCATGCCACCGAGGATGCCCGCCAGCGGCCGCCGGTACGCCGAGGCCCTCACTGGAAGGTCGATCGGTAGCCGAACAATCCCGCGACTCCGCCGGTGTGCACGAACACCACGTTGTCGGTTTCGTCGAACCGCTCGTCGGCGATGGCTCCGAGCAGGCCGGCGAACCCCTTTCCCGAGTAGACCGGGTCCAGCAGGATGCCCTCGGTCGTCGCGAGCAGCGACATCGCGTCGGTCATCGCCTCGGTGGGCACGCCGTACCCGTCACCGACCCAGCGGTCGTCCACCAGCACGTCGTCGCGGAGGACCTCGGCGCCCAGCAACTCCCCGGTCCGCGCGGCGAGCGTGTACACCGCGTCGACCTGCTTCTGTTCCGGCTGACGCACACTTACGCCGAGCACCAGCGCCGGACTGTGCACCGCGCGCAACCCCGCGACGAGCCCCGCCTGGGTCCCGGTACTGCCGGTGGCGTGCACGACCCAGTCCACCGGCACCGGGGCGGCGTCCAGCTCTGCCGCGCACTCGACGTAGCCGAGCGCGCCGACCGGGTTCGAGCCGCCGCCGGGGATCACGTAGGGCTTCCGTCCCTCGGCACGCAGGTCGTCGGCGAGGGAATCCATCGCCGCCGCCATGTCGGTGCCGGCCGGCAGCCGGTCCACGATCTGCGCTCCGAGCAGTTCGTCGAGCAGCACGTTGCCGGAACGCTCGTATTCCTCGTCACGAATCTGGCGCTGTTCGAGCAGCAGCCGGCATTCCAGACCTGCCCGGGCCGCGGCCGCCGCGGTCTGCCGAGCGTGGTTGGACTGCGTGGCGCCCTGGGTGATCAAGGTGTCGGCGCCCTGTTCCAGCGCTTCCCCGACGAGGAACTCGAGCTTGCGTGTCTTGTTGCCACCGGTGGCCAGCCCGGTGCAATCGTCGCGTTTGATCCAGAGGTTCGGCACTCGCCGATACTTCCGGCTCAACACCGAAGCCAACCGTTCCATCGGCTCGAGCGGGGTCGGGAAATGTCCGAGCGGGAAGCGTGCGAAACGCGTCGTCTGTACCACGAAACCCATCGTGCGGGGCCCGGCTCGGCACTGTCCAATGTCGAATCGGCACCGCCCATGCAAACCCCGCATGAGGCCGGGTGTCAGAAGGATGACACGGCACGCTCAGGCGCCCTCGATGCCGCGTTGGACGGCGTCGAACGCCTCCTTCAGGCGTTGAAGGTGGGATGAAGCGACGTCGGCGAGGTCATCCCCGGCGAGTTGCCGTCGTACCGTCTCGGCGGCGACCGTCCGGTAAGCGGCGACGAGCAAGGCCGCGGCCAGTGCGCTGTCGCCGGAGTACCCCGGGTCCGAGTGGAGCTCGGTTGCCAGCTCTGTTTCGATCTCGTACGCGAAGGTGCGGAGCCGCGCGATCAAGGCGGGCGATTCCATGACCGTCCGCATCATCGGCTCGAGGTCTCCGTCCAGGCCCGAGAGCACATGACGTTTCTCCGCGAGTGCGACAGTGGCCTGACGGAGCGCCTCGACAGCGCCGACGGCGTCGTCCCGCTCGCGGATCGCTGTTCGCACGATGTCGGCGACGTCGGGGAGACGGTCGAACAGCAGGTCCTCCTTGCGCTCGAAGTGCGAGAACACGGTCACCTTGGACACGCCGGCGGCCGCGGCGACCTCGGCGATCGTGACCTCGTCGAAGCCGCGCTCCAGGAACAGTCGAGTCGCGATCTCGGCGATGCGAGCTCGCGTCTTCAAACCGCCACGGTCTCCTCGGTTCGGCATTGGAAGAGCTCCCTCACAGCGATGATCTTTACCCAATAAGTTTATCGGATCAGCAAATCCCGTCCAACCTGGCACGACCACAGTCAACCCGATAAACTTACCAAGTAAGTTTATCAAGTAAGTCTGTCTTGTCGATGGGAGCAGTCATGACGCCGACGCCGCGTCCGATCACCATGTCGCGCGATCGCTACAGCCCGGGATCCGACCTCGCCGAACGCGCACACACGGGCAGGCCGACCAGAACGGACACCACCGATTTCGGGGTATCCGCCTGGGTGGTCACCCGCCATGAGGATGTTCGCGCCGTACTCGGTGACGCCGGCTTGTTCAGCAGCGCGGGGCTCGCCCGCCACTCGACCCCGTCCTCATCACCCGATTCCGCCCCTCCCGGCGAGCAGCGATTCACCGACGCGGCGTCCTTCATGGTCGGCCAGGACCCGCCTGAACACACCCGCCTGCGCCGCCTGCTCACCCCGGAGTTCACGATGCGCCGCATGCGCGCGCTGGAGCCTCGAGTACGGGCAGTCGTCGACGAAGTTCTGGACGACATGCGGGAGACCGGCTCGCCGGCCGACCTCGTCCAGGGCTTCGCGTTGCCCATCCCCTCCTTGGTCATCTGCGAACTCCTCGGAGTTCCCTACTCCGACAGGGAACTGTTCCAGCACCTGTCGTCCGTTCAACTTCGGCAGACCACCTCGAAGGAGGAACAGACCGACGCGTTCATCGCGCTTCGCTCCTACATGAGCGATCTCGTCGACCGGCACCGCGTAGCCCCCGGCGACGACTTGATCGGCATGCTGATCCGCGAACACGATCAGGACATCAGTCACGACGAGCTGGTCGGTATCGCCCTTGTGCTGCTCATCGCGGGACACGAGACCACCGCCAACACCCTGGGCGCGGGCACCGCGCTGTTACTCGAGCATCCCGGACAGCTGGCCGCGGTCCGCGACGAACCTCAGCGTGTCGACGACGCCGTCGAAGAACTGCTCCGTTTCCTCACTCCGGTGCACTCCGGTCTGCCCCGGACCGTCATGACGGACACCGCCGTCGGCGGGCAGGAAATGCGCACGGGCGATCTGGTGATGCTGTCTCTGCCGATGGCCAACCGGGACACCGACCTCGTCACCGCCCCGGACGACTTCGACATCGCACGGAAACCGGTTCCTCATGTGGCTTTCGGCCACGGCATCCACCACTGTATCGGCGCGCCGCTGGCCAGGATGGAGCTGCGGATCGCGCTACCGGCCTTGCTGCGGCACTTCCCCGGACTCCGCCTTGATGTCGATCCGGCGGATATCGACTTCCGGAGCATGACAGCCGTACACGGCGTCGAAAGGCTTCCCGTCGCCTGGTGAGCCAGGGTCCGTGAAGGCCTCCTTGCCTACCCTGAAGGCAGGGAAGGAGGTCTTTACGGACTACAGGAGCGCGATGGCGTGGCCCACCTCGCCGATCGTCACTTCGCGCCCTTCACCCGATAGATGATCACGGCGGCGGCAAGGGCGAGGATGGCGCCGAACAGATAGTAGACCGTGAATCCACCGAGTGGGGTCGAAGCGCCGAGCGCGATGATCGCGGGCGCGATCGCGGGAGCGACCGACTGCGGCAGGGAAGCGGCCGTGTTGAGTACGCCGAGGTCCTTCGCGGACTCACCGGTGTCAGGCAGTACTTCGGTCGCGAGCGCGAGGGACACCGAGAAGAACAATCCCGCGCCGATCCCGATGATCGCCTGGGCGAGGAGGACGGTCGCGAAATCCGGGGCGAAGGCGAGTGACACAAG
Source organism: Amycolatopsis sp. WAC 01375 (assembly GCF_003947325.1). Taxonomy (NCBI): domain Bacteria; kingdom Bacillati; phylum Actinomycetota; class Actinomycetes; order Pseudonocardiales; family Pseudonocardiaceae; genus Amycolatopsis; species Amycolatopsis sp. WAC 01375. The sequence goes on from NZ_QHHW01000059.1 coordinate 72,715, forward strand.
GCCGACGACGATGAAACCCCCGGCGGCGGCGACGAACGGACGACGTTTGCCCAGTTTGTCGGACAGGAACCCGCCGGCCAGACTCGAGATCATCATCATGGCCGTCGAGACCGCGTTGACGGTGAGGACCTTCGCGATCGCGTCTTGCTCCTCGAAGCCGAATTTTTCGGTCAGGTAGTACGGAAGGTAGCTTGCGATTCCTCCGTATCCGAACATGATGAGGAACTGCGCCAACCACGTCCATCCGAAGTCGGGGTGCTTCGCCGGGTTGAAGACGAACGAGCCGAAGAACTGGCCGACAGTGAACCGTCGAGCGGGCTTCTCGGTGAGCACGCGGTCTTCGAGCCCCACGACGAACCAAACTGTCAAGGCGGTCGCGATGAGCGCCGGCACGACGAAGCGCGGCACATCGTCGGCGAGGAAGTTCACGATGGTGAAACCGGCGAGGACACCCAGCGGAGTCGCGACTCCGACGAGTCCGGACACCGAGCCGAATCGCGACGGAGGAACCTGGTCGGGGATGGTCGCACTCGCGGCGGCGACGGTCGCGTTCGTTCCGGCCTGCACGGCACACCAAGCCGCGAGGACGACCCAGAACGACGTCGCGATGCCGACGATGAAGAGTCCAGCGAGCCCGACGAGCATGCCACCGAGAATCCAGGGGCGTCGCATACCCCACTTCGAGGTCGTACGATCGGACAGCCGACCCGCGACCGGGTTGGCAACGAGGCCGAACAGTGCCCCGACGGCAAGGATCACCGCGAGATTCGCGGTCGCTTCCCCGGGGGAAGCGGAGATGTGCTCGATCTTGAACGCCAGCGTGACGGCCATCGGAGTCGTCGCCGCCAGGAAGACGCCGAAGTTGACGGCGAACAAGCCGCGGGCGTAGCCACGCGGCGCCCTCTGGCGGGACGGACCGGCTGGTTCGACGGACAGGGAAGTCTTGCTCAAGACACTCCTCTTCCAGGGTGGGGTTCGAGGGTGCCGCCGGCCATGCGGTGCGCCGCGGGCGGCGGCACGCAGCTCAGGAATGGGCCGCGCCCGCCTGTACCGACACGGCCGCCTGCGGGTATCGGCGTTCGGCGATCGCGAGCGAGACGGCCGCGACGAGCGCGATCGCCGCGGCGGCCGCGAGGATCGCGTGGGCGGCCTGGAATCCGGCGAGTTGCCCGGGAATCCGGGCGATGACGATGACGATGATCGCGCTACCGAGGCTGCCGCCGACGCGTTGGATGATGTTCGACGTGACAGTGGCGTCCGCCAGCTGATCGGCTGCGGCGCGCATCGCCGCGGTCATCGCCGGTATGCCCGCCAGACCGACGCCGATACCACGGAACGCCTGGAGGAACTCGACCGTCACGAGGCTCGTGTTCTGGGGCAGGAAGATGAACGGAACCGTGGCGGCCACGGTGATCGCCAGGCCGATGACGCAGGTGACGCCGGCGCCATGGCGGTCGGTGATCCGGCCTCCGACCGGGAGCGCGGCCATCGCGCCCAGACCGTATGCCAGCAGGAGCAGCCCGGTGTGGATGACCGTCAGGCCGTGCAGCTTCTCGTAGTACAGGGGTAGCAGGATCAAGCCGCCGAAGAGGCTGAGCCCGGTGAAGAACAACGTGATCTGAGCGGTGGCGTACGGCATTCTTCGGAACAAGCTCAGATCCAGCAGCCTGTCCCGCTTCGACGACCGGTCACGGCGGGAGGCGTCCGCGACGAACGCTACGAGCAAAAGGGCTCCCAGCGCCGTGGAAACCAGCCCGAACGTCCCTTGTGGACCGGCCGAGCCGAGGTTCGTCAACCCTGACAACAGGGCCGGCAGCCCGGTCGACAGCAGAGCCATTCCGATCAGGTCGAGCTTCGCCGCGCGATCCGGGGTGTCTTTCGGCAGTACGCGGAGAGCGAGCAGGGCGGCGACGATACCGATCGGCAGGTTGACCGCGAAGAGCCATCGCCAGGACGACGCGTCGATGAGCAGGCCGCCCAGCGCCGGGCCGATGGCAGGCGCCGCGAGGATGACCAGGCCGGCGGTGGCCATGGTGCGGCCCATCCGGTCAGGGCTGACGGCGCGTGCCACGATGTTCTGCCCTGTCGGCACGAGGAGCCCACCGCAGATGCCTTGCACCGCGCGGGCGATGATCAGCCACGGGAGGTCGGGCGCCACCGCGCACAACAGTGACGCGACCACGAACCCGAGAAGAGATATCAGCCATAACCGCGACGCGCCGAGCCGGCGTTGGAGCCACGAGCACGCGGGCAGCGCCGCGGCCAGTGCGAGCAGATATCCGCTGGTGACCCACTGCACGCCGGTCAGCGTGGCGTGCAGGTCTTCGGTGATCGTCGCCAGCCCCACGTTGACCAGTGACGTATCGACCCCGGCCATGAAGCCACCGAGCACGATCACCGTCGTCAGCGGACCGATTCTCGCCGGTGACGGGCCGCCGTCCCTGCTCATCGCGAGCCTGTCCAACGCGAAATCGCGGCGTCGAGTCGCTTGCGGGCGTCGCCGCCGTCCGACTCTTCCTCCTGTGTCGTGGCCCAGACGATGATGCCGTCCGGCCGCACGAGCAGGCTCGGCAGCGACATGTCCGCGGTGGGGTCCGCGACGTAAGCGACCCGCTCCAAATCCCTTACCTCGTCGGCGAGCCTGCCGTCGTGCGAGCGGTCGACGAGGACGAACCGGCCGTCGTGGGCGTGGTCGGCGAGCCTGCCCTCGGAGGCCAGGTCGACATCCCCGGCGAGCGCGCCGACGGGAGCGACGGCACCGTCGGCGACGTCGTAACGCTGCTCGATGCCCGAGGACAGGGCGACCATCCGGTTCATCGCTCCGGGCGCGGTCATCAGCTCGTCGCCGATGATCTTCCGCAGCTGCTCGGTGCGCTCGTCGCCACGCATGAGGGCGACCTGCGCCCTTGTCCAGTCGAGCACCCACGCGGCGACGGGGTGCCGTTCGGTTTCGTAGGTATCGAGCAAACCCTCCGGCGCCCAGTCCTTGATCGTCGCGGCGAGTTTCCAGCCGAGGTTCACCGCGTCACCCAGGCCGAGGTTCAGGCCCTGGCCACCCAGCGGCGAATGCACATGCGCGGCGTCGCCCGCCAGCAGCACCCGGCCGTGCCGGTACGTCCGTGCCTGCCGGGTGTTGTCCGTGAACCGCGTCGCCCGCCCGCGCATACCCGTCACGGTCACCGGGACCCCGGTGACATCCCGCACGGCGTCCTGTAGCTCTTCCAGCGACACAGGAAGGTTCCGGTCTTCCGGGACGACCCCGTGCCGGACGAGGAAGACGCGTCCCGGAGTCGGCCCGTAGGCATAGAGACCGCGCGGCGTCCACGTCCAGCCGCGCCGTAATCCGCTGGTGTCGTCGAAATCGGCGATCGCCTGATACCCCACCAGCTCGGGCTCGGTACCGACGAAGTCGATACCGAGCTGTTTGCGGATCAGACTCCGTCCCCCATCGGCCGCGACGACCCATCCGGCCGTGAAGTCGCCGGCATCGGTCTCGACGACCACGTCGGCGTCGTCCAGGAGGCTCCCGGTCGTGCTCCGTACCTTGTGCACCTCGACACCGCGACGGGTTCGGACACCGAGCCGGGCGCAATGCTCCGCGAGCAGCAGCTCGAGATCGTACTGGGGCACGCCGATTCCGTTCGACACCGCAGTGTGCGCCGCCAGGACCGGATCGTCCTGGTCGACCAGGTCGTTGCGGAACATGAACCCCGAGAAATGCCCCGCGGCCAGGAATCGGCGGGATTTCCGCCGGGCCGCCTCCAGCTGTTCACCGACCGTACGGTTCGAGGTGTCTCCTGCGAACGCACGAGCAGCCGCGATGAGGCGGGCCTGCGCCTCCTCGGCAGCAGGCAGCAAGCCTCGACGGTCGAGGATCTCGGCGCTGGCGACGCTGATCGAACCGGCCTTGATCGTCTGATCCGGCTCATCGAGGCGCTCCAGGACGGTCACCCGCACACCCTGTAGTGCCAGCTCGCCGGCAAGAAGAAGGCCCGTGGGCCCGGCTCCGACCACGACTACGTCCGTCCTCTGCATGACACACCTCTCAGGCTTGACTCATACTCGATAACTTTACCAAGTAAGCTTACTCGATAAACGGTAGCATGAGCCGGCCTTGCCGACCACGCGAGTTCCTTCTCGCAACCGAGCGCAGGACGCCTTGATGTCCATCCGGACAGACAGTCGCGCCCAATCGGACAGCGGCAACCCGCCAGTCTGGACGGACCGAAGCGAGCGTTGTCCACTGCACCGTCAGTGGGATCCCGGCCTGTTCTCCTCACTTGAAGGTCAATCGGCTCCCACGTCGCTGCGGCACGTCAATCGAGCGTGTGAGTGACGGGATCGGCGTGGCGGCGGCCCGTCGACTCACGGCGCCAAGACCGAAGCCATCGCCACCGAACTCGAGCCGAGTTCCACGTCGCGGACTTCGCCCTTCTCGATGAGGTCCGCGCGCTCGCCGCGAGCCTCGCCGGCGAGGCTTCGGTCATCCAGACCTCGAGCAATGCCGCGAGGTTCTCCCCGCGAGTGCGCCGTGATCGGTGCCGCTTCGATGCCCTGATGCGCCCAATGTGGCATGGGGGACGCTCACGGTCCCCCATGCCACATTGGGCGCACTCAACTAGCCGATTCTGAGGCGTAAGGCGAACAGGGCGCCGCCGGCAAGGACGCGAAGGGGCCCATCGCCGCATCAGGCGCAGCGAAAGCCCCTTCAGCCCAGCTGACGAGCACACCACCTTTGTCTTACCCCTCAATAGAACGACCATTTCGGCTTCGCGCCACGAAAACCCCGTCACTCTCGACCCCGGCGCCGACGCTTCGCCAGTCACACCCGCCCCGATAGTCACGCCGGCTTCACAGAATCAACCATCCAGGACACGCTCCCGCAGCGTCGCTCGGTCCAGCTCGGGATCCGATCGGGGTACGCGACGTGTCGAACGCACAATCCTGGTAGCGCTCGATTGTCGACAGCCGCGGCCAGTGATCCAGGCCATACCGAGGCTGTTCAACACTCTCGCCCTGCCGTGCGTACACCTGCCGTAAACACTCGGCAGATTGGGCGACTAAGTGGGAAAAGAAGAACATCGCGAGGGTTCGGGTCTCTCCAGGCGAAGCGCGCTACTCGGGATGCTCGCCGTCGCAGGGATAGGAACAGCGGACGTCGGGGTCTTCCTCGGCACCAGTGGCGCATTCGCGGCGGATGACGCATTGACACCGGAAAAGTTCGCGGATCGCTTCGAGCAGGTTTACGGGAAACACGACGGGTTCCGCCGCAATCACGCCAAAGGCGTCAGTTTGACCGGGACGTTCCGATCGAACGGCGCGGGAGCGGAGGTTTGCGAGGCGTCGGTCTTCGCTTCCGGAGAATTCCCGGTGACCGGCCGTTTCTCGCTCTCCGGCGGAATGCCGCACGCGGCGGACACCGGCAGTACGGTGCGCGGTCTCGCGCTCCGCTTCGAACTTCCCCGCGGCGAACAGTGGCGGACGGCGATGGTCAACATCCCGGTTTTCCTCGATCGCACACCGGAAGGGTTCGCCGACCGTATCGTCGCGTCCGCTCCGGTCGCCGCCACCGGCAAGCCCGACCCCGCTCGCATGGCCGAGTTCCTCCGATCGCACCCCGAAACCGTGAAAGCGATGGCGTACGTGAAGGCGAGGCCTCCAACGGCCGGTTTCGCCGACAGCACCTTCCACGGGCTCAACGCGTTCCGCGCCACGAACGCGACCGGTCGTACTGTCCCGGTGCGCTGGACTTTCGAGCCTGGACCGCACACGCCCGTTCCGGCTCCCGCCGAAGGCGACGGCAAACTGTTCGACGGCGTCGTCGCGGCGGTCGAGCAGGCCCCGCTGTCCTGGCGGCTGGTACTGACCGTCGGCGATCCGGGCGATCCCACCGACGATGCCACAGTCCCCTGGCCGGACTACCGGCGCAGGATCACCGCGGGCACCTTGACCATCACCAGTGCCCAAGCGGAAGCCGAGGGCAATGCCAGGGACCTCAACTTCGATCCCACCGTGCTCCCCGCGGGACTGGCCGTGTCCGACGATCCGCTGCTCAGCGCCCGTTCCGCCGTATACGCGCAGTCATTCCGCCGACGAGCCGGTGAACCGAAGCAACCCAGCGCCGTGCAGTTCAAGGAGGTGCGCGCGTGACCGCGCCGGAACGATTCACCTTGTTCAGCCGCGTCCTGCATTGGGCGATGGCCGTACTCGTGGTGGCCATGCTGCTCATCGGGTTCGCCATGGTGGCCTCGATCGCCGACTACCGGTTCCTCCAGGCGATCCACCGCCCGGTCGGTGTTCTCGTCCTGGTGCTCGCCGTCGTCCGGATCGTGAACCGGCTACGGCGCCGGCCGCCCGCCGCGAATCTCGGCAGGCTGGAACGCCTCGCCTCGACCGGTTCGGAACTTCTCCTGTACGCACTCCTCGTCGCGCAACCGCTGGTCGGCTGGGCGATGGTCTCCGCTTCGGGTACGCCGGTGATCCTGTTCGGCTCCCTCCACCTGCCGCGGATCACACCAGCGGACCTCGATCTCTACTCCTGGTTCCGCGAAGTGCACACTTTGCTGGCCTACGCGTTGTTCCTCCTGTTCACCGCGCATATGCTCGCCGTCCTTTTCCACACTCTGGTACTCCGCGACGGCCTCCTCTCCCGGATGACTTTCGGCCGCCGCCGGAAGGCCGTCGCACCCGGCACGCCCGCCGACGGCGCATAGCCGGCAGTACCACTGATTCGGCAGCAGCTGGGATCGAATGTCAATGCGTGCACAGGCATGCTCAGGTGAGTGCGAGACATCGCCAACGGCTACCACCGGAACGATTCGCCGAAGACGAAACCAACACTGACAAACGGTGAACTGATATGACCACATCACTTCATCAAGTCGGGATCATCGCCAACGACCCGATCATTTTCGAAGGCAGCCCTGTCGCACAGGCTGCCCCGTCGACCGCACAGCGGGACTTCGTGGCGCACATTGTCCACAAAGGACACCAAGGTGTCCGATTTGAATGCTTTGCACGGGAGTCGTGAGCGGCAATGGTCGTTCTAACGCAATGACGACAAATGGTCCGCCAGCAGTCAGTTTGTCCATTGTGGATAGTTGTCGGTGTGGCAGCGGGCGTTGACGTAGGGGTCGTCGCGAGTGGTAAGTGTCGTTAGAACGACACTTACCACTCACGACTCCCCAGCCGCGCCACCCTGCGAACGGGCGGTTTCGCGTGACCTCGGGGACGGCACGTGTGCTCAGATGGACGACACGCGTGTCCAGGCGGACGACTCGCGGCGCCAGGCCGAACACTGAGAACTCCCACTCAGGCAAGTGGCGGCCAGGCACGGCCGACATCCGCTCGACGAGGTGTACCTTCCCGGGCGACTGCCGAGCTGGGCGAGAACTCGGCAGGGCCCGGGAAGGTACTTACTCGGTCACAGCCCACGGGTGCGATGAGGGGGTCACCGCAGTCCGCGACCGAGCGGCTTCACTTCAGGTGGTCGACACCAGCGCTTCACGACTCCTTGGGCCTGGGATATCCCGGGTCCACCTTGCCGTTCGCAACGTCGATCTTCGCGAGGGTCAGGTCGCCATTCAGCACCAAAGCGGACGACTCGTCCAGGAAGACGATCGCCTGACGGGGCCCATTCAGGTGCATCGGGTCGGTCAAGGGAGCGCTCACCGTTCCCGTGGTCAGGTTGATGATCGAGACCGAGTTGCTGTCCTTGTTCCCCGTCAGAACGGTATCGCCGTTGGGTGAAACCACGGCACCGTAAGGGTCATCTCCGACCGTGAACTTATTCAGCCCCGTGCCGAAATCGCCGTCCGCGACGCTGATGACACGCACGGAGTCATCGCCACTGGTGGCGACGTACAGCTTGTTGTCCCTGGCGGTCAGACCACGCAGCCCGGGGAGACCCGTACCGGGTACACCCGAGCTGTCCTTCTCGAAACCCGTGATCTCGCGTCGACTCGTGCCGGTGTCCGCGTCCGTCACGATGATCTTGCTTTTCACTCCATTACCGTAGTTGGTGACATACAGGGTTTTGTCGTCCGACGAGAGCTTGATGCCCTGACGAGGCTGATCGAACTTCGCGAAGGTCGCGTTCATCTTCATCGAACCGTCGGCGGAGTACAGGTCGACCTTGGTGACGGTGTTCTCCAGGTAATTGTTGACGTAGAGCCATTTGCCATCACTGCTTTGCGCGGAACCGAAAGTACCAGGGAGCAGCGGCAGCCGCTCCATAGTCCAGGACGCGCGAGTCAGCTCGATCCGGTCCACGACGCCCAGAATGCTGTCCGTCACCGTGAAGGTCAGGCCTTGCGTTGCGAAGATGACACTCCGCGGCGCCTTGTACCCCGGGATTTCAAAGAGCTTATTGCCGTCCGGCACGGAGTAGACGTTGAGACCCGTTGATTCCGAGTTGGCGCCCACGGCGAGCACATGGTTGGAATCGACGGCCAGGGTGTTGTTCTGTGGAGCGGCGACAATGGGATCGGCACTGGCCGGGTCGTTCCCCGCTTCAACCGCGAAGGACCCGGATCCCTGATTCTGTGCGGTGGACGAATAGGTGTCCGCGAATGCGGCAGTACCTGGTAGGGCTGTCAAGGCAATCACGGCCGCGCCGAGAATCATCCGGCGCGTTGCCTGAGAATTTCTCACTTGCGCTTTCTCTCTTCCGTCGAGGCGTCCCACCTTTATGGGGCACCGCATGGGGAATACGCCGACGGCGGGCGGAGTGTTGAACCATGTCGAGATCTTTTTCCGACTATCGTTTATGTCCGGTTTGCTCCGACCGTGCCGCTACCCGGACGTCAGCGAGACGGCACGGCAACTCCAGGTCGTTCAGGTGGTTTCCTTCGCCGGCGTCGAATTCCCCGACGTCGTCGTTCGAGCAGGGCCTTCAGCAACTCCTGGACAGCACTCGGACCCTGCTCGGACCGGTCACGATCCCCGATGCTCGATCAGCCCTGCTGCCGTCATAGTCAGGTGCCGGGTGAGCACCGCGGCAGCCGTGTCCGCGTCCCTCGCCAGGGTCGCCTCCTCCAGGCGGCGATGCTCGGTGACACCATCACGACCCGGCGTCCGGTGCGCCGACCACCGGCGAGCCAGTTCGCTCGCGGTCCACATCCGGTCGAATACCTCCAGTAGGACCGGGTTCCCGCATCCCTCCAGCAGAGTGCGATGGAAGACGCGGTGCGCCTCCGACCAGGCATCGCTGAGGTATTCGCCCTCTTCCGGCACGAACACCGGAGTACGGGCCAGCTTGTGGTGAGCGGCCCGCACCCGTGATTCCCAGTCGACATCGCCGTTCTCGATGGACAACCGCAGCATGACCGGTTCGATGGTCCGGCGTGCTTCGGCGATCTCCTGCCAACGACGGTCCGAGAAGGCCGGGACGGCGAACCCTCGATTGGGCAGCCTGTCCGCCAGCCCGTCGCCGACCACCCGCACCAAGGCTTCGCGCACCACGGCCAGGCTCACGCCCTGGGCCTTGGCCAGGTCCTGAGGTTTGAGAGCGGCGCCGGGCTCGAAATCCCCACGCATGATGGCGTCCCGCAGGTGTACGTAGACCTGCTCGGACAGCATCTGTTTCTCCGGCGACGACGAGACGTTCATCCGGCGATCATAGACCATCCCTAAGATAATCGATTATTAATGCTACAGTCGATGTCACGACCTACCCCAACGATCCCTCGCGCCCACATGGACCCGTTTCGGGCTGAATGTACGGAACCCGCGTTCGGTTTCCAGCTTGACAGCGAGTTTCTTGATAGCCGGTTCGTGGGCCTTTTCGTATGCCTTCTCGGTCATCTTGTCCTGCTTCAGCCGGTCGGAGATCCGGGCTGTCTTGGCGATCGAAGAGAATCGGCTCACCCGTCCCCGCCTGGATACGGGACAGCCGTGCGCAGGAGTCCGACACCGGCAGTCGCCCGCCCTGACCTGCACCATTGAGGGGTAAGGCAAACATGGCGTGGTGGGTCTGGTGGCCACCCACGCCCCGTCTCCACCGACGATGTTGCGAACGCCACGTTCGCAACCTTGAACGTTGCGAAAGTGGCTTTCGCAGCCTTCCTCTCAAGAAAACGACGGGTGCCCGGCACTCTTGGACGGCACACCTCCGTCCGTGAGCGCCGGGCACGTCACGCAGACCCGGGAGAGCTTTCAGCGCGGTGGGTCGAAGGGTTTCTCCCCGAGGTCCTCGGTCAGGTCAGCCCTTGGCCAGCTGGGCGTCGATCCAGGCACGCAGCCGCGCCTCACCGGGGTAGCCGACGTTCCGCGAGTTGGGCAGTTCGGCGGCGTTGCGGATGCCGATCAGCGTCGGCAGGTAGCGGATGTTGTACCGGCTGGACAGGTCCCGGCTCTGGTCGACGTCGATCTCGCCGAGCAGGAACCGGCCGTTGTACTCGGCGGCGAGCCGTTCGATCACCGGCTTCATCCGCTGGCACGGCGGGCACCAGGTGGCGCCGAAGTCCAGGATGACCAGCTTCTGCCGCGAAATCTCCATGACCTCGGCGTAGTTGGCCGAAGTCACCGTGACCACGTTCGCGGCCGTCGGTGCCGGCGCGGCCGAGGCCGGTGCGCCGAAACTCACGACCAGCGCCAGCGCGCCGGCCATCAGGCCGATGAATCGTTTGAACCTCAACAAGGTGCACTCCTTCGTTGCGGGGGGTCCACTCAGGACGAAGACTCGGTCGGCAACCCGCCCGCGACCCAGTCTTCGATGCCTTCGCGGTATTTGCGGACGTCCGTATAGCCGAGTTCCACCAGCCGCCGTCCGACGAATTCACTGTTACGGCACGGCGTGTTCGCACAATAGACGACAATCGCGGCACTCTTGTCCGGAAGTACGGACGGAGCCAGCCGATCGGTGAACTCGGCGGCCTCCTCGTAGGGAAAGCCCGGAATATTACGCGCTTCCGGTATATGCTCCTTTTCGTAATAGGCGACCGGCATGGTGTCGACCACGACCACCGATCTGGCCTCCACTTCGGAGAGCAATTCCGTTCGAGTGATCAAAGGCAGCATGGCAACCCTTCCCGACGACCGTGATTGACGAATTCCATCGTCGGCCAGTCGCCGTGGTCGCTCTAGTGCCGCCTCGGCATGCCAGCGGGTTATCCGGCCACCATTTCGCCGTGCCGCTCCAGCCAGGTCCGATAGGGTGCGGATCTTTCGGCCATTCGCCGGTACTCGGCGGAGGTTCCGGCGGCCAGTTCCTGGATCCCTGGCACGCAAGGGCCGGCTTCGTGCCAGGCGAGCACATGACGGAGCTTCATCGGTGAGCCGGTCAGCGGCCGGATGACCAGGCCGTCCACCTCGGGCCGGGTCGGCTGGACGAGGCTGACGCCGTACCCGCCCGCGACGAGGTGCTCCCGGGTGACGTCCACGTCCACGTCATGGGTGATCCTCGGGTCGAACCCGTGCGCGAGGCACATCTCACGGAACACCGCACGGCATCCGTCACCACCGCTCGACACGATCCAGTCTTCGCCGGCGAGCTCGGCGAGGTCGATCTCCTTCCCGGTCGCGAGCCGGTGCCCGGCCGGGACCGCTACGAACGACGGCTCCCGCACAAGGGTCATGGTCCGTACCCCCGGTGGCACCGGGAGGACGCGCTTGCCGCAGATCATGATCAGCGCGAGATCGATGGCCCGGTGCGAGACCTGCGCGAGCAGCCGGGTGCGGGACGAGTCCGCACGGGTGCGGACCGGCCGGTCGGTGAACAGGTCTCGCAGGCCGCCGAGCAAGGGCGAGGCGAGGGCGCTGTCGTTCCAGCCGATGCGGATCGAGGTGTCCGTTTCGCTTCCCCGGCGGTGGAAGTCGTGCTCGAGTTCGTCGAAGGTGAGTACGATCACCTTGGCCCGGCGGAGGATCAGGGCGCCGAGTTCGGTGGGCCGCACCCCGCGCTGGTCGCGGTGGAACAGCGGGCCGCCGACCATCCGCTCGATCCGGCGCAACTGATGGCTGAGCGCGGGCTGCCCGAGCCCCAGTCCGGCCGCGGCGCGGTTCAGGCTGCCGTGGGAAGCGATCTCACAGATCACGCGAAGATGCCGAACCTGAATCTCCATGACTTCGTATACCGCACCGCGCCCCGGACTGGGCACCCTCGAAAGTTGCACCGACCTCCCCGTAATCCGATATCCACAGATCATTCGCGATTTCCCATAACCCGGTGACAACCGGTGACGGCAATACCGGCTCCCACGGCCGGTGGCTACGTTCGGTCGACGCGCCTATTCCCTCGCACATCACGCGAATCAGGAGTCCTCGTGCTTCGACCATCGCCACTCACCGAGCACTGTGCGGACCCGCTCATGCGAGCCGACCACGTCTGCCTCGGCGTCAGCCCGTTCAACAGCCATTTCACCGTCGATCGTATCGCCGATCTCGCTCGCTGGGCGATGTCGAACTTCCAGGGTTTCCATTTCTTCGTCCCGGACGGGCCGTCCGCGTTCACCCTCGAAGCACTCGGCTACAACCCGGTCCGCGCCGCGCAGAAGGCGCTGAGGCAAGGCAACTACACCCGGAACAAGATCATTCGTGCCCTTGAGCAAGTCTACCCAGGGGATTCACGGGAACTGATCCTCGACTCCACGGTCCTCGACACCAATCGCGCCTACCTGGGGCTGCTTTCCGAGGCGCACCACCGGTTCGCCACCGACCCGGAGTTCGCCGAGCAGTGCCTCGGCGCCACGGGCTGGGTGCTGGACAAGCGGCTGCCCGAAGGCGAACACCCCACTCGTGACCAGTTGCGCAGCGCGGTCCGGTACTTCCTGGCCGAGTTGCCGATGTTCGTCGGCACCGTCGCCGTGGCCGGGGTCGGCAGTTCCGTGTTCGCCTATCACCAGCGCGTCTCGTTCCTCGAACGGCTCTACCGCCGCGAACTGTCCTGGCGGCCGAGCCCGGGCCAGGGCTTCGTCGTCCTCGAAAACACTGTCTCCGGACAAGCCATTCCGGAGCAGGCCGTCCCGGAACGGGTGGAGTGACGGTGGAACACGACGACTTCTCCCTGCGCCGGGTGCCCGCCGAACGCCGCTACTCCTGGATTTCCGTCGCACTGCAACGGTTCGGGCAGGTGTCCTCGTTCCACCAGTTCCTGCTCGGCGCGGTACTCGGCTTCGGCATGACGTTCTGGGACGCGGTGCTGGCCATCACGATCGGTTCGGTACTGCTGGAGATCATCACCATCCTGATGGGCGTCGCGGGCACCCGGGAGGGACTTTCGACGTCGGTGCTCGCGCGCTGGGCGGGCTTCGGCACCGGCGGGTCTTCGCTGGTCGGGCTGCTGATGACGGTGAGCCTCGCGGGCTGGTTCGGGGTGCAGAACGACGTGTTCGCCCACGGCCTCCACGCGTTGATGGGCGGCCCGCCGGTGTGGGTGTGGGCGCTCGCCGGCGGCGCGCTGGTGACCGCGATCGTCGTGTTCGGCTTCCACGCGATGGCCTGGACGGCGTATCTGACGGTACCCGCTTTCCTGGCGCTGGCGGGCTTTTCGATCATCACCGCCCTCGACGACCACTCGCTGCCCGCGCTGATGTCCGAGCCGCCGCCGGGGCCGTCGATGTCGCTGGCGCAGGGCACCACACTGGTGGCGGGCGCGTTCATCATGGGCGCGATCATGACCCCGGACATGACCCGCTTCAACCGGACCGCGTCGGATGTGGTGAAGCAGACGCTGGTCAGTGTCACCCTCGGCCAGTACCTGATCGGCCTGATCGGGGTGCTGCTCGCGCACGCGGCGAAAAGCGCCGACGTGGTCGGGATCATCACCTCGTCGTCGGGGGTGCTCGGCACGCTGATCCTGGTCACCGCGATCCTGAAGATCAACGACTGGAACCTCTACTCGTCCTCGCTCGGGCTGGTGAACGCCGTCCAGGTGCTGCTGTCGCGGCGGCTGGACCGCACCGCCGCGACGTTGCTGCTCGGCGGGCTCGGCACGGTGCTCTCCGCGATCGGCATCCTCGACCATTTCACCGCCTTCCTGACCTGGGTCGGCGTGCTCACGCCGCCGGTGGCGGGGGTGGTGATCGCCGAGTACTACGTGGTCCGGCGCTGGAAACCGGAACTGGACGCCACCCGCGCCTCGGGGGAACTGCCTTCGACCTGTCCGTCGTGGGTTCCCGCCGCGCTGATGTGCTGGGTGGCAGGCGCCGCGGTGGGCATTTGGTTCCCGTGGGGAATTCCCACGGTGAACTCCATTTTCGCGGCTTTCCTACTGTATATTCTGATCGGCAGACGAACCACGGGCGCCTCGGCGCCCGTGGTGGTGACTTCTTCCGGCGGGTCGAAAGCTCGTTCGTGACAAAGGAGTTTGGCGTCGTACAGCTGGATGTGCAGCACCTGCGGGTGATCCGGGCGATCGCGGATACGGGCAGCCTGTCCCGTGCCGCGATCGCTCTCGGCGTCACCCAACCGGCGGTTTCCACGCAGCTCAAACGGCTGGAGAACATGCTGGGCTACCAGTTGTTCGACCGGTGCGAAGGCGGCGTGACACCGACGCCGATGGGCGAACTGCTGTTGCGCCGCACCGCCGCTTTGCTGCCACAGCTGGACAAACTGCTCGAAGACATCGAGCAGCGCAGCTGCCCCAGCGGCCCGCCCGGCGTCGTCCGGGTGGCGGCGGTGGCGAGCGCGCTGGTGGCGCAGCTGCCTTCGCTGGTGGCCAGGTTGTGGCCCGAGGTGTCGGAAGTGACCATGGTCCACGACGACCACCCGGAGAGACTGGTCTCGCTGCTGGCACAACAGCGCGTGGAACTGGTGCTGGCCAAGGACTATCCCGGGTACGAGCTGGAAGTACCAGAGGGAGTGGACACTGCGGTGGTGGCGACCGAGCCGACCTTCGTCCTGCTGCCGGAACGCCATCCGCTGGCCCGCGAGAAGACCGTCGACCTGCGCGACCTGCGGACCGACCCCTGGGTGATGGTGTCCGGGTCATCGGCGAACACGTTCACGAAGTACTTCGTCGACACGTGCGCACGGAACGGTTTCACGCCGTCCATCACGCATCAGGTGACTTCGCAGCAGGTGGCGCTGCTGGTCGTCAAGGCGGGCGCGATCGGGCTGTCACAACCGATCTGCGACCCGAAAGGCGACGGTATCGTGACCAGGCCGCTGGCCGGAGAAGTCTTGCCGCGCAGGCAGGTCATCGCTTGGCACCGGGACACCTTCGTGGCCGGGCGAAAGGCGGAACTGGCCGCGGCAATGGTCGAGACTTACTGGGCGGAAGCGAGAAAAGCGCCGATCTACGCCAGGTACCTGGAGTCCCGCACGGGCGCCGGGTGATACGTCACCGTCGCCCGCGCGGGAAGGATCACTGCCGTGGCGTAAGCGGGCCCGGGTAGAGAACCGCGTCCGGCGGTCGAACCGTGCCCTCGAGCCAGGCGTGGTTGAACTCGGTGAGATCGAGCTGGGTGACCGCCGAGACGTAGAGCGTGAAGTCGTGCCAATTCTGATTGCCCTGCAGGTTGATCAACGGAAAACCCTCCGCGATCTGGAAGAACAGCTCGTCGCCGATCAGGCGGCGCAAGGCATGCACCATGAGCACCGCTTTGGTGGTGGGCACGAACTCGGTCCCCTTGCCGGGATCGGTGAGTTTGGGCGCCCAGAACGCCGCGTCCCCGGCCGCCACCAGCTCGCGGTAACGCTGGTCCATGTCGACACCGTTCGCGGTCTCATCCCACAACCACACCGCGTAGCGCGCGAAGGATTCCGGCAACAGCGCGTCGCGCCACATCTTGTTGGTCACCCCGGCCCCCCACCATTGGTAAGCCGTGGCGTAGACAAGATCGGAGACGGTCGCCGAACGGCCGTACACCGGCCGTGTCTGCGCTCCGTGCACGTAGCCGAGGTCGCGGTCGACGAACAGCCCACCCGCCGCCGCCTGCGGGTACTCACCGAACTTGCCGGCGAGGAACTCCAGCACCTCGGGGAGCCGGTCGCCGATCGCCCGTTTACCGGTGGCACAGGGATCGTAGACGTTGGTCGCGGTCCGCCCGCCGGGAAGCGCGATCTTGTCGATCTGCCAGCGCCCGATGCCGAGCATCGCCGTATTCGGCGCGAGCGCGGTTTCCTCCGCCCAGGTGACGGTGTGCCGTCCGGGCCCCGCTGGCACGTCCGACACCTGAAGACCATTGCCCACCACGGAATACTCGTTCAGAACGGTGACGGAGACCCGCAGGGTCGCCTTGTCGACTTCGGTGCCGTTGACCGGGAACCAGGTCATCGCCGAGTGCGGCTGGCCGGTGGCGACGGCCGAGCCGTCGGCCATGGTCAGCCACCCCGTCCTGCCGCGCGCCGTCGTGATCGGTGCCGGGCGTCCGTCGTAGCGGACCGCGACGGTGAACTTCGCGCCCTCGGCCAACGGGGTCCGCGGGGTGATCACCAACTCGTGTTCACCCGCGCGCTGGAATGTCGCGGCCACGCCGTCGACGGTGACCGACCGTACCGTGAGCCCGCGCAGGTCGAGGTTGAACCGGCTCAGATCCTGCAGCGCCGTCGCGGTGATCGTCGCCTTGCCGCCCACCATCAGGAAGTACGGCGAGTAGTCGAGCGCGATCGAGTAGTCGGTGACGTCGTAGCCGCCGTTCCCGTCCTTGGGGTAGTAGGGGTCGGCACCGAGGACGGTTCCATCGGGTGAAACGTGCACGTAGCCGTCGCTGCCGATCGCCGGGTCTTCCGCGGCCGACGCCTGGCCGACGCCGATCATCGTGGTGGCCAGCAACGCGGTGCACAGTGGCTCCTGCCACCGAAGCCGCACGGTCATGAACGAGCCTTCTCTCTGCGAACTAAGTGGTTGCCAAAGGTCCTCGTACCGGGTTGTACTCGGGCCTTGCGGCCGTATGTCCAGCGGGAAGCCGGGCCGTCGAGACACCCGAAAGACTTCCGATGGTGACCGCTAAGGGACGATGCCCGACCATCGTGCGATTGTTCCGCCGTGTCCGGCACTGCCGGACGGCCATGTCGTGGGGTTATCCACGCCGATAACCCCACGGCATGGTCGTCCGGAAGTACCCGCGCGCCCGCTGGGAAGCGATCGTCGAGGCATGCTGCCCTTCCGTGCGCTGCTCGCGCTGACGACGACGGTCTTCCTCGGTTGCCTCGCCGAGGTCCTCCCCGCTGGGCTGTTGCTGAACATGTCCGAGGACCTCGGCGTGTCCCAGGCGGCGACCGGCCAGCTGGTGACCGTCTACGCGATCACCACCGCACTGACGGCGATCCCGCTCACCACCGCGACGCTGCGCGTGCCGCGCAAGGTGTTGCTGCTGGCGTTGATCATCGGCTTCCTGGGCACCAACCTGCTGATCGCCGTGTCCTCGTCGTACCCGCTGATCCTGGCGACACGGGTGGTTTCCGGTGCGCTGACCGGGGTGATGTGGTCGCTCGTCGCGGGCTACGCGATGCGCCTCGCGCCGCCTGGGCTCACCGGGCGCGCGCTGGCCGTGGCCATGTCGGGCACCCCGATCGGTTTCGCCCTCGGCGTGCCCGCCGGCACCGCGCTCGGCGAACTGGCCGACTGGCGCTGGGCGTTCGCCGCGATGGCGCTGATCACCGTGCCACTGCTGGCGTGGGTGCTCGCCGCGGTTCCCGCCGTCCTCGCGGATCCGACTCGCCCCACCCGGCCGCTGACCGCGTCACGGCTGCCCGGAATGCGGGCGCTGCTGGCGACGGTGGCGCTGTTCTCGTTGGGGCACAACGTGGCCTACACCTACATCGGCCCGATCCTCGCCGGCCTCGACGCTGTGGGAATGCTGGGGGCGGCCCTGCTGGTGTTCGGGTGCGCGACGGTGGGCGGGTTATTGGCGGTCGGTACCGCGCTCGACGGCCATCCGCGCGCCGTGCTGACGTGTTGTACCGGCCTGACGGCCGCGGCTGTCGTTCTCGTGGGGCTCAGTGACGGGATCCACGGCGTGGTCCTGGCCGCCGCCTGCCTGTGGGGACTGGCGTTCGGCGGCGCGCCGACCGCCTTCCAGGCCGTCACCGCCCTCATCGCGGGCCCCACGGCCGACGCCGCCCAATCACTCACGATCGCGGCCTGGAACGGCGCCGTCGCCGGCGGAGCACTCATCGGCGGTCTCCTGCTGCCACTGGGAACGGGCCTGCTCCCTTGGTGCGCCGCCGTCATGATCCTCCTACCGCTGCTGATCAGCCGGCAAGTCGTACCTTCAGCACCCGCGAGCCAGGTCTCACGATGACTTCCGCGTCCCGTTCGACCGGGCTCGTTCGCCGGGTCGAACGGGCAGCCAAGGGCTGACGATCATGACTGCTTCGCGGTTCGTCGGCACACTGTCCGGCATGATCTTCCTCCGCGCGGCCGTCGCCGCACTGGCTTTGGCCGGGTAAGAGACCGCGCGCCGCCGGGCGTAGTCGTCGAGGGTGCGGGCGGCGACCCTGGCCGGTTCGTCGGCCACCCGGGGGTCGATCGTGGCCGAGGTGCCGTCGAAGAACCCGGTCGAGATCGCGCCGGGGTGCGCGACCATGACGTGCACCCCGGTCCCCCGCGGTTCCTCGGCCAGCGCTTCGGAGAAGGAGAGCACGAAGGCCTTGGTCGCGGCATAGCTGGCCTGGTACGGCATGGGTTGGAAGGCCGCGGTGGACGAGACATTGATGATTCCACCGGAACCGCGGGAAGCCAGCTCGGTGCCGATCGCGTGAGTCAGCGTGAGCAGGCCGCTCACATTGAGTCCGACGGAGTTCAGCTGGGGCTCGAGAGGGCGGCCGCGGCCGCGACGAGCTGGTCCGCACAACGCAGGAGAGGTCGCCGCTGGCGGCATTGGCCGGACCTGAATTACGACGGCTCATGGCATTACCGGACCGCGCTGTCGAGCGCCCCTGACCGCGACAGAACCGGCGAGGACTTCGTGCCCTCCGTATGACACCGAACGCCACTCACACGTCGGCAGGATCGCCTGTTTCCGGCAGGGTCAGCCGGAAACAAGCGCCCTCACCGAGAGCGGTCACCAGCTCGACGTCGCCACCATGGGCCCTGGCCAGAGAACGGGCGATGGCGAGCCCGAGCCCCGCATTGGCGCCACCGGAGCGGCTCCGGGAGCGGTCGGCCCGGTAGAAGCGATCGAAGGCGCGGTCCGCCTGCTCGGCCGTCATCCCCGGGCCCGCGTCCGCCACTTCGAGCACAGAATGGCCTTCCACCGTGCCGACACCGATCCGGACAGGTGTGCCAGGCGGGGTGTGGGCGGCGGCGTTGCCCACGAGGTTGATCACGACCTGCCGCAGCCGAGCCTCGTCGGCATGGACCGGCGCGGGGCCGGGCGAGCCGGCGCCGCCCGGCCCGGTCAACTCGATCGGCCGGGACGGGTCCAGGGCGCGCAAATCGTGCCGGGCGTCGCCCGCGAAGGTCCGCAAGTCCATCGGCGCCCGATCAAGCTGTGCCTCCGGTGCGTCGTCGAGCTGAGCGAGCAGCAGGAGATCCTCGGTGAGGGCGGTGAGCCGGATGGACTCGCGGTCGATTCGCCGCATCGCCTTGTCGATGTCGGCCCGCGCCGGCAGCGCACCCATCCGCCAGAGCTCGGTCCAGCCTTTGATGCCGACGAGAGGCGTGCGCAGCTCGTGACTGACGTCCGCGACGAAGACGCGCATCCGGTTCTCGGACGCGGCACGGTCGGCGAAGGCCTGTTCGAGCTGGCCGAACATGGTGTTCAGCGAGGTCGCCAGGTGCCCGATCTCCGTCCCGGGTGATGCGAGAACCGGTACACGGCGGGAAAGGTCTCCCCCGGCGATCGCGGCGGCGGTGTGCTCGATCCGGCGCAGCGGCCGCAGGCCATGACCGAGCGCGAACCAGCCGGCCGTCGTCAGTAGGACGAGCAGCACGGCACCGCTGACGATGCTGGCCGCCCGGAGCTGCGCGATGGTGGCTTCGGCCTCGGTCAAGGGCGCGGCCGCGATCACCGTCCCCTGCCATCCCGTGGTCGGCAGGCCGACGGCTCGCCAGCGTCCGGACCCGTCCGCGGCGCGCAGGTCGACGGCAGTCCCGGTGGCGGGGATCGTGCGCAGCTCTTCGCGGGGCGGCAAAGCCGAACCGTCCAGCCGGGAAGCGTGGAGGTCGCCCGTCACCGCACCCGCCGCGTCCAGGTAGACCAGATAAGGAACGCCGATGGCGTCGGGAGCGGAGTCGCGGAGCTCGGGGCGCGCGAGGGAGTTCCCGATATCGGGCGGTCCCGTGGCGGGCACCCGCGAGATCACCGTGGTGACCGAGCGCAGCTGGTTGTCGATCCGGTCGAGCTGATAGCGCTCCACACGATCGGAGACGACCGCGCTGATGAGGCTCAGCCCGGCCAGCAACAGCCCCGAAGTGAGCAGCAGCAGCCTGACCCGCAACGAAAACCGGCTCACTGCCGCGGTTCCCGCATCACGTAACCCACGCTGTGCACCGTATGGATGAGTTTGGGTTCTTCGATGTCGACCTTGCGCCGCAAGTAGGAGATGTAGGTGTCGACGATGCTGGCGTCCCCCTCGAAGTCGTAGTCCCAGACGCGGTCGAGGATCTGCGTTTTGGACACCACCAGGCCCGCGTTCTCCATCAGGTAGCGCAACAGCCGGAATTCGGTGGCGGTGACATGGATCGGCCGCCCTGCCCTGCTCACCTGATGCCCGTCGACGTCGAGCTCGATCGTGCCCACCGTCAGCAGGTCGGTCTGGTGACCGGACGTGCGGCGGAGGATCGCCCGGATCCGGGCGATCAGCTCTTCCAGGTCGAAGGGCTTCGTGACGTAGTCGTCGGCACCGAGCGAGAGACCGGTGACCTTGTCGGCCTGACGATCCCTGGCCGTGAGGAACAGGACAGGGACCGGCCCGCCGCGGCCTGCCGATCGCTGCCGTCGCAGCCGCCGGACCACCTCGAAGCCGTCCATGTCCGGCAGCATGACGTCGAGCAGCACCAGATCGGGCGGCTCACCGTCGGCCGAGGCAACCGCCTCGGCGCCGGTCGACACGGAGGTCACGTGGAATCCCGCGAACCGCAGGGTGGCGGAGAGCAGCTCCCGGACGGTGGCCTCGTCGTCCACCACCAGGAGCCGCTCAGCGCGTCCATGAGGCGTCATCGCCCGACTTGATCGTTCCACTCCGCCAGGATACGAAGGCCGTCACACGTCACGGCGCCGCAGGACGACGAACCCGGCCGCCACTACGACCAAGACCCCGACGCACATCCCACCCAGGTTCAGCCAAGGGTCCGGGTAGGCGGGATCCGGGACCGTCGCGAGGATCGCGGCCGCACCCCGCGTCGGCCAAAAGGCGAAAAGGCCTTCGAGCGCGGGGAAGAGGCCGGCGATGGCAGGCACCAGGAAGACGATTCCCACCAGGGTGGCCAGTGCTCCGGCGGTGGCTCGCATGAGCACACCGAGCCCGACCGCGAGCAGCGCGATGGCCGAGAGGTAAAGCCCCCCGCCCGCCACGGCGGAGAACACGCCGGGATCACCCAGCGCCGCGTTCGGCACGTCCTGAGCGGCCAAGAGCGCCTGTCCGAGGAAGAACGACACGAACATCAGTACTTGGCCCGCCACCAGCCCGATGACGGTGGCCAGCACCGCCTTCGCCGCCAGCAGCCGATGCCTGCGGGGCGTGGCCGCCAGCGACGACTGGATCGAGCCGGTCGCGTACTCGGAGGTGATGATCAGGAGACCCACCACGCCGATGATCAGCTGGGCGAGGATGAAGGACTTCAAGCTGAGACCGGTCGGATCCCAAACCGCCTGTTCCGCGGGCGTCGACGTCTCGTACGTCGTCCCGGCGGAGCTCATGGAGATGGCCGTGATGCCGAGTCCGACCACGAAGAGCCCGGCCAGGGTGTACCAGGTGGAACGCAGGCTGCGGAGTTTGATCCACTCCGCGTGGAGAGTGTGTGCGAAGGCCACTTCAGACTTTGCCGCGAGCCAGTTCATGCGGCGGCCCCCTGGTACTCGACACTGTCCTTCGTCAGTTCCATGAACGCTTCCTCCAACGAGGGTTGTTGCGGAGTGAGTTCGCCGAGCGCGATGCCGTGGTACGCGGCGAGCTTGCCGATCTCGGCACTCGTCATGCCGGAAACCACGAGCGAAGACTCGAGCCCTTCCCGCACAACGGCCCCGGCCGCGGTCAACGAGAGCGCGAAGGAGTCCCGCTCCGCCGTACGGACGAGCACAGTGCCCTCGCCGTTGGACCGCAGGAACTCGCTCATCCCGGTATCAGCGATGAGCCTTCCCCGGCCGACCACGACCAGGTGATCGGCGGTCTGCGCCATCTCGCTCATGAGGTGACTGGAAACCAGCACCGCCCGGCCTTCGCGCGCCATGGAACGCATGAAGTCCCGGATCCACCGGATACCCTCGGGATCCAGGCCGTTCACCGGCTCGTCGAAGATCAGCACCCTCGGATCACCCAGCAGGGCCGCCGCGATGCCGAGCCGCTGCCGCATACCGAGCGAGAACCCTCCCGCTCGTTTGCCCGCCACGTCCTCGAGCCCGGTCCGGGCGAGCACTTCGCCGACCCTCTGCCGGGGCAGCCCGTTGCTCACCGCGAGCACCAAAAGGTGGTCGTACGCCTTCCGGCCGCCGTGGACCGCGCCGGCGTCGAGCAGCGCGCCCACCTCGGTCAGCGGTACGGGCAAGTCGGTATACCGGCGTCCGCCGATCTTGACCGACCCTCGGGTGGGCGCCGCCAAACCCATGATCATCTTCATGGTGGTGGACTTGCCCGCCCCGTTCGGCCCGAGGAATCCGGTCACCTGCCCGGGTTCGACGGTGAACGACAGGTCGTCCACCACGGTGTCGGGCCCGTACCGTTTGGACAGCCCCTTTACTTCGATCGTTGTCATGGCATCGACCTTGCCGAGCCGGGCTGACCGATCTCTGAGAGCTTCTGTGAAAACCCTGGGAATTGCCTGCCGGCGTCGCGGACGGGCCATACTCGACCATTCCCCTGAGGGGGAAGTGGTCACCAACCGCGGCTGTGAAGATCATGCGGGCGCCGTCCATCTCATTCGTGCCTGCCGGTCCGCGACCGGCACGAAAGGGCACTCTTATGTGCCCGAAATCCGGAAACCTCGCGCCCACGCCGAACGACAACTCCATAGTGGACACGGTGCCGTCGGGGCGCATGCCGTCGTCCACGCACCAAGGCCGGCGGCGAGACCTGGCTCCTGCTCCTGAGAGATCGCTTCTCGCCGCCGGTTCCCAGAACTCAGCTTGTCCACAGTGGACATATCTGATCGCCGACGATGGCGGCGTGGTCCACATCACCCTCACTCGGAGGAACCGCCCCCCTCCGCCAGCCGACGCTTAGGGGGTGAAGACCTCTCCGCGCCGTGGCCCGTTCGTCGCGGCCGTCCTGGCCGGGCTCGCCCTCCTGCTCCTGATGGTCGCCACGGCCGGCGATGTGTACACCCCACTGGGTAACGCGAATCCGGGACCGTCGACCACCTTCGGATTCGCCATCGTGCGATTCCTGGCGGTGATCGCGGAGGCCGGTTGCCTCGGCGGGCTGGTCTTCGCCTCGTTCATCGCGCAGGGCCGGAAGGACGGCAGGCTTTCGGCCGACGCTTACGAGGCCGTCCGCTTCGCCGCGGGATGCGGTGCCGGCTGGTTCGTCATGGCGGTGACAGCGGTCCCGTTCTCGGCGGCCGTCGCCGCGGGTCTGCCGATCGAGGAGACTCTGCGGCCTGAGGTTCTCGTCCCCACGATGAGCGCCACCGAAGAGCCCAAAGCCTGGCTCTGCGTGGCGGCCGCGGCCGCCATCGCGTCCATCGTCGCCCGGCAGGCGCTGGCTTGGCGCACCGCGGTCACCGCCGCGGCCGCCGCGTTGGCCGGTGCCCTGCCGCTGGCCGCCGTCGGCCGGGCCGCTGTCGGCGCCGGGCACGATCTGGCGACCAACGCGCTCCTCTTGCACGCGCCAGCGGCAAGTATCTGGCTGGGCTCGCTGATCGCGCTGATCGCACGGCTGAGCCGTTCCACGGCAGCGGAACCGTTCCTCCGCCGGTACCGGCGACTGTCGACGGTGTGCTTCGGCA
The DNA here is from genome assembly GCF_003947325.1 of Amycolatopsis sp. WAC 01375. Taxonomy (NCBI): domain Bacteria; kingdom Bacillati; phylum Actinomycetota; class Actinomycetes; order Pseudonocardiales; family Pseudonocardiaceae; genus Amycolatopsis; species Amycolatopsis sp. WAC 01375. The sequence continues at coordinate 96,704 of NZ_QHHW01000059.1, forward strand.
TCGTCGTCCTTTCGGGACCGATCGGCGGCATCGTCCTGGCCCGGCCGGATGGCCTGTTCGGCCGGTACGGACTCGTGCTCGCGATCGAGACCTCGCTGATCATCGGTGCCGGTCTCGCGCGAATGGCCTGGGGGCGGCGGGGCCCGCGCAGGCGTCTGATGCTCACGGAACTGGTCCTGCTCGCGATGGCGACGGGTGGCTCGGTCGCGCTGACCGTCCTGATCCCGCCCTCCTTCATCGCGGATCCGGCCACGGTTCAGGAGACCCTGCTGGGCTACAACCTCGACGCTCCACCAACGCTTGCTCGAATGCTCCTCGGTTGGCGGCCCGACCTGCTCTTCGGAAGTGCCGCGGTGATCGCCGTGGTGGTGTATCTCGTCGGAGTCCGGCGGCTCCGAGGGCGCGGCGACCACTGGCCGCCCGGCCGGACCGCGGCCTGGCTCGCGGGCTGTGCCGTGATCGTCGTCGTCACGTCGTCCGGGCTCGGCGTCTACGCACCCGGCACTTTCAGCCTGCACATGATCACGCATATGGCGCTCACCATGTTCGCGCCGGTCCTGCTGGTACTCGGCGGCCCGGTCACGCTCGCGTTGCGAGCCCTGCCCACGGCGGGTGCGGACGCGCCTCCCGGTCCGCGGGACTGGATCGTTTCGCTGTTGCACGCACCGGTCACGAAGTTCTTCGCCCATCCCGCGATGGCGACGGTGCTCTACACGGGTTCGTTCTACGGGCTGTACTTCTCCGGTTTGTTCGACAAGGCCATGCCCTTCCATTGGGCCCACCAGGTGATGAAGGCACATTTCCTGATCACGGGCTATCTGTTCGCCTGGGTCGTGGTCGGCACCGACCGCACCCCGCGCGAACTGCCCCATCTGGCCCGGCTGGGCATGCTGTTCGCGGTGATGCCGTTTCACGCCTTCTTCGGCGTCGCCTTGATGAGTTCCCAGACCGTCATCGGCTACACCTACTACCACTACCTCGATCTGACGTGGGTCGGCGATCTGTTGGCCGACCAACGGCTCGGCGGAGGGATCGCCTGGGCGAGCGGCGAACTCCCGATGGTCGTCATGGTCGTGGCACTGCTGGCCCAGTGGGCACGAAGCGACGAACGCAAAGCACGGCGAACCGACCGCAGAGGCGACGACGAACTCGATGCCTACAACGCGATGCTCGCCGAGCTCGCGGCACGAAAAACCTGAGAGATCCGAACCTGGCGAGGCCGAAACGAAACCCACTGGCCACGAAGGGGTTGTCCGCCAATCTCTGGACGACGATCGCGATTCTCGTGAGTGTTTCTGGTCGCCAGAACGACACTTATCGAGGGGTAAGGCAAAGGTGGCGAGTCGAGTGCGCCCAATGTGGCATGGGAGACGGTGAACGTCTCCCATGCCACATTGGGCGCATCAGGGCAGCGGAGCGGCACCGATCTCGGCGCCACCTTTGCCTTACCCCCCAATAAGTTCCTTCAGCGCAGGCAAGGAGGGCCGCGCGGCGGCGGGCAGACCCGGCCCCTGTTCCCTTTTCAACCCACACCCGGGAACAATCGGGCAATCTTCGCATTGCTCGGCGTAGCGCTGGCCAAGGTCGGCAGATGCCACTGCGGGCCCCAGACTACGAACAGCTCTTTCGTCCCGGATCGCGTCACACCCTGGCCAACGGTGATGACGCCACAGTCCGCTTGCGGCGGGACACCTCTCTCTGGCTGCCGTCCGGGCGGGTCATCGCCGGTGAACCGTTCGGGTTCGGAACGACTTGGACGACGCGAGACCGCCGGGTTCGTCACTCTGCTCGACCCCCGCGGCCTCGACTCCGGCCATGCTCCCGAACGGACCGACGGCCTTTTCGATGCCCCAGGCTCCACCGCCGACCAGGGCGAGCGCCGCACCGTAGGCGGCGAGTTTCGTTGTTGTGTTCAAAGTGAAGTCCTTGTGGCCGGATGAATCGTTGCGCTCAGCTCTTTTGATGGTTACGGACGAGCGAGGCGGAACGTCTCAGGCGCCTTCAAGAAATCTGGGCGGCCGATGACCACGTACAGCCTGGATGGTCGATTCCGTGAAGGTGGCGTGAGTGGTTGTGACTGGTGAGGTGTCGGTGGCCGGTCGAGGCTCAGGTCGCGGGACTGATGTCCCCAATGCCACATTGGGAGCGCTGAGCGACTCCAATGTGGCATTGGGGGCAGTGGCTGTGCAGGACTCTTCACGACAAAACCGTACATATGGGCATGAATCAGTCGTCTTGCCGCCGAGAGGTGTCCTTTGTGAACACTCGGAGCACGGTCAGGCTCCCTGACGGCCAACGCTCCAGCGGACATTCCTTCGCGGACGAACGGAAAGGCAGCCACCCGGAGCGGCGCCAGCGCGGTGCTGTGCCCGGCATGCGGCGATGGTGATCACGCTCGGGTCGCTCCTGGAGCCGGATGGTTCGCCGGTCGAGAGACACCGCCGAAGTTCAGTCTGGAGCGACCAAGCGGTAGCCGGCGGCCGAGAACTCCGCGGTCAGGGCATAGCGGTCGCCACGAACCAAAGTGTGCCGCCATTCGACCGCGCGATCACGGGAGTGGCTGAGCCGGTTGATCGCGAACGCCGCGACGTCGTGCGCGCAGGCGAGCTGCCTGCGTTCGGCGGCTGTCGGGATGACCGCGTGGACCTCTTCGCGACCGCGATCGAGCTTGACTCCGGCGCGCGCGGCCAGCTCGGTGTAGAGGCTGGTGTGACTGAAGTCGGCGGCCATCAGGGGTCTCGCCAGGTCCGCCGGTAGCCAGACCCGATCCAGCGCCAACGGCTCGTCGCCCGCCAAGCGCAGACGTTCGAGGTAGACCAGCGGGGTGGACGCTTCGAGGTCGAGGCGTTCGGCGACGAGCGCGTCGGCTCGGACGTCGAAGAAGCGAACGACGCTGTGCTGCGGCAGACCGGCGGCTTCCACCGACGCGAAAAGACTGTAGAGCGCCCCCAACGGCTGAGCGATCTCGGCTGGGGGCGCGACCCGGGGCTGTCGTCCTCGTTCGGCGACGATCACCCCGTCCGCGCGCAGCTGCCGCAGGGCCTGCCGCACGGTATGTCTGCTCACGCCGTATTCCTCGACCAGTGCGAGTTCGCCGGGGAACTGATCGGTGAAGTCTCCGGCGTCGAGCCTGGCCAGCAACTCTCGCTGTAGCTGCCGCCAGAGCGGCTCGGCACCCGACCGGGCGAGCGTCCGCTGGGTCATCACGTCCTCCAAGCGATCGCCGCAGAGCGTACCTCTGGCCAAATGTACGGACATCCCCTAGCGTAGATGTCCGTACATTTGGAGGCCGTCGATGTCACAGCGGACACTGCTCAGATCCGGGCCGGTCGCATGATCGCGACGCGGGACGCGCCGGCGGACAAGAAGACACCGCTCCGCCACGGCAAAGAGATCGCGCCCGGACTACTGGCCGCTGTCACCGTCGCCGCCGTTGCGACCGGGCTCGGGCTCGCCGCTCCCGTCGTCGGCGGGCCGGTCTTCGGCATCCTGCTCGGCGTCATCGCCGCATCCGCGGTCCCCGCGCTCCGGACCACGAGGTGGACACCCGGCTACGCCGTGGCCTCGAAGCCGGTGCTGCAACTGTCCATCGTGATACTCGGTACCGGCCTGTCCTTGCAGGAGGTCCTCCGGGTCGGCGGAGAATCGCTTCCGGTCATGCTGGGCACCCTCGCCATCGCCCTCGGCGGCGCGTGGCTGCTCGGCCGATGGCTCGGGGTCCTCGGCGACACACGGACGCTGATCGCCGTCGGCACCGGGATCTGCGGGGCATCGGCGATCGCGGCCACCGCGGCGGTCATCAAACCGAAGCAGGCCGACATCGCTTACGCCATCGGGACGATCTTCACCTTCAACATCGCCGCTGTCCTGCTGTTCCCTCCGCTCGGGCACCTCCTCGGAATGAGCCCGCAAGCCTTCGGGCTCTGGGCGGGTACTGCGATCAACGACACCTCGTCGGTCGTCGCGGCCTCCTTCGCCTACGACGGCGACGCCGGTCCCCACGGCGTCGTCGTCAAGCTGACCAGGACCCTGACGCTGATCCCGATCGTGCTCACGCTGGCGATCTCGACCGCCCACCGCACCACCTCGGGCCCGGCGGAACCGCGCACCGGGTTCACCCTCCGCGGCCTGCCCTGGCGCCGGGTCGTCCCACTGTTCCTGCTCGGATTCATCGCGGCGGCCACCCTGGAGAGCCTCGGCGCGATCCCCGCTTCCTGGCACCCCGCGCTGTCCTTCCTCGGCACGTTCCTGATCACCACGGCGCTGGCCGGGATCGGGCTGACGCTGCGCCTCGCCGACCTGCGCAAGGCGGGCCACCGTCCCTTGCTGCTCGGCGGCCTGCTCTGGGTCCTCGTCGCGGCGTCGAGCCTGGGCCTGCAGGCCCTCACCGGCACCCTCTGATATCCGGTGGACCTTCACCGGATTCGACATCCCCGAAGGAGATCGGAAACCAACAAGAAGGAGTGTGCACATGACAGTCGCGTCCAATCCTCCGGAAACCTTGGTCAGGCCCGGCCTCGAGGAACTGATCGAACGACTTCGACAATGCACCGGGCGCACATCGGAACCCCGCGTCACCGCGCAAGCCGTGGCGAACGTTCTCACCGAACTCCACCCGGCTCCCGAACTCCTCACCCCGGCCGAACGAGAAGGGTCCAGAGGGGGATACACCCGCAACACCCTGCACGCCGAAGCCGACTTCTCGATCACCGCCCTGGTGTGGCGACCCGGCCAGCGCACCGAGATCCACGACCATCTCGTCTGGTGCACTTTCCTTGTCCTCCAAGGAACCGAGACGGAGACCATCTTCGACATCGACGGCGACCACCTGGTCCGGAAGTCCCAGCGGGAACGCCTCACCGGTTCGGTCAGCGGTGTCGCGCCGCCCGACGACATCCACCAGGTGCACAACACCACCGACACCGTCGCCATCACCTTGCACGTCTACGGCGCCGATCTCAGCAAGGGAACCAGCGTCCGCCGCGTCTACCAGGAACGCGCCACTCCGAAGTACATGGAGTAAGCGATAGCTCCATTTCGGCCAATGCCGCGTCTCGGCGCCGGTACCGGCGTTCCCCATTACGGGAAGTCGGTACCGGCTATTTCTCACGAATGCCATCGGAATGCGGAGTCGCCCATCGGGGACTTCGGCGATCTGGTCGACGACAGTGAGGCGAGCACCGTCGTGGGTGACCAGAAGAACGGTTCGTTCATCAGGGAGCGGGCGGTTCACCCGGACAGCGGCGCGAGCCGGCTCGACAAGCAGATGTCGCCCCGCGGTACGGTTCCCCAAGCTGTCCTCCAGGTCAGTCGACCCGACGAACCATCAGCTTGCAGCTCGCCGCTTTTGGCGCGCGAATATCGTTACGCCCCTTGACAACGTGCTGTCACGGAGTCCCCGAAGAACTCGCGACAGTCGATTAGGCGCTCGCACCGGTCCTGACCAACATGAATTCGGTCAGCTGATCGTCTTCGTGCCGGCGAAGTCGGCGTGAGCCTGCTCGATCGCTTCCGGGTACGCCTCCCGCCTGACGTGCTCGGCCAGTGCCCGGTAGCTGCTGGCGAGACTCGGGTTGTCGCCCTTGCGTTTGCCGACGGGGATGATCAGGTCCGGCTGGACGTCCTCCACCGACTCGCCGCCCGCGCGGCACGGTGTGTGACCGGCACGGCGAGCCCGGCTCCACCCGAGCATCGCGGGCACCGGTGTCGATGTCCGGAGTCGCCCGCACGGAAGTCCGAAACCCCTGTGCACGTGAATTTGCGAGAGCACGTCACCGACCCGGTGCGCTCGGCGTGCCGCTGGTTCTGAGATTCCGCGCCAAAGGACCGGTTTGGCCTCCAAATCCCGCGGAGGTGAAACCACCGGGCTACCTTTGCTCCAGCCCGGCGGGGTCTGGAGTGACCCCGGTGGCGGCGCTCGTGATCTGCCAGAGCTCGTTCGCGAGCCCCAGGTCCTTGGCGGCCGCCGAACGGCGTGCCGGCCCGGCCGGGCCGCGGATCTCGAACGGTCCGGTCGGGCCAAGGTAGTCGCCACCCTCGGCCGGTCCGGTGGCGGCGATGAGCTGGGGCGCGACCCCGGTGGTGACCGGCTGCGAGAGGTATCGGTCCGGCAGCACGAGGAGGCGGGACCTCCACGTACTCCCGCGGGCAAGGGCGTTGGTCAGCAGCTGTGACGTCGTCAGTCCCGGATGAGCGGCGATCGACAGCACCGGGTCGCCGGCGGTGCGCAGCCGCCGATCGAGTTCCGCGGCGAACAGGAGGTTCGCGAGCTTGGAGGCTCCGTAGGCGCGGGTCGGCGAGTAACGCCGGCGCTCCCAATGCAGGTCGGCGAGGTCGAGTCCGCCGGTACGGTGGCCGAGGCTGGACGTCGTCACGACCCGCGCGGGTCGCCCGCGGTCTCCTGCCGCCCGCAGCGCGGGCATCAACAGCCAGGTCAGCGCGGCCGGGGCGAGATGGTTGGTTCCGATCTGCAGCTCGAAACCGTCCCGGGTCCGGCTGTGCGGCCCCAGCGATACCGCGGCGTTGTTGATCAGCACGTCGATCCGGTCCCCGGTGCGTTCCCGGATCTCCGCGGCGGCGGCCCGCACCGAGGAGAGGTCGGCCAGGTCGAGCAGAACGGGTTCGGCCGACCCGGTGCCGTCGATCCCGGCTCGCACCAGGTCGACGGCCGCCGCTCCACGCTCGGCGTCGCGAACAGTCATCAGGACCCTGGCACCGGCCGCCGCCAACGCGCCGGAGAGGGCGAGGCCGAGGCCGGAGGTCGTCCCGGTGACGACGATGGTGCGGCCCGTCAGGTCGGGCAGGAATTCATGTGACACTGTCATATGGGATAGCCTGCCCAGTTCGGATGACACTGTCAACTAGAATGGCCGGCGTGACGCGCACCGAGACCGCCGAGGCCACGCGGCAAGCTCTTGTCCGCGCTGCTTCCGAGCTGCTCGACCAGGGCGGTCCTGACGCGGTGACCCTGCGTGCGGTCGGAGCTCGGGCAGGAGTCTCACGAGGTGCGCCCTATGGGCACTTCGAGAACAAAGAACATCTGCTGGCCCAGCTCGCCATCAACGCGTGGAGTTCCCTGGCGGACGACGTCGAGCACCTTCGTGCGAACCTCGAGTCCACTTCGGACATACGGCTGGAGCGAGCCATTCTGGCGTTGATCGACGTCGCTCGACGACGGCCGCACCGGTACGCGCTGATGTTCAGTGCTCCGGCCGATACACCAGCCGCGTTGGAGGCCGCAGGCCGTCTCGAGGGCATGTTCCTGGCCCTGGTCGCGGACATGGTCGGCGAATCCGACGCGCCTCGGTTCGGCGCGCTGCTGATGTCGAGTGCACACGGCATCGCGGGAATGGAACTCAGCGGTCATCTGGCGAAAGAAACGTGGCAGGTCAGCGTGGAGCAACTCGTGCACATGCTGATCGACGCGATCCGACATGGATACCCGCAGTAAGAGACAACCCGCGAGTTGCGGGGTACCTCGCCGGGAACACGAGGGGCCGATCCGCCCAGGTCCGCCGCGCGGACCGGTCCCGCCTCCACCAGTGCGTGCGATTCCGCGGTCGTGGCACTGGTGAAGGTCTTGGGGCCGTACGAGAAGTGCACGGACACGTGTGCCCATCCCACCACCTGGCGTGATCCTTTTGCGGCTCTCAGCGGCGGCGCAGACCGTCGAGGATGACGGCGACCAGTTTCCGGGCTCGGGTGTCCCAGTCCTTCTCGGGGACCCGCGACAACGCGCCGAGCAGCAGGATGACGTCGGTGGCGTCGATGTCGTCGCGCATCTCGCCCGCGGCGGCGCCCCGGTCGAGCAGTGTCGTGAGGGCCTCGCCGAGTCGGCCGTGGTGGTCTGCGTAGAGGTCCTGCCAGGTCGATGCCTCGATCGCGGCCATGACCCCGCGTTTGACCCGTGCGTATCCGACCAGCCGGTCCAGCCACCGGGTCAGGGCGTCCAGTGGCGGGTGTTCGGCGAGCAGTGCCGGAACCGCGTCGACCAGCTCGCCCATCTCGTGCCGGTACACCTCGGCCAAGAGGTGCTCGCGGGTCGGAAAGTGTCGGTAGAGCGTGCCCTGCCCGACGCCCGCGGCCTTGGCGATCAGGTGCAGTTTGAGTTCCAAGGCCACTTCGGGGGAGTCGCTCAGCGCCGCCCGCGCCGCGACGACGATGCGCTCGCGGTTGGCGACCGCGTCCGAGCGACGTGTACGAGCGGGCACACCCTCACCTCTTTTTCCTGACCGCGACGAGCAAGTGGACAACTGTCCGGCTAGCCTTGGAGCATAACCGGACAGTTGTCAGCTTAGAGCGGGAGAACGTCAATGAATGGAGTCAGCGGCAAAGTCGTCGCCATCACCGGATCGAGCAGCGGCATAGGCGAGGCGACCGCGCTGGAACTCGCCGCACGGGGCGCGGCGGTGGTGCTCGGAGCCCGGCGCACCGACCGGCTCACCGCGCTGGCCGAACGGATCCGCGCCTCGGGCGGCCGCGCGGAGGTGGTGCCCACGGATGTCACCCGGCGCGCGGACCTCGAGCGGTTGGTCGCCGCGGCGGTCGATCGGTTCGACCACCTCGACGTCCTCGTGGGCAACGCCGGGATCGCCAGGATCGCTCCGGTGGCCGAGCTCGACGTCGACGACTGGGACGCGATGATCGACGTCAACGTGCGTGGCGTGCTGCATGGGATCGCGGCCGCGCTGCCGGTGTTCCGCGAGCAGGGGCGCGGACATTTCGTGACCATCGTGTCGACCTCGGGCCTGAAAATCGTCCCGGCCCAGGCGGTCTACGCCGCCTCGAAGAACGCGGTCCGCACGCTGCTGGAGGCGCTGCGTCAGGAGTCCACCGACGGCGTTCTGCGCACGACCTCGATCTCGCCCGGCTTCGTGAGCACTGAGCTCGTCGATTACCTCGACGACCCCGAGGTCCGGCAACAGATGCAGAGCCGAATGCGGACGCTCGCCATCGAGCCCGGCGCCGTGGCGCGTGCCGTGGCCTTCGCCATCGAGCAACCCGACGACGTCGAGATCGGCGACATCACTGTCCGACCCACTCGTCAAAACTGACCCCGGCCGGACTCGGCGCCGAGTCCGAGCCGATATTCCGGCTCTGAACCCGGTCGTGGATCGGCACCGTAGGACAACGCCTCCCACCCCGAACGTCGGCCCCGAAAAGAGCACTACGAGGACCCCGTCACGGTAGCGACGCGGACGCGAAGATCCCGTCGACCGCCGCGCGCGCCGAGTCCGCATCGGCCTGGACGAGGCCGATGCGGGTGCGCCGGTCGAGCACGTCGGACAGGTCGAGCGCGCCTTCATGGGTGATCGCGTATTCGATCTCGGCGCGGGTGACGTCGATACCGTCGGCGATCGGTTCGAGCGGCGCGCGCACGGTGGCGGCGTCGACCACCGCACGGGCCGATCCACCGTGCCGCGCGACGAGCGATGCGGGCAACCCGTCGGCAGGCAGGCTGTCCGGGCGGGCGGGAGCGCCGACGAGCGGGATCCCGCGGGTGCCGCACGGCCGCGCCGTCAGGCCCGCGACCAGGACGGCCTTGTCGACGACGTCCTCGGCCATCCGCCGATAGGTCGTCAATTTGCCGCCGATGACGCTGATGACGCCGTCCGGCCCGACCATGACGGCGTGCCGCCGGGAGACGTCCGACGTCGCTCCGCCACCGGTGTCGATGAGCGGACGCAATCCGGAGTACGTCCCCAATACGTCGCCCCTCGTCAGCGATCGCCCGAGCGCCTGGTTGACGGTGTCGAGCAGGAACGTGATCTCGGCCTCCGCCGCCACCGGCACGTCCGGGATCGGGCCTGGCGCGTCCTCGTCGGTGAGCCCGACGTATACCCGGCCGAGCTGCTCCGGCATCGCGAAGACGAAACGGCTGAACGAACCGGGCACCGGCACCGTGAGCGAGGCGATCGGATCGCCGAGGGAGGCCGAGCCGAGAACGAGGTGCGTGCCGCGCGACGGCCGCAGCCGGACCGATGGGTCGACGTCGCCGGCCCAGACACCGGCGGCCGAGATGACGGCACGCGCCGAGATGGTCATCGACTCCCCGGAGAGGGTGTCGACCAGTCGCGCGGAGGTTCCGGTGACTGCCTCCGCACGCATCCTGGTGAGCACGGTGGCTCCTTGTTCCGCCGCGGTCCGCGCGAGCGCGACGACCAGACGTGCGTCGTCGATCAGTTGCCCGTCGTAGGCGACGAACCCGCCACGCAGGCCGTCGGCCGAGACGCCGGGCACGAGCCGTCGCACTTCGGCCGCGCCCACGCGCCCGGACAGCGGCAGTACCGAACCCGGCGTGCGTGCCGCGACGCGCAGCGCGTCACCCGCGACGAAGCCGGCGCGGATCACGGCCGCCTGGCGCCTGCCTGTCGAAGGCAGCAAGGGGACGACGGTGGGCAATGGCCGGACGAGGTGCGGGGCGGTCGTCGTCATCAGCACACCACGCTCGACGGCGCTCTCGTTCGCCACACCGACCCGTCCGGACGCCAGATACCGCAGTCCGCCGTGGACGAGTTTGGAGCTCCAGCGACTGGTGCCGAATGCCCAGTCACGGGACTCGACCAGCACTACCCGCAGGCCGCGAGCGGCGGCGTCGAGAGCCGCCCCCGTGCCCGTGACGCCTCCCCCGATCACGAGCAGATCGACCGCCGGGTCCGCCGCCAGTGCGTCGAGGTCACGGGTGCGCCGCGTGCGGTTGAGAGCGGTCATGGGCGCAGGTATCCGTTCAGCGCGTGGGCGAGTTCGCGATACCAGGCGTCGTCGGAGAGATGCTCGGCGATCATGCGGCGCGACTGGATCGCGGACTGCGTGATGAGCAGGACCATCGCGGCGAGCTCACGGGGGTCGCCGTCGCGGATGGTGCCACCGGCCTGCGCGGACTCGATCGCACCGACGAGCGCTTCGAGCAGAACACGCTGTCCCGCGCCGAGCCGCTCGAGAATGTATCGCGCGACGAGTGTCGGCTCGGAGGTGAAAGTCGGCGCCAGGGTGGGATGCGTACTGATCTTGTCGGCCAGCTCGACGACCTGTCGCACCAAGGACTCGCGGCCGGCGCTCCGCTGAGGCGTTGCCTCGAGCAGACGGCGGATCTCCCGTTCCCACAGCGCGCGGAACACGGCGTCGCCATCGGCGAAGCGCCGGTAGACCGTCGGCCTGCTGATCCCTGCCTGACGGGCCAGCTCGGCGATGCCGGGGCGCCGCGTCGAGACCGACAGGCAGCGCGCGGCGGCGTCGAGAATGCGGTCCTCGACGTCAAGCTCATCCGTCTTTGCATCGTTACGACTTGACATAATATGTAAAACTGTAGCACATGACGACCTCGCGACCGCAGCTGCCGACCCCACCGATGCGCTGGGACGGCTGGGGAGACCCTGGGCAAGTCACCGAACTGTCCGGAACACAGCTGGCGATGGTCCGGGACTTGCTCAAGGTGAGCGCCGACGACGTGCGCGCCGTCTCACGGGAGGCGGTACGGCTTCGGCCGTCCGCTCTCGACGCGGCCGGCCTCGCCGCGCTCGAAGCGGTTGTGGGCAGCGACAAGGTCAGCACCGCCGATGCCGACCGGCTGCCGCGCGCAGGCGGCAAGTCCACACTGGATCTGCTGCGGCGCAAGGACAACGCCGAGCAGGACGCGCCGGATGCCGTCGTCCTTCCCGGCTCCGACGCCGAGGTGGCGGAGCTGCTGGCAGTGTGCGCCGAACGCGGGATCGCGGTCGTCCCGTTCGGCGGCGGAACCAGCGTGGTGGGCGGCCTCGATCCTCTCCGCGGCACGTTCACCGCGGTGGTCTCACTCGACCTGCGACGCTTCGACGCACTTCACGAACTCGACGAGGTCGATCAGACCGCCGTCCTCGGCGCCGGCCTCACCGGCCCTGCCGCCGAAGGACTGCTTGCGGCGCAAGGGTTCGAGCTCGGCCACTACCCGCAGAGCTTCCGGTACGCGACGATCGGCGGCTTCGCCGCGACGCGATCGTCCGGGCAGGACTCGGCAGGCTTCGGCCGCTTCGACGAAATGGTGCGCGGTCTGCGAGTGGTGACAACGCGCGGAGTACTCGAACTCGGGCGGCCGGGACCGAAGAACGCGGCGGGTCCGGATCTGCGCCAGCTGTTCCTCGGCTCGGAAGGCGTCTTCGGCGTGATCACGGCGGTCCGCGTCCGGGTGCACCCCGTGCCGAAGGCGAAGGCTTACGAGGCTTGGACATTCCCGGATTTCGCGACCGGCGCCGCGGCACTGCGGGTGGTCGAACAGCTCGATACCGGGCCGACCGTGCTCCGGTTGAGCGACGAGGTCGAGACGGCGCTCAACCTCGCGACCGTCGCCGACGCCGGCAAGGACGACGCGGGCGAGCCGCAACAGGGTGGCTGCCTCGGCGTGACCGTCTTCGAAGGCGAGCCTGAGCTTGTCGCCGCGAGGCACGACGCGACCCGGCGGGTCCTCGAACGGCATGGTGGCACTTCGCTCGGCGCGGACAAGGCACAGCGGTGGGAGGCTCACCGCTTCGACGGGCCCTATCTCCGGGACCCGCTCCTCGCGAACGGCGCTCTCGTCGAAACCCTCGAAACAGCGACGTCGTGGTCGAATCTGGCCGCGCTCAAGCGGGCCGTCACCGAAACCATCCAGGCGAAGTTCGGCGAGTACGACTCGCTCTGCCTGGTGCTGTGCCACATCTCGCATGTCTACGACACCGGCGCCTCCCTGTACTTCACCGTCATCGGCGCCCAGCGCGGCGACGCGATCGCGCAATGGCGTGACATCAAGGCCGCCGTCAACGACGTACTGATGACTCACGGCGGGACGATCACGCACCACCACGCCGTCGGCGCCGATCACAGCGACTGGATGACCGACGAGATCGGCGACGTCGGCGTCGAGATCCTGCGCGCTGTCAAGGCCACGCTCGACCCGGTGGGAATCCTCAACCCCGGCAAGCTGATCCCGTGAGCCCGATCCGCACCGTCGCGTTGCTCACCAACCCGGTGGCCGGGCACGGCAAAGCGCTGGCGGCAGCCGAGCTGGCGAAGGCACGCCTCACCGCACGCGGCATCGACGTACTGGCCCTGGCAGGCACTAGCGCCGAGAACGCGCGCGAGTTGGCGCGCCACGCGATCACCACCGGTGTCGACGCCCTCGTCGTCGTCGGCGGCGACGGCATGATCCACCTCGCGCTGCAGTCGGTCGTGGGCACCTCTACGCCGTTGGGCGTCATCCCCGCGGGCACAGGCAACGACCAAGCCCGCGAGTACGGCTGGCCGCGGGGGCGCGCCGAGGCCGCTGCCGACGTCGTCGCCGACGGCCACCTGACCGAAATCGACGTCGGCGTCGCAGAGACAGCCGACGGCAAGCGCACCCTCTTCGGCTCCGTACTGGCGTCCGGTTTCGACTCGCTGGTGACCGACCGCACCAACCGGATGAGCTGGCCGCATGGCCGAGCGCGCTACAACGTCGCGATGCTGGTCGAATTCGCTCAGCTACGAGCCCGGCCGGTCAAGATCACGCTCGCGGACGGCACGCTCATCGAACAGGACGCGCTCCTCGTAGCCGTGGGCAACACGAAGTCCTACGGCGGCGGCATGCGGATCTGCCCGGCCGCCGACCCGTCCGACGGGCTGCTGGACGTGACGATCGGCGGCGCCTCGACCCGGCGAAAGGTACTCGCGCAGTTCCCGAGCATCTATCGCGGCACACACGTGACCCGGCCCGAGGTCCGTACCGTCCGGACCGAACGGCTGCGGATCGAGATGGACGGCATCAACGCCTACGCCGACGGCGACTACGTCGGCCCCTTGCCTGTCGACGTCAGCCTGCTCCCCCGTGCCGTCTCCGTCATCGTGCCCGGGGTCGTGCGTGGCAAAGAGGGCTATTGAGAGCCAAGGCAAACGTGTCAGGCCCCGACGCGGCGACAACTGTCCACAAGGGACTGAAGATCGGTCTTCGGCACCCGATTTGAACACTTTGCGTATTTCCGCGCCGGGGTCGTGAGTGAAAGAGCGTTAGAACGACCATTACCACTCACGACGCCCTAGTCACTCCAGCGCAGGTCCACGACCTGCCCGGCAGTGGATATGCTTCCGACGACGGACTGCGATCAGAACGGAGGATTGCTCAACTATCGAACACGTTGAGTGATCAAGATGCTACAATCAGACGATACACCGGGATCCAGGAGCCGGGAGCCGTGGGGCACGTTCTCCTGTGACCGCACAGTCCTCGTCGTCGCCCGGACACTGACCTCGGCGTACCGGCTGCTCGAGGCATGGGCACTGTTCCGCGACGACTTCCGCGTAAGGTTGCTGTTCACGGTCAACGACACGTCGGCGTTCAGCGACGGCGTCGAAGATGTCCTTCGCCGAGCAGGTGCCCGGCTGGTTCCGTGGGAGGCTGTCCGCGAGAAGGAGGTCACCTACGACCTGGTGCTGTCCGCGAGCGAGAACATCGATTTCCACGATGTCTCGAAACACACCGTCGTACTTCCCCATGGGTTGGGCTTCAACAAATTCGTACCCGACAGCAATGGTGACGGAATGCGGCTCGCCGGGCTTCCGCCGGAGTCGGTCCTGCAGGCAGGCGATGCCACGGTAGTGCTCTCTCACCCGGAGCAGCGTCATCAGCTGAAGGCGGTCTCCCCCGCGAGCGAACACCACACTGAGGTGGTCGGCGATCCGACTCTGGCACGTTTACTGTCAAGCCGGGGGCTGCGAGACCGCTACCGGGAGGCGTTCGGAGCCACCGGGCGGACGCTGGTGGTGCTGGCTTCGACCTGGCGGCCGGATTCCTTGCTGGGCAGGTGGCACGCCCTGCCGTCACAGCTGTTGGCGGAGCTCCCCGTCGATCGCTACCAGGTCTGTGTCGTCGTTCATCCGAACGTCTGGTCCTTCTACGGGCGAGCGCAGATCGAATGGTGGTTTTCTTCCGCGCTGGAAGCGGGTCTCGTGCTGCTCCCGCCGGATTCGGGGTGGCAAGCCGCGCTCGTGGCCGCGGATCAGGTGATCATCGACCATGGATCGCTGGGTTTGTTCGCCGCCGCCCTCGACAAACCGCTCCTGCATGCCGGAGCTTCGGCGGAGATCGTCGCGGGCACTCCTCCTGATCGGCTACTGCGCGAGACGGTGGAACTCGACCGGAACGCATCGCTACGGGACCAGCTCGACCGGTGCCGGGACGCCCACCGTTCCGGCCGGTTCCGGTCCATCACCGATCGCGTGTTCGCTCACACTTCCGAAGCGGACACCAATCTGCGGAACCTGATCTACCGGAAACTCGACCTCGAGACGCCATCGGACTCGCTGACTGCACAAAGGTTTCCCTTACCGGAACCCGAACTTCGCCGCATCACCTCCTATGTGGTGCACACGGTCCCGATCACGAACGCCGAGCTGAGGCTGACCAGGTTTCCCGCCGCGGTTCTGCCGGAGTGTCCTGGCGAGGAGACCCACGTGGTCGCCGACGAGACCGAACGCGACCTGAAGATCCTCGAAAGAGCCGCAGTCGTCTTCAGGGACGGGCCGCTCTCCATGCCGGAAGCCCGGCACTGGGCGGCTTCGACGCTGATGGCCTATCCCGGCGCCAGGGTCGCGATCGCCGCCACAGAGAATGGGGGACTCGCCGCGGTTCGCGGCGGCGGGTTCGTCGAAGCCGTGATGGCCAGTGGCCACCAGCTGTCCTTGGCGGCCTCGGCCATCTACTGCTGCCGGCTGTCAGGTGCTCTCGACGATCGCCGGATTCTCGTGCGGGCGGGCAGGGTTTCCGCGCGGATCACGCTGACGGTGCGGAATCCCGAAGCCGGCGTAGCCGATCCCTGAATTCGCCTGCCCGTCCACTGCCCAAGCGCTCATGAATCTCCATCAAGGCCTGTAAACCGGTCTCGTCCTCGACGAGGGTGAGGAGATCCTCCCGCGCCTCGGCTTCGTAATACGGCTGGTCGTCGTCGCGCAGAATTTCCACGGCCTCGTTCAGCGTCTGCCGTGCTTGCCCAGTCGCCCCGCGAGCCCGCAGAACGTTCCCGAGCTCGGTGAGACACCGTCCGTGCATCCGCGCGTCGCCGACTTCGCGGATCTGCGCCAAAGCGTTGCGCAGGATGTCCTCGGCCTCTTGGAGCCGCCCGGAGCGATAGTGAGAGCTTCCGAGGAAGAGTGACGTGAAAGCGATCCCGCGCGTGTCGTTCTCCTGCGCGAACAGGGCGATCGCGCGCTGATAGGCCTCTGCCGCGTCACCGGGGTCGACGTGGTCGCGATACCTGCCCAGCATCTCCCAGACCGAGGCCAGCAACCGCGTGTCATCCGCCTGCTCGGCCAGTGGAAGCGCGCGATCGACCAGCTCTTCGCCGGCGCGATCCAGGTTGCCCAGATCCGACCACGCGCGCGACACGAAGCTGCGCAGCCGGGCCTCGGCCCTCCGGTTTCCGATCAGCCGTGCCGAATTCGCTCCGAGTGCACTCGACTCCGTCCAATCCACCAGGTAGCGGCGAGTCACGTACAGGGCGGTCAGTGCTTCGGCCAGGCGCCATGACTCGTCGTGCATATCGAGGTCCGCGGCGGCGCGCTGCACCGCGAGCAGATTCCCCCGCTCACGATCGAGCCATGCCAGCGCTTCCCGTTTCGCGCTGGCACCCGCGAACGGGGACTTCCACCCATGGGTCAAGGTGTCCGGGTCGACCCGATATCGCCCGGTTCCCAGCACGGCAAGATCCGCGAAAGCCGCGGTGGTCACCAGATGGGTGACCACTCGTCGCACCGCGGCCTCGCATTCGTCCGCCCCGTCCTGACTGAAGGCCAGTTGCCGGGCGTGCCGCCGAACCATCGCGTGCAACGAAAGCCGACCGTCCGAATCCTCGTTCAGCAGCCCGGACTCGATCAAGGTCTCCACTGCGGAACTCGACGCGTCCTGTCCGACGTCGGCGAGTCTCGACAGGGTGTCCTGTGTCAGATCACGGCCCGTGTACAAGCCGAGCAACCGGTAGATCCGCGCGGGCTCCGACGCCAAGGCCTCGTACGCCACCGCGAAAACCGCCGAGACCTTGTCTTCGCCTCCGACCGCGAATCCTGAGCGGCCGCTTTCGATCTGCGAAGCAAGTTCGCCCACGCTCATGCCGCGGCGGGCCAACAGGCGCGAGGCAGCCACCTTCAACGCCACTGGCAGGCCCGAGCAGAGGCGAACCAGCCGGCCGACCGCCTCCGGCTCGGCCTCCGCCCTCGCACCGACCAAGGTGGTCACCAGGTGCGCTCCGCTGGCATCGTCGAGTGGCTCGAGCCGGATCGCCTCGGCACCGTCGGCCAGCAAGTCGCTCAACTGAGCGCTGCTCGTGACCAGAACGGCACTGCCGGACCCGTTGGGCACGAAGGGCAGCACCTGGGCCGCGTCCGAGACGTCCTCAAGCACGATCAGCACCGCCTTCTCCGCGGTGATGGTCCGGAGACGATTGGCTCGCTCTGCCAGGGTCGACGGCATCACATCTTTCGCGACACCCAAGGCGAGCAAGCACGAACCCAGGGCATCCGCGACCGAGGGCGCGATCCCGTCGACCGAGGCGAACTCGACATGAAGATCGCCGCCCGAGAACACCGCGGTGTCACGAAACCGCTGGACACAGCGGCGGATGAACGCGGTCTTCCCCACTCCCGGCAAACCCGTGCAAACCCCGAGCCGGGTCGCTCCGGCCGAGCGGGAAGCCCAAAGCCGGTCCACGCGGCCGAGGTCGGCCTCCCGGTTCACGAAGTCACGCGGCCCCAGAGGAACCTCCTGCGGCACGACCATGCAGCCCTCCCCGCCCACCGGCAACCCATGCCCTGTACCCGTGCCGCACGACCCTATCGCGATCAACGATCGGATGCCGCACGCCGGTTTCCGGGGGATGCGAGCGAGGCGCGGAAGGCTCTCGGGGCGTATTCCGTCGAGCACGGGGAACGCGTACCGCGTGTGGCCACCGGCCCGCGTACCCATTTCTCTTTGACCCGCCGGTAAGCGGACACGGGCATCAGGGCGTCCTGACCGATGAATCCGTGAGCACGCCGGTCGGCGTCCAAGTCGACGTGTGCCGAATAGCCGACATAGGCCGCGGGCCGCGTCAGTCCGTCGGCCACGGCGAGTTTGGTCATGCGGCGATGGGTGCCCGCCCCGCAGAAGGTGAATCCGCCGCCGTGCAGGTACGGCACGGTCGCCCGACGGGTCGGAAGGCGCCGCACAACCGAGTTCCGCCTTCAATCACGTGAGTTCGGTGCCTGATCACGCGAGTCACGCCTTCGACCTGGCCACGAACACGGCGACCGGACGGAGGCACCGATCGCTGCGACACATCGACCTACCTCGCACTATTATGACGACCCAGATCACTCACGACCCGCGGGAGGTCCAGGTTCCGGAGCATGGCGCGCTGTTCGGCGGTCGGCTCGCCGTCGACCGTGATGGTGAACGGGGGCGTTTCCGTGCGGGAGCGGAGAAAGTTACCCCAAGCGATCCCCAGGTTCGCCAGCCCGGTCAGGGAGCCGGTCGACACGCGGATGACCTCGAAAGCGCCCGTGTCGCCGGATTCCGCGGTGCTGATCGTCGCGGACCGCGCCACGTCGGCATCGTCACGGAGCCAGTTGCAGAACTCTTTCAGCGCTTGTTCGTCGCCGGCGGCGTTGATCGTCAGCTCCACGGGACCTCCCTCGAAACGCGATATCCCTACCAGTCGCGGCTTTGGTCCGAGGCGTAACAGGAATCCTGTCCTGAGATCTGACCGGTGGTTCCCGTTGACCGGCCGGTGACGAAGCCCGGATCATGGAGTTCGTCCCAAGATCCGGTGCATGGCCGATCCCGAGGGCGGACAACGATGTCATCGCTGCTCCATCTCGTGCTTTGCCTGATTCTGACGGCGATTCCCGTACCGGCGGAGAAACCGGTGACCGCCGCGGCGGTGGTCTGTGTGCTGTCGTGCGACACGCTCGACCCTTCACGGGCGCGGCAGGACACGTTCCCGGTTCCCGACCGGCTGCTCAACGGCCGCCTGCTCCGGCTGCACGTGTCCGATGCGGACGGGATGGCCTGGGGCAGCATCGATCGCGGCGTGGCCGGGGATTCGGTCTGGCTCGATCGGTCCTGGGACGGCGGCGCGACGTGGGAAGGTCTGCTGGGCAAGGCGAGCATCCCCGGCGCCTGGACCGGCACCAGAACCTTGATGTACAACGTGACCGATCCCGGCAGGCACCGGCGCGGCCTGATCCGCGCGTGCGGGGACGCCGCCGGAGTCACCTGTACGGAGTGGATTCACCCGAAGGTCTGCGACGTCGTCTGTGACGGCTCGACGCGGGCCGACGGCGACATGCAGCCGGTCGCGCCGACGACGTTGTCCGGGCGCACGATCCGCCTGCACGTCGACCGGAACGCGATGGCTTGGGGCACCATCGAATCCGGCGCGCGGGGCGACGAGATCTGGCTGGACCGCTCGTGGGACGCGGGTGCGGGCTGGGCGGACGGTTCGTCGCTCGGCCGGACGCCGGTCGCCGCGGACGCGACCGCCGGCCGGACCGCGTTGTTCGCGACGCGCGATCCCCGTGGCCGCCACTACGGTGGTGCCGTCCGTGCTTGCGGGCGTGAAGCCGGGCACCAGGAAGGATCCTGTACGGCGTGGGCCCGTCCGGCGCCCGCCCGCGCGCAGGCGGCGGCCGACGCGCTCCTGTACTCCTACGATCCGTATCCGGGCTGGTGGCCGAGCAGTTGGTGGAACTCGGCCGCGACACTGACGGCGGTGATCGACCACGCCAGGACCACCGGGGATCGCCGCTACGACTGGGTCATCGCGCGGACCTTCGAGCAGAACCGCGGCACTTTCGCCGCCGGGGAGCGCAGTTCCGACGCCATCGAAGGGGATTTCGCCAGCCGGGCCATCGACGACAGCGCCTGGTGGGGTCTGGCGTGGGTAGCCGCTTACGACCACACCGGCGAGCCACGCTATCTCGCGATGGCGACCACGATCGCAGGGTACGTGCACCGGTACTGGGATCCGGGGACCTGCGGTGGCGGTGTCTGGTGGGATCGGGAACGCACCTACAAGAACGCCGTCACCAGTGGTCTGTACCTGCGGCTCGCGGCTTCCGTCCACCGCCGCACGCCGGGTGATTCCGTTTGGCTGCAACGATCCCGGACGGCCGCGGACTGGTATCTCGCGAGCGGGATGATCAACGCGGCCGGACTGGTCAACGACGGGCTGACCCGCGACTGCCGCAACAACGGCCAGACCGTCTGGACCTACAACCAGGGGTTGGGCATCGGTGGCCTGGTCGAGGTCTGGCGCGCCACCGGCGAGACCCGCTGGCTCGACGCCGCCCGGCGGCTGGCCGACGCGGCGGTGACCGGCCCGGTGCTGACGAGGCACGGCGTCCTCACCGAATCCTGCGACGTCGGCCAGAACTCCTGTGACGACAACCAAAAGCAGTTCAAGGGCATTTTCATGCGGTTCCTCGCCGACCTGGCCGCCGCGACGAGTTCCCCGGTATACCGCGACTACGCCCGGCGGCAGGCCGACTCGCTCTGGACGTCCACTCGCGACCCGCTGAACCGGATCGGCCAGCGCTGGGCGGGCGGGACACCGGACCAGACCGACTGGCGGACCCAGGCGAGCGGGCTCGGCGCGCTCACCGCGGCGTCGTGAGTGCTCCCCTCCTTGCGTCGGCCTCTAGATTGAACGCATGGTTCCCCCCGCCGAGAAGGCCACCCGGTTGCAGGAATTGCACGCCGCCCCCGAACTGCTGCTCGTCGTCAACGTCTGGGACGCGATCACCGCGAAGGTCGTCGCCGAAACGCCCGGCACACAGGCGCTCGCCACCCCCAGCCACGGCATCGCCGCCGCCCGCGGCTACCCCGACGGCGAGGTGATCCCCCGCGACGAGATGATCGCCGAGGTCGCCCTGATCGTCCGGTCGGCGGGCGATCTGCCGGTCACCGCCGACCTGGAAGCAGGCTACGGCGACCCGGGCGGCACGGTCGCCCGTGCGATCGAGGCCGGCGCCGTCGGCTGCAACCTCGAAGACCAGATGAAACCGCTGGACGAGTCCGTCAAGGCCGTCGAGGCCGCGGTCGCCGCCGCGCAGTCCGCCGGTATCGACTTCGTGCTCAACGCCCGCACCGACGCCTTCCTCCGGGCGGGCGACCGTGACCCGGAAGAGGTGCTGGCCGAGGCGATCACCCGGGGCCGCGCGTACCTGGACGCCGGCGCGTCGAACGTCTTCGTGCCCGGCAAACTCGACGAGGCCCAGGTCGCCAAGCTGGTCGAGGCGCTGGGCGAGCGCAAGGTGAACCTGATCGGCGTCCCGGGCTCGATCCCGCTGGCCACCGCACAGAAACTCGGCGTCTCCCGGGTGTCCTACGGGCCGTTCAGCCAGAACGTCGCGCTCACCGCGCTGGCGAAGCTCACCGAGGACGTCTACGCGGGCGGCGGTCTGCCCGCCGACATGCGCAAACTCAACTGAACCCCGTAACGGGGTAGGCCGGGGTTCGCCTACCTGGTTCTGCCCCGGGGCGCTCTCGCGTGTCTGGATGGACGACACGCGTGACTGGCGGGCGAACACGCGTGATTGGGTGGACGACACGCGTGTGTCCGCCTGATCACGCGTGTCGTCCACTCAATCACGAACCGATCGGCAACTAGCGGGTGATCGCGCGGGTTAGAGTGGCCCGCGTGACTGGGGGAACCGCATGACGCCGCGCGTCGGTGAAGACTTCGGGGGATTCCGGATCGACGGGGTCCTCGGCCGCGGTGGGATGGGCGTGGTCTATCGCGCGTGGCAGCACCGCATGCGGCGGCCGGTGGCGCTGAAGGTCCTGCCGCCCCACTACGCCGAAGACCCGGTGTACCGCGAGCGTTTCGGCCGCGAGGCGGCGGCGCTGGCCAGGCTCGATTCGCCGCATGTCGTCGCGGTTCACGACCACGGCGAGGTGGACGGCTGCCTGTACCTGGCGATGCAGCTGGTCGACGGGCCCGATCTGGCCAAGGTGCTCGAAGCCGGGCCGATGGACCCGGACCGGGCGCTGGCGGTGGTGGACCAGGTGGTCTCCGCACTCGGCGACGCGCACGCCATCGGCGTCGTGCACCGGGACGTCAAGGCCGCCAACGTCCTGCTGCGGCCCCGTGCCGCGCACCACGACGAGGATTTCGCCTACCTGTGCGACTTCGGCATCGCGCGGTCGGCGGAGATCGACCGCGGCGCGGAGACCAGCGGCGTGATCGGCACCGTCGGCTACATGGCGCCCGAACGTCTTCGCGGTGAACCCGCCACCGCCGCTTCGGACGTCTACGCGGTGGGTTGTCTGCTGTGGGTGACCCTGACCGGCGAGCTGCCTTACAACGGCAGCCAGCCCGAGGTGATCGTGGCGCACGACAGGGCCCCGATCCCCCAGCTCGTGGTCGGCGATCCGCGCACCGCGGCGGTCAACGTTCTGCTGAAGTCGTTGCTGGCCAAGGATTCCCGTGACCGGCCGACGGTGCGTGAAGTACGTGACCGCATCCGCGCGATCCGTGCCGACGCGCCACCCGCCGGTGTCGTCGTCGAGCGGCCTCGCCGCCGCCGGACCGGTTTGGTGGCGGGCCTGGTGGCCGGTGCCGCACTCGTGATCGCGATCGTGCTCGCGGCGGTCTTCCTGGTGTCGCCGGGGGTGCCCGCCGCCGACCGGATCGGCCGCAGCACGCCGGCCGGGCTCACCTGCTCGCCGGTGACGGCGGCCGACGAGGGCGTCCGCGCGCAGGTCGTCTGCCAGACCGGCGGTGAGACCGGCGAACTCCGGATCGCCGCCCTCGACGACGCCGACGCGGCCACCGCTTACCTGCGCACCGGTGCCGGAACGGACCCCGCCGGTCTCACCGCCGGCAAATGCCCCGGTGACCTGCCCGCCAAACAGTCCTGGTCGCGCGACGGGCACAAGGGGACGCTGGTGTGCACGGTGCTCGGCACGACCACGCGCTACGCCTGGACCGACGACGAGCACGCCACCGTGTCGGTGCTCGACGGCCGGGTCGGCACGCCCTATCCCGCCGACCTGCGCGCGGTCGAGGACTTCTTCGCGGCGATCCGGTTCGGCTGAGTTTCTGTTGGTGAACCCGCGTCCGCGATCGCGTCGCAGCTCCGCCAACAGGCTCCGAGTCACCGCGAGCCGCGCTGCCAGCGTTCCATCAGCGCCTCCGGCGACGAACCCGGTGCGCCGAAGAACCAGCCGTAGATCAGTTTCGCGTCGTCGTCGAAATAGATGGCCGGGCTGCGGTCGTCCGCCGTGACGAACCGGATGAACTGGCCGACGACCGGGCCGCCGAGGCGGTTCCAGGTCCGCACCTCGACACTTCCCGGCACCACACCGCCGTTCGCCGAGTTCTCCGAGCGCAGCTTGATCAGCGCGTCGTGGTCGGACGCCGAACTGAACACCAGCATCGCGCCGTCGGCCAGCGGGCATTTGACCGTCTCGGCCGTGCCGGTCGTGGCGGGGACCGCTTGGCACTTCGCGGACTGCTCGTTGAGCACGTGTGCCTGCGCGAAATCCCACAGCGCGCCGGAGGAGAACGCGGCCCCCGGCACCTCGGGACGCTTGATCACCCCGAATTGACGCGCGTCGTAGAACTCCACCAGTGCGGGGAGCCCGGTCTTCCGCGCCGTCAGCGTCGCGCTGACCGGACGGGGACTGTCGACGTCCCAGTAGACCGTCGATTCCCCGGACGGGAGTTCCCGCATCGCGAACGCCGCGCCCTGACCGAGGTTGCCCGCCGAACGCACCGCTCCGGCGGCGCTCGCGAGCGCCCTGGACTCGGTGAGCCTGCCCGGCACGTCGTAGGTGACCAGGGTGAGGGCGTACAGCCCGGCGTCGCAGCCGACCCGTTCCATCTCGCCGGGTTTCGCGGGCTGCTGAGCGCAGCGGACCGCGCCGTCGAGCAAGCGGGCGCCGAGTGCCCGGTAGCGGCCGGCGACCTGGTCGAGTGCGTAGCGGTCCGGTGGTGGTGCGGCAGGTTTTTCCTTTCCCTGCACGAAGACCACCACCCCGGTCGCGATCGCGGCCACCAGCAGCACCGCCCCGCCGAGGAACCACTTCTTGCGTGCGCGGGAGGGAAGCAGCCGTGTCGTGCGGCCCGGGCGGCCGTCCCAGGTGAGCCGGTTCTCCACGCGAGTGGGGTTCAGCGGGGGCCCGGTCGGTTCGGGATCGCGCGGCAGGGCGGCTTCCAGCGTTCCCGAATCGCGCAGCGCGGCCACGAGCGAGTCGATTTCGGCCGCGCTGAACGCGTTTCCGGACTGCTCCAGCGCGGACCGGAGCGCCACCGGATCGGTCAGCGCGTGGCGGCCGAAGCGGCGTACGACTTCGGCGAGGCGGGGATCCTGGTCGTCCATCACGCGTCCGGGTCCGCCCAGAACTTGCGGAGCACCTGCTGATCGTCGGTGCTCGCCTGCATGTAGACGGCGACCCCGGTGGCGTCCTCGTCGAAGTAGAGCCGGGCGTAGCCGTTTTCCGGCTCCAGGAAACGGATCCGGGTGCCGTCGCCGGTGCGCGGGGTGCCGACCGGGATGCCCGCGCGGATACCCGGCCGCCCCGGCACGTACTCCCAGCGCAGCGTCCGGATCGAACCGGGCCGCGCGCCGTCGTTGTCGGTCTGCAGCACCGTGCGCAGCGCGGTGAGCTGCTTGGGGAAGAACAGCACGCGGAAGCTGGCGATGATGCCGGAGCCCAGCTCGCAGTTGACGGTCTCCCGGACACTCACGATGGATTTCGCCGCCTCGCAGCGGACGTCGGGGTGATCGAGGTACGGCTTCGCCGCGGCGAGCAGATCCGGATCCTTGAAGACCGCGGCCGCTTCCTCCGGGACCGGCGCCGAGGAGGAGCCGCCCTGGGGCGCCGAACCCAACGGCGCCGAAGTGGGCACGGAGGACGACGGCGCGACCGGCGGCGCGGCCTCCGGCTCGTCGCCGCGGCCGAGCGCGAGGGTCACACCGGTCGCGGCGACGGCCGCCACCAGGACCACCGCCCCGGCGATCACGGCGATCCGGTTGCCGCGCTTCGGCTCTTCGCCGGTCAGCACCGTGGTCAACGCGGTGGTCGGTTCGTCTGCCGCGGTGTCCCTCGGGAGAAAGCCGAGTGCCGCGCCGAGGTGCCCGCACGCCCAGTCCGCACCCGCGTCACCGCCGCAAGCTTCTGTCGCCGCCCGATGGGCTTCGGCGGGCGTGCCCCCGTCTTCGAGTACGGCGCGCATCCGCTGGGCCGCGCCCGCCCCCGCCGCCGCGGCGAGCGCGTTGATCTCGGCTTCGGGAGGCGGGTCGGGAAGACTACGCAGCGCGCCGGTGAGGACGATCGGGTCGGACAGCGCGTCGCGTCCGTGCCGGTCCACCACGTCTTCGAGTGCGGTCAATGTGGTCATGGCGGTCAGTTAAGCCCATCTCGCTTCAAGGTCGCTTCAAGCTGCCGGAGGAACCTGAGATGATCGGCCCCGTGACGGTGGAGGTGCGGTTGCTGGGGCCGGTGGAGCTGGTCGTCGACGGCGTATCCGCCACACCTGGTGGTCTGCGGCCGCGGGCGGTGCTCGCCGTGCTTGCCGCTTCCGGGGAGGCGCCGGTGAACGCGGCCAGGCTGGCGGAGGCGATCTACTCCGACACCGGCAAGCCCGCGTCCCGCGCCACCGTACAGGTCCACGTGCACAATCTGCGGCAGAACCTGGGGGCGCACGGGGGATCCCTGCTCCACGGACCGGCGGGTTACCGGCTTCTCGGCGTCCGCGCCGACATCCGCGAGGCGGAGGACGCGATCGGCCGGGCGAGGGCCGCCGAACGGGCACGCGACACCGGCGGCGCCGCGGCGGGATACCGGCGGGCACTCGAGGTGTGGCGGGGCCCGTTCTGCGCCGATCTGCCGGATCACACCGCCTTCGACCCCGCCCGCGCCCTTTACGCGGAGATGCGCTGGGAGGCGTTGGAGGCGCGGATCGCCGCGGATCTGCGCGCGGGAGACGTCCCCGGTCTGGTGCGGGAGCTCGAGGACCTGGTCTCCGAACATCCGCTGCGGGAACGGTTCTGGGGTCAGCTGATGGTCGCGCTCTACCAGGATGGACGTCAGGCCGAGGCCCTCGACCGGTTCCGGCAGGCGCGGCGGATCCTGGCCGAGGAGGCGGGCGTCGACCCGGGGCCGGCGTTGCGGGAACTGGAACGCGCGGTACTCGCCCACGCCGGGACGGCGACCCTGCTGCGGGTGGCCGCCCCCGGTGCCGCCGGGGCCGGGCGACCGGCGTTGACCTGGGTCGACGGTTCGGGGCGGGCCCGCCTGCGGGAACTGCCCGTGCTGGGGCGGCTGGCCATCGGCCGGGACGCGAGTGCCGACGTCGCCCTCCGCCATGACGGCGCCGTTTCCCGCGACCACGCCGAGATCACCGTCGGCGAGAGTGGCGCCGTCCTGGTGGATCTCGGTTCGCGCAACGGGACGTTCCACAACGGCGAGCGCGTCGCGGGGCCGGTCCCGCTCGCTCCCGGCGACGTCGTACGCTGCGGCGACACGGTACTGGCGGTGACGAGCGGCGGCGCGGCGGTCAGCCCGGTGGACGGAACCACCCGGTAGAACGATTCTTCACGAATCGACCGGTACTGTTCAACGAATCGCCTGTAATCCAGGTAACCAAGCAACGATCTCCTGTGCTGCGGGTTCGGCACGGCGGATACGGTCCTCGGCATGACTTTGCGAGCCGCGGCGGTGCGGCGGAAACCGGTCGCCGATCTGATCGCCGACAGTGAGCACGGCACGCTGAAGCGCTCCCTCGGGCTCGGGCAGCTGACCATGCTCAGCATCGGCGCGACGCTGGGCAGCGGGATCTTCGTCGTGCTCGGCGAGGCGGTCCCCGTGGCAGGCCCGGCGGTCGTGCTGTCGTTCGTGCTCGCCGGGATCACCGCGCTGTTCTCCGCGCTCTCCTACGCCGAACTCGCCGGAATGATCCCGGTGTCCGGTTCGTCCTACTCCTACGCTTACGCCACGCTCGGCGAACTGGTCGCCTGGGTCTGCGGCTGGTGCCTGGTGCTCGAGTACGGCGTCTCGGTGGCGTCGGTGGCCGTCGGCTGGGGTCAGTACCTCAACGAGCTGCTGCGGCTGACGTTCGGTTTCGCCATCCCCGACGCGTTCAGCCAGCCACCGGGCTCGGGCGGGATCGTCAACGGCCCGGCCATCGTCGTCGTACTGCTCGCCATGTTCCTGTTGCTGTCCGGCGCGAAGGAGAGCGCGCGGGCCAACGCGATCATGGTCGTGGTCAAGGTCGGCACGCTGGTGCTGTTCTGCGCGATCGCGTTCTCCGCGGTCCGGGCCGCGAACTTCGCCCCGTTCCTGCCGCTCGGCCTGGCCGGGCTGAGCGCCGGCGCCGCGAAACTGTTCTTCTCCTACATCGGTTTCGACGCGGCCTCCACGGCGGGCGAAGAGGCGAAGAACCCGCAACGGGATCTGCCGAGGGCGATCCTGCTCTCGCTCGCGATCGTCACCGTGCTGTACTGCCTGGTCGCCGTGGCGGCCGTGGGCGCGCTGCCGTGGCAGGAGTTCGACGGCAAGGAGGCCGCCCTTTCGCACGTGCTCGGCGCCGTTTCCGACAACCCGCTGTGGGCCGGACTGCTGGCCGTCGGCGCCATCGTGGCGATCTCCAGCGTCGTGCTGACCGTCCTCTACGGACAGACCCGGATCCTGTACTCGATGTCGCGCGACGGCCTCGTCCCCGCTTCGCTGTCCAAAGTGGACCCCAAAACCGGCACTCCCCGGATCAACACCCTGGTGGTCTCGGGCTTCGTCGCGACGCTGGCCGCGTTCATCCCGCTCGGGAAGCTGGCCGACGCCACCAGCATCGGCACGCTGTTCGCCTTCGGGCTGGTGAACGTCGCCGTCCTGCTGCTGCGAAAGCGGCAACCGGAGGCCCCGCGCTCGTTCCGCGTGCCGTTCTCGCCCGTCACGCCCATCCTCGGCGTGCTGTGCTGCGGTTACATGATGCTCAGCCTCGATGGCGCGACCTGGATCGTCTTCGCCGGCTGGATGGCGCTCGGCCTGCTGATCTACTTCGGATACAGCATACGCCGATCCCGGCTCGCCGTGGATTCGCCCGTTCGCCGCCATAATTCCTAGCCTGTACAGCCGTAGTACGAGCCGGATCATTGAATCAACGGTGATCGGTAGGGGACACTTCCGTCCGCCCCACGGAAAACCCTACCGTGAACCGAGGTCCTTATGCGCCGATATGGCATTACCGTGCTGACCGCGTGCCTCGCCCTGTCCCTCACCCCATTCCCTGTCTCCGCTCAAGAGACGGCGACCGCCCGCAACCCCTTCTGCTATGAGGAACCCGTACAACCGAAAGCCGATGTAAGTGACATAAAGGCCGGTTTCCAGTCCACGAAGTGGCTTCAGACGATCCAAGCCGTGTACAAGCGGCGCTGGCCCAGCGGCGAAGGCCTCGCGATCGCTCAGGCCAAGGACAAGTACTTCAGCCAATTCGTGAACAAGACCAGCTTCAACGCCCTCGCCGAATCCCTGATGGTGGCGATCCACGAAGAGACCCACATGTGGGACCTGGATCCTTCGAGAACCTCCTGGGACGTGTACGTCTCCGCGTGGATCGACGCTTCCCGCAAGGCGATGAAGGTGCCGATCCACGGCGGCTTCCCGCGCCGCGAAATACTGCCGCTCATCACGGACGGTCTCACACGTTCGATGGACGACATCTATCTGCGGGACCAGCAGCAGGGGTCGTACCGGATGCAAGGGGTGATCGCGGAACTCAACGCCGGGCTCATGGGATTGCCCGCCGCGACCGTCGTCGCCGAGTACATCCAGGGAGTGGGCGCGAGCAATTCGCGGGACATCGCGGCCACGAACATGCGCTACCTTCAGCTCTACCTGCGCGTCGCCAAGGCGAACCATCCCGATTACTGGGCCAAGATCAAGGCTCAGCCCGAATTGCGCGAATTCGTGCTCATCGAATTCCTCCGGACGGCCTACTGGCTGGATCAATCCGCGCCCCACGCCGCCAAACTCGGCAGTGCGGACGTGGCCGAGATCGTCGCCAAGAACTACGCCCCGGAGAACGTCGCGATCATCGAGGAGTTCACCGGAGCCAAGGTGAACACGGGTACGTCCAGGAACTGCACGATCTGACGCCGGGGCCGGCGGGTGAGGCGGTACCAATCGACGGAGGATCGGGGACACTCGATGTCCCCGATCCTCCGTCGATCAAGTCCCCAGCCAGAAGTCGACGTCCCGAAACCTTCCCTACGGCACGAACACCGGCTGGTCCAGCGCCCAGAGCCAGGATCCGTCCGGCTGACGGCGGGCGACCTCGATGGTCGTCTCACCGGTGGTCAGCGTGGACGCGGTGAGCGCCAGGTCGCCGCCCACCAGCGCCGGATGCTGCCTGCCCGGCAGGAGTTCCGGCGCGGCCGCGACGAACTCCTCGTACACCTTGCGGATCTCCGCGTGCCCGGTCGCGATGTTGCCCGGCGGGAACGCCAGCACGGCGTCCGGTTCGTACAACGCCACCAGTCCGTCGACATCGCCCGCGTTGCCTCGCTCGATGAAGAATTTGCCCAGATCGTTCGGCTCGGTGGCCACAGTCCTGCTTGTCATGCGGATGAGCCTCGCAGCGAATCACGACATCCTGTGTCGTGTATTCCGCTAGAGTTTTCCCATGCGCGCCGACCGGCTGGTCTCGCTGGTGTTGCTCCTGCGGCACCGCGGCAGGCTGTCCGCGACCACGCTCGCCCGCGAGCTGGAGGTCTCCACCCGCACCGTGCTGCGCGACATCGAGGCGTTGTCCGCGGCGGGTGTCCCGGTCTACGCCGAACGCGGCAGGCACGGCGGGTTCGCGTTGCTGCCCGGTTTCCAGACCGAACTCACCGGGCTGAACCACGACGAGGCGCTCGCGCTGCTGATCGCCGGATCACGACGCGGCGCGCAGGCGTTCGGCCTCGGCTCGGCGCTCGCCTCGGCCATGCTCAAGGTGATCGACGCGCTGCCGGAAAGCCAGCGGGACACCGCGGCGGGCGCGGCCCGGCGGCTGCTCGTCGACCCGGAGATCGACCTCCTCTCCCGCCGGGAGGCCGCCGAGGAGGTGTCCGACGCGATCGTGACCGAGGTCCGGCGGGCGGTGTTCGCCGGGCACAAGCTGCGCATCCATTACGCGCCGACGGGGCGGCCGGCGCAGTGGCGCACGGTGGACCCGATCGGGCTGGTCACCGTCCGGGACCGGGGTTACCTGCTGGCCACGAGATCCGGTGAGGACCGCACCTACCGGCTGTCCCGGCTGCGGGCAGCCGAGGAACTTCCCGAACCGGCGCAACGACCGGACCGGGTCGATCTGGACCGGGCCTGGCAGGAACGCAGCACGCGGTTCCGGACCGGCGGGGACCAGGTCGCCGTGCTGGTGCGCGTCGCCCCGGGGCGGCGGGAAGAGCTCGTGGGCACCGCGCTGGCCATCCTCGCGGAGGAAACCGACGAGGACGGCAGGCTGCGACTGGAGGTGACCTTCCAGGACGCGCGCCACGCCGAATGGGCGTTGTGGCAGCTCTCCACGGACGCGGA
The DNA here is from genome assembly GCF_003947325.1 of Amycolatopsis sp. WAC 01375. Taxonomy (NCBI): domain Bacteria; kingdom Bacillati; phylum Actinomycetota; class Actinomycetes; order Pseudonocardiales; family Pseudonocardiaceae; genus Amycolatopsis; species Amycolatopsis sp. WAC 01375. The sequence continues at coordinate 127,236 of NZ_QHHW01000059.1, forward strand.
AGCCCTCGGCCCGCCGTGGTTGCGGGCCTCCCTGCGCGACCGCGCCGCCGCGATCACCAGCCGCTACGACGCGCCGTCCTGACTCCGGTGGCTTGTCGGCCGCCCGGCCTGTGCCCCACATCGAAACCCCCGACGGGTCCCTACCCACGAGAGTGCGGGCCGGGTGCGGCGCTGCCGCTGTACTCGTTGAGGCCTGCCACCAACTCGGCGACGTCGGGCACGTTCTCGAACCGGCGCCGATGAACGTCGGCGATCTTCGCGCCGATCTCCGGGTCCGGGTCGTCCGTGACGTCGTACGACACGAATCTGTCGATCAGCGGCAATCCGGTCCGGTCCATTTCGAGGTGCGCGGGATGATTCATGTACTGCTCGTAATCCTCGATGTCTTCGAGCACCGTGACAGCGCCATACTCGAATTCCCCACCGAAGTCAGGGCCGACGACGCGTGCCTTGATGGCGGGAATGACACTGCTGTGCTCGGCCATCCGCGCGAGGCCCGCCGCCTTTTCGTCCTCGGTGACAGCAGGCTTGAGAGTGAACCGGATGCAGTGGTAGATCATCGGATTTCCTTTCACGCGGAAGCGAAAGCGGCGGCGTGGTCGCGGGCGAAGTCGACGATGTCCCGCGCGGGTCTTCCGGTGAGATCGGCGACGGACGTGTCCACTTCGGCGGCTTCGCCCCTGGCGTAGTGGGCGTAGTCCTCGACGAGGCCCTCGATCTGCCAGGGCGGGAGCAGACCGGTCAGCGCGGCGGCGAACCGATCGGCGGTCGTGTCGTGGAAGCTGACGCTCCGCCCGGTGGCCGTGGAGAGCGCGTCGGCGATCTGGCCGTGGGTCACCGCGCGGGGTCCGGTCAGCGTGTAGGTGCGGCCGTCATGTCCCGGACCGGTCAGCACGGCCGCGGCGGCGTCCGCGATATCCCGGGTGTCGATGGCGCTGACGGCGGCGTCGCCGATGGGCGCGGCGAAGAAGCCCTGCGAGATGGTGCCGGCGAAGGCGAGCAGCGCTTGCAGGTAGAGGTTGGGGCGCAGCACGGTGTGCGCCAACCCCAGTGATCCGACATGCGCCTCGACTTCGGCGTGCCACCGCAGGAATCGCACCGGCGAGTCCGCCTGTGCCGCGTACTGCGAGAGCAGCACGAGCCGGTTCACGCCGGCGTCCCGGGCGAGGTCGGCGAACCCGATCTGGAGCGAGGCGGCGTCGGGCGCGGAGGGGCTGTTGAGGAAGGCCGCGTCGACGCCTCGCAGCGCCGCGGTGACCGATCCGGGATCACGCAGGTCGGCGACCACGGTTTCGGCGCCGGGAACGAGGTGACCGGGGTCGCGGGTCATGGCGCGGACGGTGACTCCGCGGGCTTGAAGGGCGGGGATCAAGGCGGATCCGACGGTTCCGGTCGCGCCGGTCACCAGAATGGTGTCCATTGTGGAGTGTCCTTTCGTTGCGGAGATCAGTGTCGTGTCCTTGCCGCGGAAACGAGCGACACCGCGAGGGCGATGACGACGAGCGCGGCCTCGCCGAGGAAAGCGGTCGTGAACGAGATGTCGCCGTGTGTGCCCGCGGCGCCGATGGCGATTCCGGCGAGCGCGGCGAGCCCGACCGCGCCGCCCAGTTGCTGCGCGGCGTTGACCAGGCCGCTGAGCAGGCCCGCTTCCCCGTCCGCGCTGTCGCGGACCGCCATCGCGGTGGCGTTGACGGCGCCCAGCCCGAGTCCGGCGCCGATCAGCAGGAACGCGCCCAGCAGGCCGGCCGAGAAGCCGCTGGTCGTCGGATCCAGTGCCAGCCAAAGAAAACCGGCGAGCAGGACGGCGAGGGCGAGCGAGAGCGCACGGCTCGGTCCGACGCGTTTCGCGAGTATCGGCGCGAGGACGCTGCCCACGATGATCATGACGGCGAGCGGGAGCTGGGTCATGCCGGTCGCCAGCGGGCTCATCCCGAGGATGTCCTGCTGGTACTGGGGAAGGAAGAAGAAAAGGCTCGTCAGGGTGCCGCCGATCAGCACCATCACCAGGTTCGCCGTGACCACCGGTTTCCGGCGGAACACGCCGAGCGGGACCAGCGGCCGGGCGGAGCGCCGCTCGACGAACACGAACGCCACCAGGGAAACGAGTCCGGCCACGAGGCCGACGACCGTGCCGGGCGCGGTCCATCCCGCGTCGGAGGCCGAGACCATGCCCAGCGCGAGCCCGGAGATCCCGACGGTGATCGTGACGGCGCCCAGCGCGTCGAACCGGCCCGGCCTGCCGGGAACCGGCGGCACCGCTCGCCACACCACGATCGCCCCGATGACGCCGAACGGCACCGGGGTCACGAACACCGCCTGCCAGCCGAGCAGTTCGGTCAGCGTTCCGCCGAGGAAGACACCGACGAGACTGCCCGTTCCCGCGACCGCGCCCCAGATCCCCATCGCGCGGGTGCGTTCCGCGGGAGACGAGTAGATGCCGAGCACGAGCGAGAGCGCGGCGGGCATCAGGACCGCCGCCCCGATCCCCTGCCCGATCCGCCCGGCGATCAGCATCCCGCCGCTGGTGGCCAGCGCGCAGAAGGCCGAGGCCGCGAGATAGACGCCCATCCCGGTCAGGAACACCTTCCTGGCGCCGAGTACGTCGGCGAGCCTGCCACCGAGCAGCAGCAGGCCGGCGAACGTCACCAGATAGCTGTCCACGACCACGGTCAGTTCGGCGGCGGTGAGCGCCAGCCCCTGACGGATCGTGGATCCGGCGAGGTTCACCATCGCAGCGTCGAGAATGACCAGGAACATGGCTGTCGCGAGGCCGACCATCGCCACCCCGCGCGATATCCGTGTCTTCGCTCGTACTGTCATGCCGCAACGATCGCGCGGATACCCCTCCGCTCGCGTCGGTGACAATCACCTACTTCACCTCGCTAGGGTTCGGACCATGCCCCCGACGCCCTCCCGCTCGCTCGTCGGCAGGCGAGACGAGATCGATCGCCTCCTCGCCCTGGCCCACGCGGCCGGCCGAGGCGAGGGCGGCGTGCTCGTCCTCCGTGGTGAACCCGGCATCGGCAAGAGCGCGCTGCTGGACCACGTCGCACAGGCGACGGCGGAGGAGTTCCAGCTCATCCGCGCGTCCGGTTCGGAGTTCGAGGGTGAACTGCCCTTCGCCGCGCTGCATCAGCTGTGTGTCCCGGCGCTGGCGTATCTCGACAAGCTGTCGGATCCCTACCGTGACTCCCTCCTCGTCGCGTTCGGGCTGGCCGACGGCGCGCCGGACCCGTTCCGGATCGGTCTCGCCGCGCTCGAACTGCTGGCCACCGCCGCGGGGACGCGTCCGATGCTGTGCGTGGTCGACGACGCGCATTGGCTGGACACCGCCTCGGCGAGGGCGTTGGCGTTCCTGGCGCGGCGGATCGCGGCCGAGCCGATCGCGATGGTGTTCGCGGCCCGCGACCAGAACCCGGTCCGCGGGCTGGACGAGCTGCCAGGGTTGACGGTCGGTGGCCTGAGCGACGCGGACGCGCGTGCCTTGCTGGCCGAGGAGAAGACCGTGACGTTGGACGAGCGGGTACGTGATCGCCTGCTCGCCGAGGCACGCGGCAATCCGCTGGCCCTGATCGAACTGCCGAAAGCGGGTGGCTTCGCGCTGCCGGCGCCGTCGCCGATCGCGAGCCGGATCGAGCGGAGTTTCCGGGCGAGGATGGCGGGACTGCCCGCGGACGCGCGGCACCTGCTGATCCTCGCGAGCGCCGATCCCACCGGCGATCCCGCCCTGCTGTGGGCGGCCGCACGGCGGTGGGACCTCGACGTGCCCGCCGCGAGCGCCGCCGCCGAAGCGTCCGGGCTGATCGTGTTCGACACGCGGGCGCGCTTCTGCCATCCGCTGGCGCGCTCGGCGGCGTACCGCGCGGCCGAGCCGGAACGGCGCCACGCGGCCCATCGGGCGCTGGCCGAGGTCACCGATCCGGAAGCCGCGGGAGACCGGCGGGCCTGGCACCGTGCTCAGGCCACCACCGGACCGGACGAACAGGTCGCGGCGGAGCTGGAACTGTCGGCGTCGCGTGCGCAGGCACGCGGGGGCGTGGCGGCCGCCGCCGCTTTCCTCGAACGCGCGGCGGCGCTGTCACTCGACCCCGCCAAGCAGACCGAACGCACGCTCGCGGCGGCGCGGACGACGCTCGAGGCGGGCGGGACGGACACGGCGGCGGATCTGCTGGCCAGCGTCGACACCGAAAGCCTGGCTGTCCCCCAGCACGCCTCGGTGGACTTGCTGCGCGGGCGGATCGCCTTCGTGCAGGGCGCGGAGGGGGCCGTCCGCGGACCTGAACTCATCCTGCGGGCCGCGCAACGGCTCGCAGGAGTCGACCCGGAGCGGTCGCGGGAGTGTTTCGTCGCGGCACTGGAGATGGGGCTCGTCGTCGGAAGGGCCGCGGGCGTCCTGGACCGGGTCCTCGACGCGGCCCGCTCGGCGCCGCCGGTGTCCGGGCCGCCGGATCTTCTCGACGCGCTCGTGCGGTTGACCACCGAGGGACACCACGCCGGCGTACCGGCGCTTCGCCGGGTCCTCACCGGCGACGACGCCGGCTGGACCAGGACACCGGCCTTGGCCACCGTGCTCGCGGGTGAACTGTGGGACATCGATCTGCACGCGACGATCGTCGGCTGGCTGGTGCGGACCGGGCGGGGCACGGGAGCGCCGATGACCATCCGGCTCGGCCTGTCCCAGGTGGCGCTGCACGCGGTACTCACCGGGAAGTTCGGACAGGCGATGGCCGCGATCGCCGAGGAGGAAGCGATCGCGGACGCCGTCGGCGATCCGCCGCAGCTCTACCCGAGAGTGCATCTGGCGGCGATGCGGGGCCGCCGTCAGGAGGTGCTCGACCTGTTCGCCGAGGCGACGAGCCGGGGCGACGGCCAGCTGACCGCGAACGCCCACTGGGCCACGGCCGTGCTGTACAACGGACTCGCCGAGTACCCGGCGGCGCTGGACGCGGCGAAGCGGGCTGTGGCGAGCGGTGACCTTTTCCTCGCCGGCATCGCGCTGCCCGAGCTGGTGGAAGCCGCGGTCCGGTGCGGGGACGACGACGTCGCCCGGTCGGCGCTGGAATCGCTGGCCGAGCGTACGGAACCCGCGGGGACCACCTTCGCCCTCGGTGTCGTGGCGGGTGCGCGGGCGCTGGTCAGCGACTCCGAAGACGACCACCGGGAAGCCCTCGAACACCTGGCCGGTGGCCCGCTCGCGGTGCATCTCGCGCGTGCGCACCTGCGGTACGGGGAGTGGCTGCGCCGCGCGGGGCACCGCCGCGACGCACGCGAACAGCTGCGCACCGCGCACGAACAGCTGTCGGAGATCGGGCTGGAGGCGTTCACCCGGCGGGCCGCCGACGAGCTGCGCGCGACCGGGGAGGTGGCCCGAAGCCGCTCCGGGCACTCCTACGACCACCTGACCATGCAGGAGACGCATATCGCGCGCCAGGTCGCGGCGGGCGCGACTTCGAAAGAGGTGGCCACGCGCCTGTTCCTCAGCCCCCGCACGGTGGACGCCCACCTCCGCAACATCTTCCGCAAGCTCGGGATCACCTCGCGCAGGCAGTTGCGGGACATGCCCGACCTCCACGACGCGGATCAGTGACGAGCTCCGCTCGACGGATGACGGGATTCGCGTGTCCAGGCCCGGAACACGCGTGATCGAAGCCGTAACTCACGTGATTGGAGGCGGAACTCACGTGATTGGAGGCGCAACACGCCAAGGCCGGATCCGCACCACGTCTTACGGCTCCAAGCACGCGAGTTACGGCTCCAAACACGCGAGTTACGGCTCCAAGCACGTGAGATCCGGCCGTCGCGGCACACTCGCGCAAGAAAAAGGGGTCCGGCGGCCGAAGGACGCTTTCCCCGCATGCCATGCGACGAAAGCTCCCTTCGCCACACGAGACGCGGGGAAAGTCACCTTCGGCCGCGTATGCCAGAATTGCACTCCGGTAAGACGCGCTTTCCCGTACCCCGCCGGACAAGAAAGATATCTTTGGAGTGAACATGCCCCGGATCGATTCGCCAACGGCTTGCGGACCGAATATTCGACGCCCACTCTGGGTTCGGCTATTCGACTCGCGGGCTCTGAGGGGGAGCGATGCGGTTCTACGACACCGAGTACCCGGCCGCCGTCTTTCGGGAAGCGGACTGGATTCGTTCGAGTTACAGCGGGCCCAATGGGGGAACCTGCGTGGAGGTGAATCTCGGCGACCATGCCGTCACCAGGGTGCGGGACAGCAAACTCGGGCGGCGTTCGCCGATTTTGACCTTTCCCGCCCGCAGTTGGCAGGCCCTGCTCGAGGCCCTGAAGGGGCGCGACCGGCCGTCGCCCCGGGACAGTGCGAGCGGTGACCGTGGACGATCGGCAGCCACCCACCGACCAGACCGTTCGCCGTGATCTCGGCGAGTTGCTGACCGCCGCGCGGAAGAACGCGGGCAAGCGGCAGGTCGACATCCAGCGGCTGATCGGGAAGTCGCAGAGCACGGTGACGAAGATCGAGCACGGGACCACGTCGATCTCCCACGAGGACCTGGGCCTCTGGATCACCGACTGCGCCGTGGAAAGCCGGCTTTCCGAGAAGATGTGGATGCTGTGGAGCAGGGCGAACGCGCCTCGGCGCGTCTGGTCCGGCGAGCGGATCGGCACCCCGGAATGGTTCGTGAAGGTACTGGCGACGGAGACACGGGCCGCGGAAGTCCACTCCTGGACCGGCGAGCGGATCCCCGGCCTGATCCAGAGCGAGGCCTACATGTACGACCAGTTCGGCGGCACCGGGCTCAGCATGGAGGTCTCGCCGAGGTTCACCCAGCGCGTGAAGCGCCAGGAATTGTTCAACCATCCCGCCAAGGGTTTCGTGTTCGTGATCAGCGAAGCCGCGCTCGACCGGTTGTGCGCGCAAAAGGACGACATCATCGAAGACCAGCTCGGTCATATGCTGGCACTGACCCGCCGCGCCAATGTCACCATTCGCTACGTTCCCTACCGCGCGGCCGCCTACGTCGATCCGGATTTCATCATCTTCCGTCGCGCGGACCACGGAAAAGACATCGGCTACAGCGAAAACAGCGCCGGTATCGACTGGTCGACCCGGCGGTCCATCAAGACCTACGCCAAGGCTTGGGACGCACTGCTCGACACCGCCGCCACGGCGGACGAGACCCGTTCGGAATTGCACCGCCGGTTTCAGCGGCGAAGGTCCGGTGACCACGATCGCGAGTGAGCCTTCCTTCGAGTGCCGTCTATTGCGTCAGGTCACTCGGCCGCTACGTTCGGTCGAGAGGTTCAGGGTGGAGACGAGGAAGGGAACGGCCGTGGCCGAAGAGGCGTACCCACCACCGGGGGTCGACATGCGCAAACCCAGCGTCGCCCGGGTTTACGACTACTACCTCGAAGGCACCGCCTCCTGGGCCATCGACCGGAAGTTCGGCGACCGGGTGCTCGGCGAATTCCCGATGTTGCGGCCGATCGCCAAGGCCAACCGCGTTTTCCTGCACCGGGTCATCCGCCATCTCCTGCGCCTGGGGGTCACCCAGTTCATCGACATCGGCGCCGGACTGCCCACCATGCAGCACGCCCACCAGGTCGCCGACGACGTGGCGCCGGGAAAGGCACGCGTGGTGTACGTCGACTACGAGCCCGTCGCGGTGACCCATTCCCAAGCCCTGCTGGAAGAACACGGTGATCCCCGGCGCCACGCCGCCGTCCACGCCGACCTGCGCGCGCCCGACCGGCTGTGGGCGAAGGTCGCCGAGCAGAAGATCCTCGACCTCGACGAACCCGTGGCCGTCCTGCTCATCGCGGTCCTGCACGTCCAGCAGCCGGCGTCCCCGCGCAGTGGCGACACCGGCGACGTCGGCCCCGCCTCCGTCGAACGCTATCGGGAACTCGTGCCGAGCGGTTCCTATCTGGCGATCTCCCATATCACCGACGAAGGGGTGCCGCCGGAATACGAAAAGCCGCTGGTGAAGCTCAAGGAACTCTACGACAGCGGCAGCAGTCCGGTGATCTGGCGCAACCACGACGAGATCCGGGAATTGTTCGGTGAATTCGACCTTCTCCCGCCGGGATTGACCTGGACCACGCAGTGGCATCCCGAAGACGCGAGCCCGACCGAACCGGAGATCACGTTCGCGACCCCGAACGGCTCGCTCATCCTCGGCGGTGTCGGCAGGAAGCCCTGAAGCGACCGGTTCCCGGCTCGCTATGGTGGTGGGCACTCCACCCGGAGACGAGGCGTCGCGATCTGAACCGAAAGGGATGGAACCACGGATGGCACCGATTCCGGATTCCTTCCCTCTCGATTGGACCGACCAGCGCCTCCGAGAACTGCGGAATGCGTTGAGCACGGCGATCTACCGGGACCGGGACATCGAACTCGTAGCGATCGGGGCGGGGGTCCCCCCGGCCCGGATCTCCTGGAATCAGCCGGCCGAACGTCTGTGGTTCGACGTTCTCAACGAGGCCGCGGCACACGTTCGGGTGAAACAATTGCTGACCGACGTCGCTGACAAATGGCCCGCCTTGGCGGCCCGCATCGACGAGTTGTCGACGACGGCACCGGTCCTCACCGCGCGGATCCCCGAGGACCAGGCTCCCGCGTTGACGCCCGATGACGGGCGCTGGACCAACTTCGGCGGCCTCGAGCGGCAGATCTTCGACGACGAGGAGACGCTGTTCGACGTGTCCTTCCTGGAGCAGGGCCTGGACAGGGCGAAGTCGGTCTGCCGGATGACGGTGTCGTTCGAGAAGGCAGGCTGTCACGGCACGGCCTTCCGGATCGGCCCGCGCACCCTGCTGACGAACCATCACGTCCTTCACGACTGGCGGCACGGCGACAGGCGGGCGAAGGCCGTCCAGGCGGAATTCCACTACGAGCTGGACAGCGCCGGCACGCCGCGGAAACCGGTCGTGATCCGGTGCGATACCGCGTCGATCGACGGCGACCGGGCGCACGACTTCGCCGTCGTCACCACCGCCGAGCCGATGCCGGACGACGTGCCGATCGTGCCGCTCCACCGGGCCGCCACCGTCGAAGCGGACGACCGCGTCTACATCATCCAGCATCCGCGCGGCCTGCCGAAGAAGATCGCCATGCACCACAACCTCGTGCGTTACGCCGATGACGACGTGGTGCAGTACTGGACCGACACCGAAGCGGGCTCGTCGGGCTCGCCGGTGTTCGACAGGTATTGGCGTGTCGTCGCGCTGCACCACCAGTGGGTGCGGTCGACGGCCGACGACGGCGTCGCCTATCGCAATCAGGGACGGGCCATCGGCCGTGTGGTGGAGCGGCTCACCGAACTCGGCGTCCCTCCGGGCCGGGAGTGACATGGTCCGTTGGATCCACTTCCCCGACTGGGGCGACGGCACCGCACGCCTGTTGCACGACACCCTCAACAAGGCGTTCTACCTGCGTGACGAACTGATCGACATCTACCGCGGCGCCGGCTTGGCGCCGTACGAGGTCGACTGGGGCCAGCCTGCCGCGCAGCTCTGGCCGACGATCACCCGGGACGCCGCCGACGCGGGACGGCTGGCCCACCTGATCGAGCTGGTCAAGGCCAAGTGCCCGGCCGTCGGGCCGGATCTGGACGCCGTTCTCGCCGCGCACAACACCGACGGCAGCTGGTATTCCCCGAGGGAACGGCATTTGTCGCTGCTGCTGGGGCCCGGCTGCCAGCGCGCTCTGCTCGACCGGCGCGATCTGCGCGCGCATCTGGTGGACCTGGCCAGGAAACAGTTCCCCGTCCTCAGCATCACGGGCGAACCCGGCAGCGGGAAGTCCTACAGCCGCCACCTCATCCAGCATATGGCCGGTGATCCCGCGCTCGCCTGCGAATTCAGGCTCGTCAACGTCGAGGACGACTTCTACGACCACGTCGACGCGACCGGCATCATGACCGCTCTGGCCGCCAGACTCGGCCTGCCCACCGATTTTCCCGTCGACCAGCACACCGAACAGGCCCGTACGGTCCGGGAGCTCGTCGACGTCTTCGTCGGCCGTTTCGCCGCCCTGCCGAAGAGAATGCGGTGGATCTTCATCGACGGCCTCGACCGGCCGCAGGTGTCGTCGGGGGTGCACATGGTCGTCGCCCAGCTGGCGAAGGAGGTGGAGGCCGGCCAGCTCCCCGGGGCCAGGCTCATCGTGACCGGTCATCCCGGTGACTTCTCCCCCGCCGTGATGGAAGTGCTCCGGCACGAGAAGCTGACCGGCGTCACCACTTCGCACCTCCAGGGTTTCTTCCGCGGGCTCGCGGACCACGTGGGCAAACCGATCTCGGACGACGAACTCGAGGCACTGGTCGACCAGGTGCTCGGCGAGGCGGACCTCGACGACCTCCGCGTGCTCGGAAGCGCCGCGTGCCGGGCCGCGCACCTGCATTTCACCCCGGCGGGTGCGCCATGACCACTCCGCACGAATTACGGCTGCGCGCCACCCTGCTGTCGCATTACGAACTGCCGTGGCTGGGTGTGGGCGCCGAACTCGCCGAGAAGGCCGGGCCGACGCTGTTCCCGGATTCGACAAGGGTCCGCACCGGCGACGGCCACCGGCATTGGCGGCTCAACGACTCCGTGCGCCGGTCACTCGTCCTGCAGGTCGGCTTCGCCGCGCTGCGCGACACCTGGGAGAGGATCCCGCGCAGGCCGTCCGACGACCGGCAATGGGCGATCGACCAGTACGTCGGCGCGGGGATGCCGGTCGACCTGGACTCACTCAGCCTTCCCCGCCTCCGCGCGGTGGCCTGGCTGGCACGCTGGCTCGGCGGGGCGGCCGAGCACGTGCCGACCGGGGACGAACTGGCGAGGGAACTCGGCGTCGGCGAACTGCTGGAACCGTTCCGAGTGCTCGCGGGCGACCATTTCGTCGGCCGCGCGGAAGTGTTGCGCGCACTGGAGACCCGGTTCCGCGACGGTGGCACGCCGGTGCTCGTCCACGGTCTCGGCGGGATCGGCAAATCCGCGGTGGCCGTCCGTCATCTGCTGAACCTCGCCGACCGGCGGCGCGCTTTGGTCGCGTACCTGAACTTCGACCACAGCGCGGTCGATCCGGCGGAACCGGTGAGCCTGGTCGCGGCGATCGCGCGACAGGTGACCGTGCAGCTCACGGACCCGGCCGCGCACGACGCCGTCGCGAGCCTGGCCACCCGGTGCCATGAGCGGCTGCGCTCGGGCAAACGCGTCGTCGAGTCCCCGAGCGCCGGCAGCAGCGGCAGGCTCCCTTACGAGGATCTGATCGAGCGGCTGGCCGGTGCCCTCGGCGGCGAGCGCCTGCTGGTCGTCTTCGACACCTTCGAGGAGGTGCAACGGCGCGACCGGCCCATCCAGCGCCGGTTCTCGGACTTCCTCGGTGGGCTCTCGCGCCGGCTGGAGCGGCCGTCGATCGTGCTCGCGGGCCGCTCGCCCGCGCCCGGACGGGACTTCGACGAGATCCGCCTGGACGGGCTCGACCGCGACGAAGCCGCCGACCTGCTGCTGAAGCTCCTGCCCGCGCATCCGCCGCCGGACGCGCGGCGGATCGTCGACCAGGTCGGCACCAGTCCGCTCGCGCTGCACCTGGCCGCCGGGGTGCTGCGCAAAGCCTCGGACGACGAGGCGCTGCGGGACATCGCCGTACACCGGGGGACGATCGAGGGTGAGCTGTACCGGCGCCTGCTCGGGCACATCCAGGATCCGGACGTCCGGCGCCTCGCCCATCCAGGGCTGACCTTGCGCCGGGTGACACCCGAACTGATCCAAGACGTCCTCGCCAAACCGTGCGGGGTGGACGTGCCCGACGCCGAACGGGCGTCCGCCCTGTTCGACGGCTTGGCGCGCGAGGCGATGCTGGTGACCCTCACGCCCGGCGGGCGGGCGGTGGTCCACCGCGCCGACGTGCGGCAGACCATGCTGCACCGCCTCGCCGCGGATGAATCCGTTGTGGCGAAACGGATCCACCGGGCGGCCGTGAAGTTCTACAGTGGGCAGGGCGGCGTGGTCGCCCGCGCCGAGGAGATCTACCACCGCCTGATGCTCGGCCAACGGCGGGAAACCCTCGACACGCGCTGGGACGGCCGCGTGCTGGCCCGTCTGCTGCCGACGCTCGACGATCTTCCTCCCGCGTCCAAGGCGTACCTTGCCGCGAAGTCGCCGACGCTGTCCGTCTCCGACGAGGACCTTCGCCAAGCCGACACCGAGGTCGGCAGACGGCTGGTGACCCGCCGGGCCGCGGAACTCGTCAGCGCGGGCAGCGGCGAAGACGCGCTGCGGGAACTGGACGAGCACATCGGCCGGACGGACGACGAGTCGCCGGTACTGAGCGGGCTGCGAGTGCAGGCACTGGAACAGCTCGGCCGGTACGAAGAGGCCCTGTCCGTCGCCGTCGTCGAACGCAAACGCCTGGCCCGCACCGGCGCGATGCAGGATTTCGTCCTCTTCACCCTGCACATGGCCAGGATGGACGAACGGCTCGGACAGGCCGGGCGGGCGAAGCCCTACCTGCTCGAAACGCTCGGCCAAACCCGCCGCCTGCCGCCGACCGGTCCGCATCTGATCTGCCGGCTGAGCCTTCTCGTGTGCTTGCTCCGGTTGCGACGGTACGGCCTGCCGCTGGGCGAAAGCCTGGCGGACGACCTGGGCACGGAGGCCGTCACGGTCGCCGATCGGCTGTCGATCAAGGAGATCACCGCGATCCCCGGCCTGCTGCGAGACCTCGCGGCCGAGCTCGGGGAACGGTCGCCCCGGCTGCTCAACGCCGCGCTGCGCCGGATCGGCCTCGCCGGCACGGAATCCGAGCTCGCCCTCGACCAGGACGACCCGACGGCGCGCGACATCGCCGAGTCGTACCAGTCGGACGCGGAATCCGCGCTGTACCGCGATTATCAGGACCACGGCGACTCCGTCGCACCGCACGGCACGCTTCCTTTCGGTGACGGCGCCGAAGGGGAACTCGCGAGGCGATTACACCGGTCGGGCCGGGCGGCGGAAGCGTTGCCGCACTACGACCGTGCGATCGGCCAAGGCGGGCGGATCGCGCCGCTGCTGCTCGATCGGGGCCTCGCGCATCTGGCACTCGACAACGTGCAGGACGCGGAGCGGGATCTGTCCGGCAGCCTGCGCCTGGCGCGCGAACAGGATCAGGGCCTGCTGCGCGCACACGTCCACCGGAGCTTGGGCACGCTCGCCAGGCATACCGGCGACTTCGCGACCGCGTTGCGGCACTACGAACTCTGCCTACGCCTGTATGCCGTCGAGGCACCGGATCTGCTTCCGGCGGCGCGACTGGATCAGGCCAAGGCACTGCTGGACGCGGGACTGTCCGGCGAGGCCGACACCGTGCTGGACGAAGCCCTGCCCGCGTTGCGCAGGCAGAGTTCGGGGCACGAACTGGCACAGGCGGAACTCGTCGCCGCCGCCGCGAAACTCCTCCAGGACGATCCGGAGGAAGCACGCAAGCTCGCCGCTTCGGCGCAACGACGCTTCGCCCGGCGGCACGACGACGACTGGGTGGAGATCGCCAAGCTGACGCGGCTGCGGGTGGACACGGCACTGGCACTCGCCGGAACACCTGCCAGATCCGCGTCGGTGGCCAGGGCCACCGCGCTCGCCGACCGTCTGACCGAGTTCGCTCTCTCCGGCGAAGCCGCGACGGCGAAACTGCTCGGCGTCCGCCTGGCTGTCCACAAAGGACAGCTGGACCTCGCTTCGTCCCTGCTGCGGCAGGTACGCCGCCCCGGCAAGAACGCCCCGATCGAGCAATGGGTGCTCTGGCATCTGGCGCGTACCGAACTCGCGGCCGCGTCAGGTCACGGTCGCGCACTGGCCCAAGCGCGGCGCGGGCTGACGGAACTCAACGCCACCAGGGACCGCCAAGGCGGGATCGACGTGGTGTCCGGTGCCGCGGCGCACGGCAGGGAACTGGGCGAGCTGGCCGTCGAACTGGCCCTGCGGCAGGGAAATCCGCAAACCCTGCTCAGTGTCCTGGAGCAGACCAAAGCACAGGTGTACCGCTATCGCCCGCTGACGAAGTCCCGGGACCCGATCATGCGCGACCGGGTCGACGAGATGCGGTCGGTGGCGTGGTCGTTGCACTCCGCGCGCCGGGAAGGAAAGCCCGTCACACGCCTCGCGGCCCGGCTTTCCGAGTTGCAGCAGGACATCACGCGCCTCGCGTGGCATTCGAGCCCATGGGGAAGCCCGCGGCCGACGGCCGATCTCGCGAGTATCTCCGCTCAGCTGGGGAGCCGCGCGCTGGTCAGTTTCGCCCGCTCCGGGGAGACCTGGTCCGCCGTGGTCGTGGTCGACGGTGCCGCACATCTCGTCCCACTGGGCTCCGCGTCCGAAGTGGACGAACAGGCCATCAGACTGCACGCTGATCTCGACGCGCTGGCCCCGGACGGGCTCGCCCGCCCCCTCGTCGACGTCGTCGCCAGATCGGCTTCACATTCGGCGGAGCGGCTCGACCGGGAACTGCTGTCGCCGATCATCCGCGTGACCGGCGAGCGGCCGCTGATCATCGTGCCGACCGGCAGTCTGCACGCGGTGCACTGGGGAGCGCTCCCCTCGCTGGCGGGCACCGCCGTCACGGTCGCACCATCGGCGACGGCGTGGCTGGCCGCGGAAGACGTCGCCCCGCGGCCGGGCGCCGGAGCGGTGGTGCTGGTCTCGGGACCGCGTGTTCCGGGGGCCGTCGGCGAAGTCGACGTCCTCCGCGACATCCACCCGCAGGCTTGGACGCTGACCGGCCGGGACGCGACCGTCTCGCAGGTCCTGGACGCCCTTGACGGCGCCGAACTCGCGCACGTGGCCGCGCATGGCCGGCACGAACCCGGGAACGCGCTGTTCTCCCGCATCGAACTCGCCGATGGCCCCTTGTACGCTCACGAGTTCGCGAATCTGCGCCGCCCGCCCCGCCAGGTCGTGCTCGCCGCCAGCGAACTCGCCCTCGCCCACCTCCGGCCGGGCGACGAAGCGCTCGGGTTCGCCGGCGCGCTGCTCGCGTCCGGTTCGGCGACGATTGTCGGAGCAGTCAGCCGAGTGGGTGATCAGGCGGCCGCGGCGGTGTCCGTCGAACTGCACGAGGCGCTCCGGCGGGGCCGGTCCATGGCCGAGGCGCTGGCCGAGGTGGTCGGCCGGGATCCGCTGCGCCGCCCCTTCATCTGCCTCGGCAGCGGCCATCAGGTGCCGTCGCGCTGAGCCTTCGGATCGTCAGATACCGGAATCGGTCGCGCCTGCGCTCAATGGTCACCCGCACGCGCCGGACAGGCGACGTCCGTGCGGCCGCACGGACGTCCTCGACGGTACCGGCTCGCGAATATTCGAGCATGCACCATTTCTCACCCAGGAGAACTCACCCCACTGTGCTTTACTGCGAAGTAGAAAGCGGCATGCCGCACCGAAAGTGAGATCGGGTCACACTTTCGGGTGCATTACGGGAAATGACGGGTCGCGAATTCACGCTCCGCGCCGGAGCGATTATTACCCCTCGACCGCTCACCCTTGTTGAGAGACCGGTCGCCGATTACCTACTCGTGCGACTCGCCTTCTCGCGTGCGTTTCTGCAAGCTGGCTTTCAACGGCGGTCGGGGAGGCAACGTCGTGCGACCAGTGCGTGCGTCGCCTTCCCCCGCACTCGAGCCAGAAATGGACGCGGCCCCCTGCTGGCACAGGGAGCCGCGTGAGTGTTCGTCGTGAAGCCCACCCAGATCAAGAGCAAGGAGACACGAGAACATGGAGACCGTACCGTTCGATACCGGTGAGCCGCCAGAGAAACCATCGCTCGATCCGGTCATTTCCGATCCCGGAAGTAACGTGGTGCCGCCCGCCGCGGCGGCGGAGTACGTGAGTCTCGACGAGCTGCTGGACGCCACGGCCATCCCGGCGCTTCAGCCCGCCGAAACCGCGCTGGTGTTCCAGCCGCCGTGCCGGTCTTCCGCCCGCGGCTGGTGGGACATGGCGAACCGCGTCACCTCGGGCGAGTGGAAGCACACGTGGCAGGCCGTCGTCCTGCTCGTCGTGCTCGGCACCGTCCTGTGCGGCGTGCTACTCGCCGGGTCCGTGGTGCTGCGGGCAGCGGCGCTCTCGGCGCTCGGCTTGTCGGCGTGGGTGTGGCTGAGCAAACGCAACGCCGCCCAGGCGGGGCACGCGTAATCGGATCACCTGCCAGGAAGGGACCATGCCGTGCCGCTGCTGATATCAGCGGCACGGCATCCCCGGCTCGGGCGGACGGCCAGGCCGGCCACCCTCACCGTCGGGGATACGTCCGAGCTACGGCGTTCTTACGTCACACGGCCGAATCCGCCGTTCCTTCACCCGGTTGGCGGCAGGAGGCGGCTCACACCGGGACGTCGCCCGGTGTCCCCCACTGGGTGGTGAACAGGCCCAGGCCGTACCAAGTCCCGTTCGAGGGACGCCACACCACGAAGTCCGCCCGTGGGTCGCCACCGAAATTGCCTGCCAGGGGCACATCACCGGCGACACCCCATTGCTGCGTCGCGATACCGAGCACGTACCAGACACCGTTGCTCGGCCGCCACACGGCGAAATCGGCACGCCCGTCCGCGTTGAAATCACCGGCCACCGGAATGTCACCCGCGACACCCCATTGCTGCGTCGCGATTCCCCGGACGTACCAGACGCCGTCGCTGGGGCGCCAGACGGTGAAGTCGGCCCGTCCGTCCGCGTTGAAGTCGCCGGACACCGGGACGTCACCGGCCACGCCCCACTGCACCGTGGCGATGTTCAGCACGTACCAGACACCGTTGCTGGGCCGCCACACGGTGAAATCGGAACGCCCGTCACCGTTGAAATCGCCGGTCAGCGGAACGTCACCGGCCACGCCCCACTGCTGGGTCACCACCGCGCCGGTGCTGCTCTGGATGACGTACCAGGTACCGTTGCTCGGCCGCCACACGGCGAAGTCGGCCCGATGGTCGCCGTCGTAGTCCGCGGCGACCGGAACGTCACCCGAAACGCCCCACTGTTGTGTCACCACGCTTCCGTTGCTGCTGCGGATCACGTACCAGATGCCGTTTCCGGGACGCCACACCGCTTTGTCGGCGAACCCGTCCCCGTCGAAATCCGCGGCCGTCTTCTGAGACGAAGGCGAGGCGGTGATACCGACGCCGTCCTCCTCCGCACCCGCGGCCGGTGGTATCACGATCAGCCCCGCGAGCAGACCCGCCAAAGCCGTCCCCACCCGAATGGATCTTCGCATTTCCCGCAACCCCTTTTCCGTTCGATGGACGCACTCTTCCCAGTTCGTGGTTTTTGACCGAAGATACGCACCGGGAGGAGTTGCAGCCTGACACCGACGGCCTGCCCTTGTCAGCAAGGATTCCGTCCAGTGGACCGCGCGAGGGGATTTCCATGGAGACCGAGAGAAGACCGAGAAGCGTTCTCGAAGGCGCTTTCACCCTATTGGATGCCTTGGTACGACATCAAGGTGAAGCAGGATTGACCCAACTGGCGAATTCCTGCTCGATACCGAAAGCGACCGCACACCGATTACTCGAGCAATTGACCGTGCTGGAGGTTGTCCAGCGCAGCGAAAACCGCTATCGCGTCGGCGCACAGGCATTCCGGCTCGGTCAATCGTGGCAGCCTTATCCGCGGCTGCTGGAACTCGCCCGCGGCGAACTCAGGAGATTGGCCGCGGCCACTCGGGCGAGTTCGGTACTCGCCGTGCCCTGCGACGGCCGTATCCTCATCGCCGCCGCCAGCCTCACCCGGCCGGAAGACGGCGTTCTGCTCCGGCCGGGTTCGACGGTGCCGCAACGCACCGGCCACTTCTGCCCCGTCTGGCAGGCCGAACACGACCTCGTCGCCGTCGAAGCACCCATCACGTTGCCGACCGGCGAAACGGTCGGTTCGGTCGCGGCCGTGACCGCGCCGACACCGTCACCCGGCGCGGTGCCGGACACCGTGGCCCGCGCCGCCCGCACCATCGGCGCGGCACTGGTGAACCGAGTTGCGACGCGGGCGTAGTTTCTCCTTGTGGGATCGGGAATGAAGCCGCGCCGGGTGGTGATCGTCGCGTTCGACGACGCGCAGATCCTTGATGTGGCCTGTCCCAGCGGGGCGCTGGAGATCGCGAGCTCACACGGCGCCGCACCGCCCTATGTCGTCGAATTGGCCACGGTCGACGGGCGGACGACACGGAGTTCGTCGGGGATCATGCTCGCCGGTGCCCGGCGGCTGGCCGAGGTGTCCGGGCGGATCGACACGATGCTCGTGGTCGGCGGCGCGGGAACGGGGACGGCCGCGGCGGACGAGCGCCTGCTGACGCAGGTGCGGCGGCTGGCCGAGCGAAGCAGGCGAGTCGCCTCGGTGTGCACGGGCACGTTCGTGCTGGCGGCCGCCGGCTTGCTCGACGACCGGCGGGTCACCACGCATTGGGGCTACGGCGAGCAGCTCGCCGCGGCTTTTCCCGCGGTGACAGTCGATCCGGCCCCGCTCTACATCCGTGACGGCAACGTCTTCACCTCGGCGGGGGTGATCAGCGCGCTGGATCTCACGCTCGCGCTGATCGAGGACGACCACGGGCCGACGCTGGCCCGCGAGGTCGCCCGTGAGCTGGTGACGTATCTGCACCGCCCGGCCGATCAGGCGCAGATCAGCACGTTCCTGGCCGCTCCGCCGCCCGGCAACCGCGTCGTGCGAGACCTGTTGGGGTACATCGCCGCGCATCTCGACGAAGACCTCAGTCCGTCGGCGCTGGCCGCGCGGGCCGGCGTCACCACCCGGCACCTCAGCCGCTTGTTCGGCACGCATCTCGGCAAGACCCCGGCCCGCACGGTGCGAGCGGCCCGGACCGAAGCCGCCGCCCACCTGGTGCGGTCCACCGCGTTGCCGCTTTCCGCGGTCGCGCGGCGTTGCGGGTTCGCCTCGGCGGAAACCCTGCGAACCGCGTTCCGCCACCACTACGGGCTCACCGGGGACACCCTTCGCAGGATGACGGACATGCCGCGCCCGATCGGGACTTGAGCGCCCCAGAATCCGCGGCATGAACAGTGCGAAGACAACGCGCAGAACAGTACTGACCGGCGTCGCGGCGGCCGCGGCGTTCGGCCTCGCCACCGGTACGGCTCAAGCGGAGTCCACAGGCCCGCGGATCGGCATGCTGCTCTACGACGGCTTCAGCCTGCTGGATCCGACCGGCCCGGCCGAGGTGCTGTGCCGGCTTCCCGGCGCGACGGTGACGATGATCGCCGAGCACCGCGGCCCGGTGCGCACGGACACCCGCGATGTCGCGGTGCTGGCGGAACGTTCGGTGGCCGAAGTGAACCGGCTGGACGTGTTGCTCGTTCCGGGCGCCGGTAACCGCGGCACGAACGCCGCCATGGAGAACCAGGTGCTGCTCGACTGGATCCGCCGCATGCACCGGCACACGACGTGGACCACGTCGGTGTGCACCGGGTCACTGATCCTCGGCGCGGCCGGGTTGCTCCGCGAGCGGGCCACCACGTACTGGGCATCGGCGGACTATCTGGAAAAGACCTTCGGCGTGCGCTACGTGCCCGAGCGGTACGTTCAGGTCGGCAAGATCATCACCGCCGCGGGCGTTTCCGCCGGCATCGACCTCGCCCTCCATCTCGCTTCCCTGCTGGCAGGCGAGGAAACCGCCCGCGGCATCCAGCTCGCCGTCGAATACGACCCGCAACCGCCCTTCGATTCCGGCAACGCCGCGACGGCGAGTCCGGAACTCAAAGCGCTCGCGCTGAAACTACTCGCCGATTCGCAGGAGTAGCACCCGGGAACGCCGTCACCGCATAGGATCGCCACGGCGCGGACCGGGCGTCTCGGTCCCTGGCGGAGCGGTGGAAGGCAAGGCATGTCAGACCTCATGTACACGATCATCGAGGCCATTCCGCGGGTATTGCTGCTCGTGGTGGGAGTCCTCGGCCTGATCTTCTCCATCAAAGGACGCTCCAGGGGAGTCTCCGGCCTGATGGTGGCCGCTTTCGTCGTCATGCTCGTCGCCACGGTGGCAAGCATCATCTGGCAGTTCGTGGTGTTGAACGTGTCGTCCTGGATCGCGTCCGAGCAGCTCACCAGCGACGAAGTCCGCTTGATCTTCATGGGCGTCAGCGTCCCGCTCGACGCCATCGCGCTGCTCTCCTGGTTCCTGGTCGCGATCGCGGTCCTCAAGAGCGGCCGTCCGACACGGCAACCCGGTGTCGCGCCGTATCCAGGACCGGTCAACTATCCGATGGCCGCACAGCAGGGTTTCCCGAACCCGCAGCCCGACAACGCCCAGCCTGGCTACCCGCAGCCCACCCCGCCGACCCAGCAGCCGCCGAACTAGAGCGATGCCCCGTTCTCCGGATGGTGACGATCCTGCCGGGGTCGTGAGTGTTTCGGGTCGTTCTGGCCAAGGATGCCCTAGGTACCCATTGGAGTGAGCCGGGTAGCGGCCGGGCCGTGAAGGCCATCACGAGCCTCAACAGCAGCACCACCAGCCACAACGGCGGCGCGTGAAGGACTCCTTGCCTCGGCTCAGCCGAGGAAACTCGACCTTCACACCTTCCTCAGTACATGAAGGCCCCGCGACCGTCTAAGCGTCGACAGGCACGAGTAACCCGAACACCCGCACCGCCACTCGTCCCTCGGGCAGCGGTGCCGGGCTTTCCGCCACCACCACCTCTCCGGCGGGCCACGGCTCGCTGTCCAAAAGGACCTCGTTGTTCAGCAGCCCGCCGTCGTGATGCGCGACGAACAGCCGGAGCCCGTGCACTTTCCGCCCGAGCTTCTCCGCGCGCAACGCCTCCAGCAACCGGTCCAGGACCGGCTCGGCGGATAACGTCGCGTCAGTGAACAGGGTGATCTGAGCACCCAGCACCAGCTCGAACACGCCATCCGGATGTTCGTATCGTTCACGCGTGACCTGATCCGGCGCGGCGCCTGGAGAAAACAGACCGTCGACGATCGGGTGCAAGGCCCCTTGGCTGAACATGTGCACCGCGCGGCCGATCGCCTCGCGCCACGTGGCGCCGTATCCGGCGAAGCTCTCCACCAGCCACGGTTTGGCCAGCGCGGGATGCGACACGGCGAAGTCCACTTGGGCCATCACCATGCCCGCCGGGGCCGGATGCACGATGAGCTTCGTGTCGGCTTTCGTGTCCTCGTCGAGTGCGATGCCGTGCTCGCGCAAGAATCCCTCGAAAACCAGCTGTGGCGAAGGCACACCACCGTCACCATCGACCACCGGTTCCAGATCGGCGGCGAGGGTGGGCTCGTTCAACTGGAGATCCGACATCTGCGCGCCGTCGTTCAACGCCGCGTTGATCACCGCGAACGCGCTGCTGCGCACCGCGATCCGCTCGAACTCGCCGCGGTCCGCCTGCCTCGCGCGTTCCGACGCCGCCACGAAGACGGGCTCCTCGGACAGCACCACCCGCCCGCCGGGCCCCACCACCGCGTCCGGGTACGAGACATCCGGCAGCAAGCGCCGCGTGTACGCCATCGGCAGGAAGATCAGCAGCCGTTCGGCCAGCCACGGTTCGACTCCCGCGCCCGTCAGCCTTTCCCACACCTGGTCGTCACTCGGCGGTTCCTCGCCCACGCAGAACGCGGCGATCCCGACCTCGAGCGCGGCGTCCAGCCCCCATGATGCGATCACCACGGAAGTCTATTCGTGCCGCCACAGCGGGCGTTGTCGCGGTCAGAGTGCGGGGCCCGCGATATAGCGGCGGCGCAGATCGGCGTTCCCGCGGTCGGTCACGTCGGTGTTGTCGACGTACTGGTCGATCGCACCGACCGGTGGCAGAGCCCTGACGGCCGGGTCGCTGATCGTCGTGACAAGCGCGTCGGTGAACCGGTAGGCGTCGAGGACCCGGAACGGCCGGTCGTGGAAGTACCGGACCGACACCTCCAGCGGCTCCGTGAGACCGAGATCGTTGTGCATCCCCGCGGCGATCTCGTAGGCGGGAGAAAGGTGCCGTTCCCGTTCCTGCCAGCTTTGCGCGGCCAGCGCGCCAGACAGGCAAGGAGTCAGCGCCTTGGCGCAGGGCAACGCCGCGAACGCGGTGCCCAGCCACTTGCTGTACGGCGGATACACCCGATTCATCACCAGGCACAGCTTCATCACGTCACGGACCTGGCGCGCGGCCACCACGGCCGAGCCCAGGTCGTCGCCGACCTCACCGCAGCGGCCGACAAAAGGCTCCTCCTGGGACAGGCGCATCCACTGACAAGCCAAGACGTAGCGCCACACGTCGTCGGGAAACCAGGCGAGATGATCCCGGTAGGGCTCCAGCAGGCCGACCCCGTCGTGGAAGACGGTGCCACCGGTCAGTTCACGCAATACTTGCGTCGGGACCGTCAACCACGCCGAAATCGGCAGGCCGCCGTCCGGCTCGGCGCCGAGCTGCTCGGTGAAGAAGCCCCGCAGGTCCGTGACATGCACCCAATGCCGAGCCAGGGCGCCCGTCGGGAAGGCGAAGCGGACCGGGTAGCCGCGGAACTCGACCGGCAACTCGCGATCGAGCAGGGCGTCCAGATCGTCGGCGAGGGCGTGAAAGTCTTCGCTGCCAAGGAAAAGCTGCATCCGCGGCCCCCAGGCGTGGTCGGTGGAGCGCACGGTGTCGAAGCCCTGCACCTCCGAGCCCCAGCCGATCAGCGCCGCCGAGTACGGCACGTCGTCCAACGCGTCCTCCAGGATCGGGGCGACGACCTCGGCGTAAAACAGCTGGGACAGTTCAAGCCCTGGCAGGAAGGATCGCGTCACGTCCGCCACCGTGGCAGGAATGACGGACGACGGCCAGTGGATAACCGAGCGTTCCCGCAGTGCCCGGCTGGTGGAGTCACCGCTCCGTGGGCCAGGTTCGCCTCAGGCCGTCGATCACGTCGACGAACAAGGTGAAGGTGCTGTCGACGCGTTCGCGGTCGTTGGTGGTGAGCAGGTCGAGTTGCAGGCCGCGGGCCTGGGCCACGATCATCGACGCCACCAGAGGTGCCTGTGCCTCAGGGCAGCCGTCTGCCGCGACCAGGCGTCGCATCAGGGTCAGCGAGTCGTGCACGACCTGCCGCAGGAAGCGTTCGTAGCGTTCCGGTTCTCGTGCGGCCTGAGCGAAGACCTCGAACAGCAGCCGGTAGACGGGCAGGCGTTCCGTGGTCGTCGAGGTCCGCCACCAGGTCGGAAGGTCGGCCGGCCGGGTCGGCGGGTCGGCCAGGCCTGCCGCGTCGGCCAGTCTCCGGCGCAGCAGGTCGATCACCTCGGCGACCAGATTCTCCTTCGAGCCGAAGTGGTGCAGCAGCGTCCCATGGCTGACGTTCACCGCCGCGGCCAGCGGCCGCATCGCCAGACCGGCCAGACCGTGTGTCAGGACGTAATCGGTCACCGCGTCGAGCAGTTCGGGCCGCCGGTGCCGGTAGCGGACGCTGCGGCCGTCGATGCGCTCCTCCATCGGCCGGACGATACGGCAACACGAGATAGATTGACCGATTGGTCGAACTACTTTTAGAGTGGCCGCATGGCCTCCGAGATCACTCGCCTGCACCACGTCGGCCACGTCGTCCGGGATATGTCCGCCGCATTCGACCTCTACCGGCGTCTGGGCTTCGTCGTGCCGGCGCCCGGTTATCCCGCGATGTCCCCCCGCGAGGGCGCCGAGCCGGAGCCGTTCGGCGCGGCCAACACCCACGCCGACTTCTCGCACGACTTCCTTGAACTGGCCACCGTGGTCCAGGCCGATGGTCGCGTGCCGGCGAACGCACGGCTCGTCCCGCTGCAGGCCCCGCCCGACGTGCTACCGACGTTGCTGGAGCGGATCCACGCCACCAGCGCGAACCTGACGGAATGCCTGGACCGCTTCGAGGGACTGCACATCCTGATGTTCTCCTCGGCCGACATCGACGCCACCGCCACACGGTTGACCACCGCGGCGGTGCGGCATGGCGGGGTGAACACCGTGCGGCGGCCTGCCGGGGACCACGTCGAGACCGTTCGATACTTGGAGATCGACGGAGTGCGGCCAGGCGTCGAGGCGGAGGGCAGGGTCGGCGTCGTCGCGGATCTGGACCCATGGATCCAAGCCAGCCGGCTGGCCGGCCACCCCAACGGCGCCGTCGGCCTCCTCGATGCCACGCTCTGCGTCACCGACGACGAACTGGACGCCGCCCAGGCGCGCTACGAGCGCTATCTCGGTCGGACGCCTCGCACAGAAGGATCCACCCGGGTCTTCGACCTCGGCGGCGCGACACTCACCCTTGTGCCCGCCTCCGGCCTCGCCACCCTGTTTCCCGGTGAGCGGCCCCCCGCATTGCCGGCTCTCATCGCGTGCACGGTCGCCGTCACCGACCTGACCGCAACGAAGAATCTGTTGCAGCGCAACGAGGTCCCGCTGCGACAGACGCCGCTCGGAGATGTCTTCGTGCCTGCCACCACCGCCCTCGGCGCCACCATCGTTTTCCGGCAGGCGAGCATCCAGCACAACGCGGCGCCGCACGATCTCAGGCGCGGGCGGTGACCAGCAGGGCGAAGGCCGCGATGATGACGGCGACGCGAATGTAGTGAAAGCGGTCCCAGCGGTTCACTTGCCGCTTCCAGTCCGCGGGCCGGTTCTCGGCGGTCCACGTCTTGCCCCGGTCGTTGATCGGGACGAGCAACAGGATCGACATGACCACGCTGACGATCAGCAGTGCGCCGGCGGTAACGACGAGTCCAGCACCGGGGTGCTGCCATCCGGCGATGGCCCAAATCGCGACGAGGACGAGCGAACCGATGTACCAGACCGGCATGACCGCGCCGAGCATGCGGCCCCCGTGGGCACGGCCGCTCACCATGCTGTCCTCGGGGAGTGCGTTGAGGATCGGGTTGATGACGAACGCGACGGAGAACTCCACCCCCACCATCACCCCGACGATCACGGTCGTGACGATCTCAAGTGCGTTGAGCATGACTGCCCCTCCTGAAATCTAGCGCTGCTAGCTGATGCGGCAACGCTAGCACTAGCGCCGCTAGTTTGCCTAGCGGTGCTAGAAACTTCTCGCTCACCAACCACCTATCGTGACGACTCCGTGGCCACCGGCGGCGGCCTGCTCGAGCAGTGCGATATGCGACAACGTGAAGTAGCGGAAGTCGTGGAACCACAGCACCGCACCGTGCGGTGGATCGCGCTGCTCCTGCGGTATCGCGTCGCATTCCTCACCGATACGGGTCAAGAGGTCCCAGGGCAGCCGGTGAGCCGCGTCGAGCAGCTCACGCACACCGGCCGGGCGCAGCGTGTAGTTCAGCAGGTGGCGCCAGTCCTCCGGGGTCGGCTGAGCGTGGGGTCCCGCATCCGCCGCCAGGTCATCGCGGCGCTCCGGCTTCCACTCCTCGATGAAGACGTAGCCGGTGGTCAACGTGCCGAGCACGGTGTCGGTGAGTGCGCGAGTCTCGAAGGTGAGCCGTGGGCGCAGACAGTCGCCGTAGTACCAAAGGCTGTTCCAGTGGCCTTTCGTGCCGGGCATGTCCTCCACGGACAGAAACGGCGCCATCGGCTCTTCCGCGTCGTCCCACAGCCACACATGATCCCAATGCGGCTCGCGAGTGAGGGCGAGCAAGGGCTCCCACTCGACCACGGCCCCGTAGGCGTCGTACCCCATGCCGCGAGTATCACTCGCCGGATCGGTTTCAGGGGCGAGCAGGTACTTGTCGAACCGTGTCCTTCTTCCGGATAGATCACCAGCGCCGAGGCCCGCGGTTCGGGCAAGGCATGCATCGTCACCTTGGCGGTCAGCCTCCGGAGGGTGCGCTGCCGAGGTCGACAACGCAGAAGCGGTTGCCATCCGGGTCGGCGAGAACGACGAAGTCCGGTTTGGGCGGATAGCGGTCCCGATCGACGCCCCAGGCCCCGAGTTCCTCAAGACGTGCGACTTCGGCTTTGCTCAGCGGCGGTATCGACGAACAGGTCGAGATGGATCCGCGGATACGGCTCGCCTGCCAAAGTCCGCCAGCCGTCGCTCGCCCACTCGTCGTCGGCAACGAGGTTCAACGCCGCGGTCCAGAACTCCACCACCCGCGGCAGATCCGACACACCGATCACGGGCAACCCGAGCCTGAGCATGCCTTCAGGGTTGCCATGCCCCGGCTTGCCTGGCGGGCACTTGTGCCTGGATCACCTGGCTGGTCGGGTCGGCAGCATTGAGGTCGCGTACTCGATCGGTGACCAAGAAGTCGGGGAGTTCAAGCCCATGGTCTTCCGTGAGCAAAAAGGTTCCACCGCGCACGTCCGGTTCCCAGCCTGACGTCAAAGCGTGTTCGATGAGTCGTCGAATGTCGGCAGCGCTCGGATACGACCCATCCGTCTCGGCAGGGGCCCACCCCACCCCCATATCCTTGGAAAGCAGGTCCACCTCCAGCGCACGACTGTTCTTGCCGTCGCCCCAAATCCGTACGTTGATACATCGATGGAGACTTCCACCATCGCCTTGCACCGCACCGATCCCCGCACGCCAGGTGAAGTCCCGTTCCCCGACGTGGAGTGCCCGCAGTCTCCTCCGCATTGTCCCGAGCTTACGGACCTGGGCGATCACCACAGCGATACCGCACTTCCGGGAGCGTGGCGACGACCACACAGACCTGCGCGCCGTCCGTCAGGCACAAACCCGACACTGAATCGCCCCTGGCACCCCGAAAACGAAGAAGCCAAAGCCGCGTGGCCTGGGCTTGTGCTCCCCGCTTGGACTCGAGCCAAGAACCCTCCGGTTAACAGCCGAATCCTTTCGAGTCGCCCTCAGTCGATCCAGCTGGGACGTTTGCGATCGCTCATGCTCTCGGTCGATGTCAGCCGACCTCGTTCGACCACCTGGCCAAGGATTGTGATCCGACGCGACGGCAACCGAACTGAATGAAATTCGCCAGTATGATCTTCGAACAACCCGGTCAATTAGTGTCGTCCCCGCGCAGGCGGGCTTGGTCCCGAGCGGCGAACGACAGGTATCGGGCGTCGGCGAAGTAGTCCGCGGAGTCACAGCGGAACCCGGGCTTGGTGAGGGTCTCCAGTTTCACGAACCGGCCGAAGTCGTCGGAAGCGCTCCCTGGAGCCGCCACCGACACGCCGAGCAGCACCAGAGAGGGATGACGCGCCGGGAAAACGTGCTCCGGCGGCGAGCGAGCCCGACAGTCGTCACACCCCCGCCAGACCTTTCGCCATCTCCATCAACGACTCCAGCCCTTCCCGGGCACGTGCGTCGTCAGGATCGCAGACGTACTGCAGGGTCAGGCCGTCCACGCCGGCGACGATCATGCGCGCCAAGTGGTCGAAGGGAACAACGACGGTCTCGCCCGCGCCCTCGGCGGCGCGCCGGCACCAGTCGGCGACGACGGCGGCGTACCGCTCGTACTGGTGCCGGGCGAGGTCCTCGTGGCCGGCGGTGCGCAAGGCGTACATGGTGAGTTCGTACTGCAGCAGCTGCAGTTCGCGCCCGTTCCGGACGAGCCTGCCCCAGTAGGCGTCGAGCCCCTGTCGGATCGCGTTCGCCAACCCTCCATCGGTAGCGGCGGACTCGGCGAGGACCTGGGCGATGTCGTCGACGACGCTCTCGATCACGGCACGGAGCAGTTTCTCCTTGGATGGGAAGACGTACTGCATGGTGGCCAGCGGGGCCCCCGCCTCGGCGGCGACCACGCGCACCGATGTCTTGGCGACGCCGTGGGCGGCCAGCGCGGTGCGTGCGGCCGCGATGAACTGCTGCCGGCGAACCGCCGCCTCGACGTACGGCATGACCACCCCTTTCGGTCGGATGACCGAGATTTTGTCACGAACGCTTGCCAGGCACGCGCGGCGCACCTAGCCTGAGACAACTCGGTCATTTGACCGAATCTCCGGAACTGAGGAGCGGATGATGAAGGTCGTGGTCGTCGGCGCTGGACTGGCGGGGCTGTCCGCCGCACGGGAACTCAGCCGGAGCGGAGTCGAGGTCGCGGTATTCGAAGCCCGTGACCGGGTCGGCGGCCGGCTCGAGGGCGGTGAAATCAAGGGCCACCCGATCGAACTCGGCGGCACCTGGATCGGCGACGGACACTCCCGGATGTACGAGCTCATCGACGAACTCGGGCTGGAAACCTTCCGCACCTGGAACGACGAGGGCAAGGTACTTGTCCGGCTCGGCGGCAAGCGCGCCCTCGTCAGCGGCACCAAAGGCACCGTCCCCAGGCTCAACCCCGTCGCGCTCGCCGACCTCGCCCAGGGCTTGGCCCGGTTCGGCAGGCTCGCCCGCACCATCGACCCCGCCCAGCCGTGGGCGCACCCGAAGGCGCGCCTGCTCGACGGCCAGACCTTGGAAACCTGGGTACGCCGTACCCTGCGCACACCGAGCGGGAGAGCCTACTTCAGAGTCGCGATCGAAGCGATCTTCGCCACCGACGCCCACGACCTCTCCCTGCTGCACGCGCTCTTCTACGCGGTCAGCAACACCGACCTCGAAACCCTCCTAGCCGTCGACCGCGGCGCCCAGCAGGACCGCGTCGTGGGTGGCTCGGTCCTCGTGGCCCAACGGCTCGCCGACGGCCTCGACGTCAGGCTGTCCAGCCCGGTCGTCTCCGTGGCCCACGACGCCACCGCCGTCACGGTCACCACCCGCAACGGCGAGGACTTCGCCGCCGACCGTGTCATCGTCGCCCTCCCACCGACGCTCGCCGGACGCCTGCGGTACGACCCGGTGCTGCCGGCCTGGCGCGACCAGCTCACCCAGAAACTCCCGGCCGGCACCGTCGCCAAGACCTTCGCGGCATACCCGACCCCGTTCTGGCGCAAGCACGGACTCAACGGCCAGATCGTGTCCGACACCGGCCCGGTCAAGGTCACCTTCGATGTCTCTCCGCCAGGCGGCGAGATCGGCATCCTCCTCGGCTTCGTCGAAGGCGGCGACGCCCGCCGCTGGCAACGACTCCCCGACACCCAGCGCCGCCAGGCCGTGGTCGACTCCTTCGTCCGCCATCTCGGCCCGCAGGCGGCCGAGCCGACCGCGTACACGGAGAAGGACTGGAGCGCCGAGGAGTTCACCCGCGGCTGCTACGGAGCTCACTTCGCACCCGGCGTGTGGACCGGCTACGGCGACATACTGCGGCCACCGATCGGCCGGATCCACTGGGCCGGCGCCGAGTACGCCGTCCGGTGGAACGGCTACATGGAAGGCGCTGTCCGCTCCGGCAACGCGACCGCACAAGAGATCATCGAGCTCTATTGAGGGCCAAGGCAAAGGTGGCGTGTCGCGACGAAGGTCCGCCCTTGCCTTACCCCTCACTAACTTGGCTCGACTTTCACCCCGGCGCAGTTGCGTCATATCGCTTTGCTCGGGGAGACACCGGACAGGGGCCGTCAAGGCTGACGGCTATCGCGGATAGCCCGCACACGTGACCCGCTGAGATAGAGATCATGACCGCACACGAGGGAGCTGAAGGATCCCTCGGTCGAGCCGGACCGGCCAAAGGAATGTCGATGTTGTTGCGCGGCTGGTCGGCCGAGCAGGCGTTCACGGCGCTGCCGGGTACCAAAAACGTACAGTCGCCCCACCCGGAGGCCGATATCGCTACATCAGCGACACATCAGTGCGGGCACGGGACTGCGTCAGAATCGACACCAAATCGCCCCTGGTACCCCGAAAACGAAGAAGCCCAGGCCGCGTGGCCTGGGCTTGTGCTCCCCCGCTTGGACTCGAACCAAGAACCCTCCGGTTAACAGCCGAATGCTCTGCCAGTTGAGCTACAGGGGATCGTGCTCCGTACCGGCCGGATCGCTCCGACCGATGAGAGAACTTTAGCCCATGCCCTCCGTCGGCCGCGCACCCACCCCCACTTTCTCCGGCCACCTCGTCAAGCTCGCGTTTTGAGGGACAATGGCAGCCGGAGCAAGATCGAAGGAGGCGTGGACTCGGATGAAGATGTTCCTGCTGGGTGCGGCCGCGGGCTACGTATTGGGCGCGAAGGCCGGCCGGGGACGGTACGAGCAGATCGTGCGGACGTACCGCAAGATCGCTGACCACCCCATGGTGCAGGGCGCCGCCGGGGTCGCTCGCGCCAAGGTCGGTGAGCGGTTCGGGCGGCCTCAGCGCTGACCGCACCCGAGACGTGCCGAAAGGGCCCTTCACCGCCTGAGACGCGGTCAAGGGCCCTTTCGTATACAGGGAGGTCAGCCCACCGTGGCGACCACGAAGACGCGCCGGAACTCGAACCAGGTGGTCCCGTCGGGGCGCGGCGGGTAGGCCTTGTCCAGTTCGCGGGCGATCTGCGCGCGGAAGTGGTCCCATTCGGCTCCGGCGAGGGCCTCCTTGACCGGCAGCAGCGAGGTGCCGGTGATCCATTCGAGTACGGCGTCCTCACCCGCCAGCCGCTGCAGATACGTCGTCTCCCAGGCGTCGACGGCGCAGCCGGCGTCGGCGAGCAGGTTCCCGTAGCCGAGTGGGCTGTCGACGGCCTCGTTCTCCCGCAGGACGACGTCGGCGAGGCGCGGAGCCCACTCCTCGGTGCGCGCGAGGGCGCGGACCAGGGCGTGCGACGGGGCGTCGAAGTTGCCGGGGACCTGGAACGCGAGCGTCGCCCCGGACGGCAGGAGGCCCACCCAGCGGCGGAGCAGGTCACGGTGCTCCGGGACCCACTGGAGCACGGCGTTCGAGATGACCACGTCGGTGTCCGGTTCGGGCACCCAGTCGTTGACGTCGAGCACTCGCGCGTCGACGCCGCGTGAGCGTGCGGCTTCGACCATTTCGGGTGAACTGTCGCTCGCCTCGATGATCGCGTCCGGCCAGCGTTCCGCCAGGCCCGCGGTCAGGTTGCCGGGTCCGCAGCCGAGGTCGGCGACCCGGCGCGGTTTCCCCGCCGTGATCCGCCCGACGAGGTCATGGAACGGCCGGGCCCGGAGGTCGGCGTAGTCGAGGTACTTGACCGGATCCCACATGGCGCCTCCCAGCGATACAGTACAAGCGTACTGCTAGCCGTGGGGCTTCGCCAGTTTCTCGGCCGCTTCCTCGGCGATCGCCTTGACCACGTCGGCATCCGTGCCCGGATCGGGCCGCACCTGCAGCACCGTGCCGTCCTGGCCTGGGACCTTGCGCTCGACGAACCATGCTCCGCCGGTGCCGAAGTCCTTGCGGTGCCGCCCGCGGACCGAGCCGTCGACCCGCTGCCGCACCAGGAGCGGGACCTTGCCCGGCCGGGCGAGCCGGAACCGGACCGGGGTCTTGTCGGCCAGCAGCACGGCCTTCCCCGCGGTCCCGGTCTCGTCGGACTCGGTCAGGGTCAGCACCCCGTCGGACCACGCGGCCTTGCCGACCAGATGCCAGCCGACCCGGCGCGGCCCCGGGACCCACAGCCCCAGCGCCGTCACCAGCAGGTATCCGCCGCCCTCGACGGCCGCGCTCCCGACGACGTGCTCGCCGTCGTCCAGCGTGCCGTCGAAATCCGCCGGGACACGGTCACCCAGCAGGTGACGCAGCCAGCCCATGCTCAGTCCAATCCGCCGATGGCCTGTTCCTTCAGCGCCTTCCGGTACTGCTCGAGCGCGACGAGGTCGCCGAACAGCGCGCGGTAGTCGTCCGGCGCCTCGACCGGCGAAAGCCGCTGGAGCTTCGACTTGATCTCGTTGATCTGGCGGGCGACCAGGCTTTCCTGCACCGCCGCGAGCTGTGCGGAGATGTAGCGTGAGTCGACCTCGCCCTTGGCGCGCAACGGTTCCACCGAAAGTTCGCTGAGCACTCGCCGCACCGAACCTTGCGGACAGTGCGGGACGGCCGCGTCGAGCAGGGCGGGCCCGGTCAGCCCGGAACCCGCTCCCCCGGCGGACAGCAGCGCCTTGTGGATGGCGACGTAAACCGGATGGGTGAACGCGTCCTCGGGGAGCGCGTCGTACTCCGCCCCGGCGAGCATCGGCTGCTGCAGGGCCGCTTTGAGCGCCTCACGCTGAGCGATGAACCGCGGATCGCCGGGCGCGGGCCGTGGCAGGTCCTCCTCGACGGTGGCCGTGGCCCCGGCGGCGGGCCGCCGGACCTCGATCGTCGTGGAGCGTTTCGCCATGGCACCCGCGCTGCCGCGGACCCGGTTCACCACCTGCGCCGCGTCCTGCCAGCCGACCCACCAGGCGAGTTTCGACGCGTAGCCGTCGCGGCTCGCGCGGTCCTTGATGCCCGCGACCATCGGAACGGTCTTCTGCAGCGCCGCGACCTGTCCGTCGACGGAGTCGAGGTCGAAGCCCTTGAGCATGCTCTTGATCGCGAATTCGAACAGCGGGATCCGCCGCGCGACCAGGTCTCGCACGGCGGTGTCGCCCTTGGCGAGCCGCAGTTCGCAGGGGTCCATGCCGTCGGGGGCGACCGCGATGTAGGTCTGCCCGGCGAAGGTCTGGTCGCCCTCGAAGGCCTTCAACGCCGCCTTCTGGCCGGCTTCGTCACCGTCGAAGGTGAAGATCACTTCGCCGCGGAAGGCGTCGTCGTCCATCATCAGCCGCCGGAGGACCTTCATGTGGTCCTCGCCGAACGCCGTACCCGACGACGCCACGGCCGTCGGCACTCCGGCGGCGTGCATCGCCATCACGTCGGTGTAGCCCTCGACGACGACGACCTGGTGCCGCTTCGCGATCTCGCGTTTGGCCAGATCGAGGCCGAACATGACCTGCGACTTCTTGTAGATCGGCGATTCCGCGGTGTTCAGGTACTTCGCCGAGACACGGTCGTCGTCGTACAGGCGCCGCGCGCCGAACCCGACCACCTCGTTGCCGACGTCGCGGATGGGCCAGAGCAGCCGCCGGTTGAACCGGTCCATCGGCCCGCGCTGGCCTTCCTTGGCCAGCCCGGCGGTGAGCAGTTCCTTGACCTCGAACCCGCGGTTGAGCAGATGTTTGGTGAGCTTGTCCCAGCCGGCCGGCGCATATCCGCAGCCGAACGTCTGCGCGGCGGCGGCGTCGAAACCCCGTTCGGACAGGAAGTCCCTCGCCGCGCGCGCGTCCGGGGTGAGCAGCTGCTCGGCGTAGAACTCCTGGGCCGCGCGGTGCGCTTCGATCAGCCGGGCGCGGGTGCCGCGATCACGCTGGACGCTTCCGCCGCCGCCTTCGTAGGTCAGCCGGAACCCCGCGCGATCCGCGAGCCGCTCGACGGCTTCGACGAACGAGATCAGGTCCATCTTCTGGATGAACTTGATCACGTCACCGCCTTCACCGCAGCCGAAGCAGTGGAAGGTGCCGTGGGAGGGGCGCACGTTGAACGACGGGGTCTTCTCGTTGTGGAACGGGCAAAGCCCTTTCAGGCTGCCACCGCCGGCGTTGCGGAGGGCCACGTAATCCGCGATGACCTCGTCGATCCGGTTGCGCTCGCGCACCTCCGCGATGTCGCTGTCCCGAATCCGTCCTGCCACGCTCATCACTCTAGGCCGTGTCCGGTAAGTCGGTTCGATGGGCTTCGTGATCCAGGTGGTTCCTGGCGGTGCGGACGGATCGGCCTCGTACCGGGGTCGTACTCGGCCGCATCCGCCCGTGCCGTCACGGAC
>NZ_QHHW01000001.1:0-320 GCF_003947325.1 Amycolatopsis sp. WAC 01375
AACGCCGACGTGTTCGGCCCGGCGTGTTCGCAGTTGCCGCAGGGCAGCGCGCCGGGTTCGCTGGACTCGATGGGCCCGCAGCCCGTCGCCAGCGCCGCGTCGACCAACCCGCTGCTGACCAAGCTGGTCGCCGCGGTCAAGGCCACCAACCTGGTCGACACCCTCAACAGCCAGCAGGCCATCACCGTCTTCGCCCCCGCGGACCCGGCCTTCGCCGCACTCGGTGACGCCAAGTTCGCCGAACTGGCGGGCAAGCCGGACCAGCTCGCCCCGATCCTGCAGTACCACGTCGTCGGGAAGCGTTACGACGCCAAGGGCCT
>NZ_QHHW01000060.1:0-84091 GCF_003947325.1 Amycolatopsis sp. WAC 01375
TGTCTTCGTCGGGGACGGTGGAGGGGATGCGGGCGAGGGTGCGGATGATGGCGTCGATCTGCGAGCCGCCGATCGCGCCCTCGGCGGCGGCTCGAGCGGTCAAGGGTGCCAGGGGTGGCACGGTGCCGCCGCCGACCTCGACGCCGGGGTGCAGGGCGAGGACGCGGTCGGCGCGGGCACTGGCTTCCTTGTCCGTCACGTGGAAGTCCTCGAAGATCAGCGCCGCCAACGTCGAATGACCGCTGCATCCGCGCACGCCGCGGGAATTGATTTCCGCCAGGATCGCGTTCTGTTCCGCATCCGCCTGTCGCTTGATGATTTCGAGTTCTTGTTTGCGGGCGTGCAGCGTCGCGGTATCGACGCGCCACCACTCGGTGGACGCCCTCTGAGCTGCATCGTCGCTGGCCACGGCACTGACATTACTCCGAATCGAACATCTGCGCTAGCTCGAACGGCCCAACGACGAAAATAGCTGAAATAGCAGCCGCGAAGGAGCGTTAAAGCGGCGAAGCACTTAAGGACACGAAGGCGCCATAAACACTAGATAGCCTCAGAACACGAATTGCACTCACGACCACCCACCCCCACACCCAGGGCCCGAGTTGCCATCCCCGCCGTCGCCTCTAGGTTGACGGATATGTCGATCTTCGAGGCCCCATGAAAGGGCCCGGACTCCTCGTCGTCCTGCTGGTGGTCCTCGGCGGGGTCAGTGGGCTGGGGTTCCTGCTGGGACTGGGCAACGCGGCCGTTCTGGCGGCCCTCACCGCGCTCTTCTGTCTCATGGCGGCGGTCGGCGGGCCGCTTTGGGCGGATCTGCGGCTGTTGGCGTGGTTCGCGCCCTCGCTGATCCTCGCGGTCGGCGTGCCGCGGTTGCTGGGGGCGGTGTCGCAGTGGGCGGCGATCGGGCTGCTGGTGGTGATCGTGGTCGTCGCCGGGCTGTTGCCGGTACTCGGGGCGCGGTTCGTGACGGTCGGCCTCGGGCTCGGGATGGCGTCGCTGTTCGGGTACGGCTTCCAGTTGACGGGGACGGCGTCGGCGGGGCAAATCTTGGGTGCGCCCGCGCTCGCGGTGGGGGTCGTGGTGCTGTTGCGGGTCTTGATGGGCGCGAAGGATCCGGCCAAACCGACCCGTGACGCGCTGGCCGACGCGCTCGCGACGGGTTCGCCCGAAACGCAGGAACGGGCGGCGAGGCTCTGGCTCGCGGATCGGCCCCATCGCTGGACCAGCAGGGTTCTCGGCGGCATGTTCCGGTATCGCGCGGTCGCCGGGTTACTGGAGACCCGGCGGAACCGACTGAACAGCGAAGAAATCGGCGAAACGCTCAGCGCCGCCAAGGAAGAAGCCGCCAGACTCGCCGAGGCCGTCCGGAACACGACGGCACCGGACGAGGTCGAACCGGTGCGGCGCAAGGAACCCGTCGGACTTCCCGGCGCCACGGCGAGGCTCGTCGAAAGGCTCTGGGACGCTCTCGAAACCATCCGGGCCGCGGCGGTCGAACGCGACGAGTCGCGTATGGACGTTCCGAAAGGACTCCGGAAGGAGTTACGCCGGATCGAGCTGAGCGGCGCGTTTTCCTGGCAGTCGGCGCAGTTCCGGCACGCGCTCCGCTGCGGGCTCGGCGTCGGGCTGGCACTGGTGGTCGCGAGTTTCCGGCCCGGCGACCCGCTCACCGTGTCGTTCCTGCTCGGCACTTTCGCCATCATGCAACCGGAATGGCGGGACAGTCTCGGCAAGGCCTGGCAGCGGATCGGCGGCTCTCTCGGCGGCGCTGTCGTGCTCACGCTCGTTCTTTGGCTTCTGCCGCAAGGGTTTCTGCTGCCGATCGGGCTCGTCGCACTGCTCGGCGGGTTCTCGTTCATGCGGACCCGGCCGGCGGTGTTCAACGGCTGCATGGTCCTGATGTCGGTCGGCATGAACGCGACCACCAGACATCTCGACCCGCGTTACGTCCTCGTCGAGTACTTGCTTCTGATGGTCCTCGCCGGTGCCATCGCCCTGCTGTTCGGTTTCGCCGCGATCCCCGGCGTGCCGAAACCCGGCCCGGTGGAACGGTTCGAGAGCGCGGTCGGCGCCACTCGCGCGCTGCTCGGCTCGGTGGGGCGGAAACTGCGCGGCGAGGACGTCGACCCGCGGACGCTCGGCCGCGAGTTCCGTGCCGTCGCCGTCGCACACCACGGCCTTCGCTCTGCGGAGCCGGGCACGAAGGAACCCGCACCCGGCCAGCGGGACGCGCTGGAGAACGCCGCCGAAGCCTTGCGCGGCCTGTCCGTCACCGCGTCATCGCTCTTGCTGCGGCCGGGATCAGCCGGAGCGGCGGACGCTGTCGACGAAGCCGCCCGCACGCTCGGGACGGAAGAGGCGGCGGAGATCCGGGTGCCACGGGACGCGGACGAGGAACAGCGGCTGGTGCTCGACATGATCGCCGCCGACGTCGTGGCGGTCGGCGAAGCGGCTCAGAAGCTCTAAGCCTTTTCGCGGTGCTGCCCGGCGATCTCGGCGTCGGGTGTGCACAGCGCGCACGGGGTGAACCCGAGCTGCCGCGCCTCGCCGATACCGAGCGGGATCGTGTCCCGTGTTTCGAGCCACGTGCACGACGTCACGTGATAGCGCGGGTACTCGTCGACGACGACGACCTCGGTCTCGAGTTCGGAGACGACCGCCACGTCCTCGGGGTCGCTGTCCTCCTCGCCGGGGTCACCGGTGCGCTGCGGCTCCTCAGCCTCTTCAGCGTCTCCCAGCTCACCGGCGGCCGGCATCAAGGCGGTCTGCTCGACGTCCTCGGGTTTCTTTTCCTCACCCTCGGCGGACTCGTCGTCAGAGGCGTCTTCGGCCGAGTCTTCCGCCGCTTCTTCGGCGGGGGCATCGGCCGCACGCTTCTTCCGGCGGCGCAACAGGTCGAAGAGGAGCAGCAACCCCGCGACGACGGAGAGACCGATGGAGATCCAAGCCCACAGGGAGTTCGCGGTGATGAGCGCCGCGACGAGCAGCCCCAGAGCCGCCAGTACCAGTACCAGGACGATGTAGAGCACGGTGAATTACAACACGGGAGCCAAGCGAAACGGCCCCGACCCTCCGGAGAGTGCCGAGGCCGTTCCACTGTGTAGAAACAAACCGGGCAGAGATCAGCCCGCTTCGGCCCGAGGACCGAACGAGTAACCCTGTCCGCCACCGGAGGACGACGACTGCCCCGAGTTCGACGAGGACGCCGAGGCGGGAGCGGCCGAACCGCGGTCGTCGAGCTCACGCAGCTGGGACTCGAGGAACCCGCGCAGCCTCGTGCGGTACTCCCGCTCGATCGTGCGCAGCTCTTCGATCTTCTTGCCCAGCGAGCCCTTCTCCGCGTTCATGTTGTTCATGGTCTCGGTGTACTTGCGCTGAGCTTCGCGCTCCATGGTCGTCGCCTTGTCGCGCGCCTGGCGCTCCAAGGTCTCGGCACGGGTTCGCGCGTCGTTCAGCATGGTCTCGGCACGCGTGCGTGCCTCGTTCACCATCGAGTCCGACTTGGATCGCGCGTCCGACAGCAGCTGCTCGGACTTGGTCCGGGCTTCGGCGAGCATGCCGTCCGACTCGGTCTTGGCCTCGGCGGTGAGCCGGTCGGCCATTTCCTGTGCCAGCCCGAGCACCTTCGCGGCCTGGACGTTGGGCTCCCCGTTGTCCGGCACCATCGAATGGGCCTGGGTCTGCTCCATCGCCGACTGCGGCGGCGGCACCGGCGCCAGGCGGCGCGACGGCTCGTCGCG
Organism: Amycolatopsis sp. WAC 01375; assembly: GCF_003947325.1. Taxonomy (NCBI): domain Bacteria; kingdom Bacillati; phylum Actinomycetota; class Actinomycetes; order Pseudonocardiales; family Pseudonocardiaceae; genus Amycolatopsis; species Amycolatopsis sp. WAC 01375. The sequence goes on from NZ_QHHW01000060.1 coordinate 3,741, forward strand.
TACCTGTGGCGGCGGGCCGACGGCGCCGGCCTTGGCGTTCTCGAGCTCACCACGGGTGGTCTCGAGCTCGTTGTCGAGCTGCTCGACCTGCTGCCGCAGCTCGTTGTTGTCCTCGATCAACCGGGCAAGCTCGGTCTCCACCAGGTCGAGGAACGCGTCCACCTCGTCCTCGTTGTAGCCCCTTTTGCCAATGGGCGGCTTGCTGAACGCGACGTTATGCACGTCAGCGGGGGTCAACGACATCAGATCACCTCACGCACTCCATGGCCTGCAGGTCCACCGGGGCTTCCCCGAAAATCACCCTGGCGTTGCCAGCTGCATCGCGAAGAACACAACCAACAGCAGCACCATAATCGATAAGTCCAGTCCGACGCCGCCGATTCGTACGGTCGGGATGATTCGTCTGAACAGACGAACCGGTGGGTCGGTCACTGTGTAGATGGTCTCGAGCGTTACCGCAACCCCTCCGGCAGGACGCCACTCGCGAGCGAAAGCACGCACGAGCTCGACGACGATCCGTGCCGTCAGCAGGAGCCAGAAAGCGAACAGCACGTACCAGACGACCAGCAACACAGCATTCACGTAACCACTCTGCCATGCCTCGCGTCAAAACACGCAGTTGACGGGCTCCAGATGCCGATGAGTCGACAAAATCACATCCGGCTGCGTTCAGCGGTCACCGGGTGATCAGCCGCGCAGGAATAATCCGCCTTCGGCAATCCGCCGACGGTCCTCCGCGGTGACGTCCACATCGGGCGGTGAGAGAAGGAACACCTTGTTGGTGACCTTGTCCATCGATCCGCGCAACGCGAAAGCGAGCCCCGCGGCGAAGTCGACGAGACGCTTCGCGTCCGCGTTCTCCATCTCCGTGAGGTTCATGATCACCGGGATGCCCTCCCGGTAGTGCTCCCCGATCGCCCGCGCTTCGGCGTAGCTCGTCGGGTGCAGCGTCGTGATCCGGCTCAACGGGTCACGCACCGCGGCCCGGACCGGCTCGGTGACCGGCCGCAGCCGCGCGACCGGCTCCGGCTGGCGGTCGATCGCCAGTGCCCCGTGGACCGCAGGCTCCGGGCTGGGCACGGAGCGTGACCGAGGCCGCGGCGCGGGCTCGTCATAAGTGTCATCGACGTCCCGGTAACGTCCACCCCGTGACCGGGCCGGCGGCTCATCGTCGTAGTCGTACTCATCGTCGGCGTATTCCTTTGAGGCGTAGCCTCGCCGGTAGTCATCCTCGACGTCATAGCCGTCTTCGTCCGCGGGCACCATCCCGAAGTAGGCCTTCAGCTTCTGCAGCGCGCTCATGCCTCTCCCTAGCCTTAGCCGCGTCCCGCACCGTACTCCCCCGCCCTCGCCGCCACTCCCCGTAACGACGAGACGGTATTCCCTAGGGCGAGGCTAAACCGCGTCCACCGAGCAACGCGGTTCCGACACGCACACAGGTCGAGCCGTGCGCGATAGCCTGCTCGAGATCATTGCTCATTCCGGCGGAGATCTCACGGGCTTTTGGGTGCTCTTCCCGAAGACTCTCCGACGCGCGAGCGAGTTCCTCGAACGCCTCAGCGGGATCAATACCCAGCGGAGCCACGGCCATAAGCCCTCGGAGGCGAAGATCACCCACATGGGCTATCCGCTCCGCCAATTGGCGTAACTCGCTCAACCGAATGCCCCCGCGGTTCGGATCGTCATCGAGACTTACTTGAATGAGGACGTCCAACGGGTGCTCGCGTTGCCCGGAATCGAGGGCCGACCTGGTCGCCTTCGCGAGCGCGTCGGCGAGGCGTCCGGAGTCGACGGACTGGATCTCGTCCGCCCAGCGCACGACCGATTTGGCCTTGTTCCGTTGCAGGCTTCCGACCATATGCCAGCGGATCCGGGCGTCGGGACGGAGACCGGCGACCTCTTCGGCCTTCGCGCCCGCCTCCTGATCGCGGTTCTCGGCGAGGTCGAGCGCGCCGAGGTCGGCGAGCAGCGCGGCGTCGAGCGCCGGGAAGGTCTTGGTGACCGCGAGCAGCTTGACCTCGTCGCGCGTCCGGCCGGCAGCCTTGCACGCGGCACCGATCCGCTCTTCCACTTCGGCAAGGGACGCGGCCAATTCCTCCCGGCGGGTGTCACTCACGACGCGTCCAGCCAGGTGATCCCCGCGATCCGGCCGGTGGTGCCGTCGCGGCGGAAGCTGAAGAGTGTCTTGTCTTCGTTGGTGCAGCGCGGATCCACGCCGATCTTGCCGACGCCGAGGTCGGCCAGTTGCCGCCAGAGACCGGCGCGCAGGTCGAGCCCCGGCGTGCCCTTGCGGGTTTTGCAGGCACTGCCCGGCACGTGTTTTTCGACGTCGGCGGCCATGGCGGCGGGGACTTCGTAGCAGTCGCCGCAAATAGCGGGGCCGAGCAGCCCTTCGATCCTGGCCGGTTCGGCGCCGAGCGAACGCATCGCCTCGATCGCGGCGGGGACGACGCCGACCCTGGCGCCGACACGGCCCGCGTGGACGGCGGCGACGACACCGGCTTCGACGTCGGCGAGCATCAGGGGAACGCAGTCGGCGACGAGCACCACGAGCGCGAGACCGGGCTCGGCCGTCACGAGTGCGTCGGTCGCTTCGGCGGCGGAGGTTTCGGAACCGTCGACGACGGTGGCGGTGCGGCCGTGGACCTGTTCCATCCACGCCAGCCTGTCCTCGGCGAGGCCGAGTTCGGTGGCGAGACGTTTGCGGTTGGCGTAGACGTCACCCGCGTCGTCACCGACGTGATCACCGAGGTTGAAGGTGTCGAAAGGCGGCCGGGAGGCCCCGCCCGCCCTTGTCGTGACAATCCGCCGTACGCGCACGCGTTTCCTCCTAGACCTGAGTGAAGGCCCCCTCGACTGTAGTCAAGGAGGCCTTCACGGAACGTACTGGCGAACTAGCGCCGCATGAACGGCGGCACGTCGACCTCGTCGTCCGAAGGGTCGTCGTGCACCGGGGTGGCGCGGCCGGGCAGGCTGCCGTGGGTCGAGTTCGACCCGATCGGCGAGTAGCCGCGCGAGCCGCCGCCGGGCTGCGGAAGTCCGCCGCTCAGCGATCCGTTGCCTTCGTTGCGGGAGGACGGCATCGGCGTGTGCGTGCGCGGCGGCGCGACCGGGTAGCCGTTCGAACCGGTCGACGGCACCGGCGTGGCACCCGAAGGCGGGCTTTGCACCGGAGTCGCCCCGCCGCCGTTGACCTGGCCGGCCTGCGCGGACGCGGTCGACGAGTTGGAGCGGGAGCCGAAGGTCGACGGGTCGAGCTTCTTGTGGGTCGGGGTGCCGGCGTCGAAACCGGCCGCGATCACGGTGACCCGGACCTCGTCGCCGAGCGAGTCGTCGATGATCGTCCCGAAGATGATGTTGGCGTCGGGGTGCGCGGATTCCTGCACCAGCGACGCGGCTTCGTTGATCTCGAACAGGCCGAGGTCCGACCCGCCCGCGATCGACAGCAGTGCGCCGTGGGCCCCGTCCATCGACGCTTCCAGCAGCGGCGAGTTGATCGCCTTCTCCGCGGCCTGGATCGCCCGGCCTTCACCGCGCGCCGAGCCGATGCCCATCAGCGCGGAACCCGCACCGGACATGACGCTCTTGACGTCGGCGAAGTCCAGGTTGATCAGACCCGGCGTGGTGATCAGGTCGGTGATGCCCTGGACACCCGAAAGCAGCACCTCGTCCGCCGAGCGGAAGGCGTCCATCAGCGAGACGCCGATGTCGCCCAGCTGGAGCAGCCGGTCGTTCGGGATGACGATGAGGGTGTCGCATTCGTTGCGCAGCTGCTGGATGCCGTCTTCGGCCTGCTTGCTGCGGCGCTTGCCCTCGAAGGTGAACGGGCGGGTGACGACGCCGATGGTCAGCGCGCCGAGTTTGCGGGCGATCTGGGCGACGACGGGCGCGCCACCGGTGCCGGTGCCACCGCCTTCACCCGCGGTCACGAACACCATGTCGGCGCCCTTGATGACCTCTTCGATCTCTTCGCGGTGGTCCTCGGCGGCCTTCTGCCCCACTTCGGGGGCGGCGCCGGCACCGAGGCCGCGGGTCAGTTCCCGGCCGATGTCGAGCTTGACGTCGGCGTCGGACATGAGCAGTGCCTGCGCGTCGGTGTTCACCGCGATGAACTCGACGCCCTTGAGGCCGACCTCGATCATGCGGTTCACGGCGTTCACTCCGCCGCCGCCGATACCGACGACCTTGATCACCGCAAGGTAGTTGTGCGGGGGCGTCATCGGAGCCGCCTTCCTGATCGTGTGTGCTCGTGCTGCCCGCCGGTCGCTGAGCCTGGGCCGAACCCTCGAGCTGAAGTTCAGATTGAGAGTTATGTCAACTGCCGACGTTGAAGCAGGACGGTATGCACCAGGCTGGCTCGAATCCAGTAGCCACGCCGTGTGTCGCAAAGGTGTTTTGCCACAACATGTTCGCGGGCGCAAGAGCGAGGCCCGGTCGCGGCGGCGAACGGCGGCCTGGTAAGAGCGGAGATCAAGTGGGCATGGACATGACCAAGACGACGTCCTTCGACGGCGTTCCGGTCGGTGATCCGCCGTCCTGTTCGACGCTGAGCGCGAACTTCTCGGCCCCGCCGAGTTCGTCGGCGACCAGCAGCGCACCGTCCTGACCACCGGGAATGAGCCCGGCGGGCTTGGGCGCGGTGCCCGGGAACATCAGCCACGCCTGATACGTCCGGCCCGGTTCGTTCTTCGGCAGCTGTGCCGCCATGAAGACGAGTTTGTCCTTCGAGCGCGACATCATCACGGTCCCGCCGCCCCCGCCGGTCGCTTCGGCGTGCCCGGTCCGGAGATCGGCCGCCGAAAGCACCTCGGCGACGGGCGCGTACCGCGCCGCGTACTGCGCCGCCTGTTCACGCGCGGCGGTCAGCCGGGTGTGGTTGTCGTAGGCGATGCCGCCGAACACGGCGGTGCCCGCCAGCCCGACGATCGCCGCCGCGGCGGCCGCGATCGCCCAGCGAGGGGCGCGGCGGCGGCCCTTGACGCGCTCCCCGGTCTCGAAGCGCGTCTTCGGCGGCTGCTGCCTGGTCGCCATCGCCTCCGCGAGCACCCGGCGCTTGAGTTCGGGCGGCGGGTCTTCGGCCAGCGCGGCACCGAGGCGGGTCGCGGTCATCTGCAATTCGAGGACCTCTTGAGCGCACGAAGCGCACTCCGCGAGGTGCCGCTGGAACTGGGCACGCTCCACTTCGGACAGCGCGTCGACGGCGTATGCGCCGGTGAGCGTGTGCATTTCGGGCATCGTCATGCCGTCACCCCCAAACAGTCCCGGAGCCTGATCAGGCCGTCCCGGAGCCGGGTCTTGATGGTCCCGTGCGGAGTCTGGAGCACTTCTGAGACCTCGCGATAGGTATAGCCCTGGTAGTAGGCGAGCAGCACGGATTCCCGTTGCAGCTCGGTCAAGGTCGTGAGACAGCGGCGCACCTGCGACCGTTCCCAGCGGGCCGCGACGGCCTCGGCCACCTCGTCGAAGGGCCGGGCGCGGGCGGCCTCGAAGGTCGCCTTGACCTCGCGATCCGAACTCGCGCGTGCCGAGCGGACGCGGTCGACGGCACGGCGGTGCGCGAGCGTCATGGCCCAGTTCAGCGCGCTCCCCCGCTCCGGGGAATAGCGCGTGGCCGTGCGCCACAGCTCCACCATGACCTCCTGGGTGACCTCTTCCGACTGCGCGGAGTCACGCAGGATCCGCCGCACCAGTCCGAGGACCGGGCCGGCGAGTTTGTCGTACAAGGCGTCGAAGGCCCGCTCGTCGCCCTTCGCGACCCGGACGAGCAGATCCTCGGCCGTCGGACCGGCCGGTTCGCCGTCCCCGGGGACGGGCGCCATCCGGCGCGGGCGTGCCGATTCATCCATCAAGGGTGCCTCCGGCCGTCTGCGGCGTCCGCCGGGTGATCGGCGCCTTCTTCAACCACAGTGTGACCCCGTGCCGCCGGATCAGCGCGGAGACCCGGTGCGGCATGAGCGGACGGGTGAGCAGCATATGCGCCAGCCACTTGGCGGTGGCCGGTCGCCGCACCCCGCGCAGCGACGCCGTCAGCGGTGTCTTCCCGTCCTGGCGGAGGGCGATCTTGACCGAGAGCAGTGACTCCGGCCTTGGCACCTCCATCCGGTACTCGCCGTCCATCGACTGGAACGGCGAGACGTAGAACTCCTTGTCCGCGAAGGCGTTCCCGGACTCGTCGGGGCGCAGGAGGTACGCGTGCCGACCGCCGTAGGTGTTGTGGACCTCGGCGACCACGCATTCGAGTTCCCCGTCGGGCCGGTGGCACCAGTACAAGGTGATGGGGTTGAAGTTGTGGCCGAACATCCGCGCGCCGGCGAGCATCAGCACCCGGCCGCCGTCGAGGTCGACGTCGCGAGCCGCGAGCCAACGGTCCAATTTGGACCGGATGCTGGAGGCGTCCTCGGGCGCGAAGTGGTCTCGTGAGTCGAAGCGGGCGAAGGGGCGCAGCCACCACGGCAGCTTCGGCGGCACGTCGAGGTCGACGAACCACAGATAGACGCGATGGGCGAACGAGAGCGGCGGATCGAGGCGCCGGACATGCGCCACCGTGGAGTCGTAGAGCACGGCCATGACGGTCACCAGCGCACCCCGAAGTTCTCGGCCGCGCGGACACCGGAAGCGCAGCCGTCCTCGTGGAACCCCCAGCCGTGATACGCCCCGGCGAAGGTGACCATGTCGTCGCCGAGTTCGGGAAGACGACGCTGGGCGGCCACGGATTCCGGCGTGTAGACGGGGTGTTCGTAGGTCATCTTGGCCAGCACCGAACCGGTGTCGGGGGCGGTGCGTGGGTTGAGCGTGACGACGTAGCCGGTCGGCTCGTCGAGCCGCATCAGGCGGTTCATGTCGTAGGACACCTGGACCGCGCCGTGGCCGGCGCCGCAGAACGGAGTGGCGTAGTTCCAGCCCGCCCGCGCCGATTCCGCCGTCGGGAGCACGCCGGTGTCGGTGTGCAACCACGCTTCGTTGCTGGAGTACCGGAACGAGCCGAGGACGGCACGTTCGGCCTCGGTCGGCGACGCGAGCAGCTTCAGCGCCTGGTCCGCGTGCGTGGCCAGGACGACTTTGTCGAGCTTGTGCCGCGTGTCGGCGTCGTCGCGGACCTCGATCCCCCGCGCGGTGCGTTTGACCGAGCGGACCGGCGTCGACAGGTGCACGGCGGTCAGCTGCTTGGCGGCCCGCTCGACGTATTCGCGGGAGCCGCCGTCGACGGTGCGCCAGCGCGGGGACCCGCCGACCGACAGCATCCCGTGGTTGCGCAGGAACTCGAACAGATAGCGCGCCGGGTAGCGGAGCGTGTCGGTCCGGTCGGCCGACCAGACGGTCGAGACGACCGGGAGCATGAAGTGGTCGACGAAGTACTTCGAGTACCCGCCGATCGCGAGGAACGCGCCGAGCGTGACGTCTCCGGCCTCGGGCGCTTCGAGGACGCGCTTCGCGTGCCGATGGAAGCGCTTGACGTCGGCGAGCATCCGCAGATAGCGCCCCCGGGTGACGTTGCGCGGCTGGGCGAACAGGCCCTTCATACCCTTCGCCCCGGCGTATTGGAGGCCGCAGCCGTCGCAGCGGATGCTCATCGACATCTCCGCGTCGCGGGTGGCGACGCCCAGTTCGGCGAACAGGCGGAGCAGGTTCGGATACGTGCGCTCGTTGTGCACGATGAACCCGGAGTCGACGCCGACGGTGCCGCCGTGCGCGCTCGGGACGTCGTGGGTGTGCGCGTGCCCGCCCAGCCTGTCGTCGGCTTCGAACAGCAGCACTTCGTAGCGGCGTTGGAGCAGATAGGCCGCCGTGAGACCGGCGACGCCGCTGCCGATGACTCCGATGCGTTGACCCTTGGTGTGCACGTGAGGCATTCGGAGCCGGATCGGGCGAGGATTGGATCGCGTGAACCGGTGCCACATCCGACCCATCCCTTTCCGGTCCGGGAGCGAATGACGACTATGCCGAACAGTCCCGCGTCCCGCCTAGCCCCGTTCGTCGAGCGGCTCCTCGGTTGCTCCCTGCCGGTCGGTCTCCGTACCTGGGATGGCGTACGCGCCGGTCCGCCGGATGCCCCGACCGTGGTACTCCGAAACCGGCGTGCGCTCCGCCGTCTCCTCTACGCCCCCGGCGAATTGGGGCTGGCGAGGGCCTACGTCTCCGGTGATCTCGATGTCGAAGGCGACCTCGCCGACGGATTCCGCCGGATCTGGGCGCTGACCCGATCGGGTGCCCTGCGCGGCGCCAGGCTGGGCCCGCGCGAATGGGCCGAGGCGCTGCGGATCGCGGTACGCCTCGGCGTCGTCGGGCCTCCGCCCGAACCGCCCGCCGAGGAGGCCCGGCTGTCCGGGAAACTGCACACGCTGCTCCGCGACAAGTCCGCGATCGCGCACCACTACGACCTGGGCAACGCCTTCTACCAGCTGCTGCTCGACGAATCGATGGCCTACTCGTCCGGATACTGGACCTCCGACGAGGACGGCTACGGCGTCGAGCAGGCCCAATGGGACAAACTCGAACTGATCTGCCGCAAGCTCGGCCTGCGCCCGGGGATGCGGCTGCTCGACGTCGGCTGCGGCTGGGGCTCGCTCCTGGTCCACGCGGCGAAACACCACGGGGTCCATGCCGTCGGGATCACCCTGTCGGCGGAACAGCTGCAGCACGTCCGCGGCCGCCTCGTCCAGCACGATCTGGAGGATCGCGTCGAGGTCCGCCGTCAGGACTATCGCGAGCTGGCAAGCGAACCGTTCGACGCGGTCGCGTCCATCGAGATGGGTGAACACGTCGGCGAGGAGAACTACCCCGAGTACACGCGGACGCTGTTCCGGATGCTCAAGCCCACCGGACGGCTGGTCCTGCAGCAGATGTCCCGCGGCGCCGTGGCGCCCGGCGGCGGCGCGTTCATCGAGCGCTATATCGCCCCCGACATGACGATGCGGCCGTTGAGCCGCACGCTCGGGCGTCTGGAGGCCGCAGGGTTCGAGATCCGCGACGTCCACGCCCTGCGCGAGCACTACGTGCGTACGGTCCGAGCATGGGAGAAGACCCTGGAAGGCAACTGGGACGACGTCGTCGCGCTGATCGGTGAGTCCGGTGCGCGGGTCTGGCGGCTGTACCTGGTCGGCGGGGCGCTCGCGTTCGAGGAGAACCGGATGGGTGTCGACCAGATCCTCGCGGTCCGCCCGTCCGACGAGGGCTTGAGCGCGATGCCTGCCACCCGGGAGTGGTCCTGATGCCCCTCGGCGGCACCCTCGCGGTGACGGCGGGCGCGACTCTGATGGCCTTCGTCGTCACCTTCGCCGTCGCGCGGTGGCGCAAGCGGTACGACACCGTCGACACGTTCTGGGGGCCGGGCTTCGCGCTCGTCGCGCTGGTGGCGGCCCCGCTCGGGGACGGGCCGGTGGCGCTGCGCGTGGTCGCCGCGCTGCTGACCACGATCTGGGGTGTACGCCTCGGCGTCCACCTCCACCTGCGCAACCACAAACTGCCCGAAGACCCGCGTTACGTGCGGATGGCGGAGAACGCCGGGGAGAATCCGGCGCTCAAGCTCTTCGTCCGCGTGTACCTGCTCCAGGCCGTGGTGCTCTGGTTCGTCTCGCTGCCGGTCCAGTTCGCGATGTACGGCGACTCGTTCGGGCCGGCGGCGTGGCTCGGTGTCGCGGTGTGGCTGATCGGCTTCGCGTTCGAGACGATCGGCGACGAGCAGCTGCGCCGCTTCAAGGCCGACCCGGACAACAAGGGCAAGGTGCTCGACAGCGGGCTGTGGCGCTACACGCGGCATCCCAACTACTTCGGTGACGCGTGCGTGTGGTGGGGCCTGTACCTGCTGGCGTGCTCGAGCTGGGTGGGGGCGGCGACGATCCTGTCGCCGATCGCGATGACGTACACCCTGGCCAAGGGCACCGGAAAACCTTTGCTGGAGAAGGGTTTGCGGCGTTCCCGGCCGGGATACGCCACGTACGTCGAGCGGACCAGCGGATTCTTCCCGCTGCCCCCTCGCGGCGTCACTCCCCGGTGAGACCGTCGGTCAGCTCGCGCAACAGGTCGAGGTGGCCGGCGTGCCTGCCGGTCTCCTCGATCATGTGCGCGACCACGAACCGGACGTTGACCTGGCGATCGTCGCGGAAGGGGACCACGTCGTCCAGCCCCATCCCGGCGACGACCTTGCGGCTGCGTTCGCACTCGGCCTCGTAGGCGGCGATCAACTGGTCGATCGGGGTCTGCATGGCGACCCGGAATTCGGCGTCCGGATCGACCTCCAGCGCCTCCTTCCAGACATCTTCCTGTCCCTTGAGCACGACGGTGAACCAGTACTGCTCGACGAGGGTCAGGTGCCCGAGCAGACCGGCGACGGTGGTGAGTTCACTGGGGACGAGCGGCCGCCGGGCCTGCTCGTCGGTGAGGCCCGAGCACTTCCACACGACCGTGGCGCGGAGGAAGTCGAGGAAGCCGTTCAGCTGGGTGCGCTCGTCGCCGGTGAGCGGCGGTTCGGGACGCTTCGGTTCGTCGGTCATGGTGGTGCAGTCTGCCGGTTTCCTCCGATGATCCGCTAACGAGTTACCCCGGGACGCACTGTCCACCATCTGTCGCAGAGCCGTGGTCCATGTCCGAACGCCATCCCATCGTTCGAGTGAAACCAGCGGTAATTAGCGCCGAGGAAACATGACGACCACCCGCCCGTCATGTCAGGCTGATGCAGTTGTACCCATCGCCGGAGAACCGAGAAAGGTCACTGATGTCAGGCCCTCAGCTGAGCGCACTCGATGTCGCTTTCCTTTGCCTGGAAAGCGAAACGACACCTATGCACATGGGCGCGGTGGCCACCTTCCGCCCGCACGGGCAGGTGCACGCGCGTAAGCTGACCACGCTGCTCGCCGAGCGGGCGGCACGGCTTCCGAAGCTGCGTCAGCGCCCTCGCGCCGCGCTGTTCCCGCCCGGCGCCGCCACCTGGGCCGAGGACCCGGATTTCGTTGCCAGTGAACATATTTCACATCACCACCTGAGCTCCCTGTACGAACCGGACCCGCTCTCCGCCTACGCGTCGCGCTGGATGGGACGGCCGCTCGACACCGGAAAACCCTTGTGGGACCTGCATCTCGTCACCGGCCTGCCGGACGGCGAGTTCGCGTTGCTGCTGAAACTGCACCACGCGCTCACCGACGGGGCGGGCGCGTACGCCGTCGCCGCGGGCCTGCTCGACGAGGTCCCACGCGTGACGAGGCGTCCGCACAGCGGCTCCGGACCGCCCACGCCTCGCTCCCCTGTGGACGCCGTCAAGGAAGCCGTCGGCTCGACACTGGCCCAGGCCGGGATCGCCTCTTCGGTCGTCCGCGCGACCCGCTCGCCGCTGTCGCCGATCAGCGCGCCGCCGTCGACCGAACGACGGCTCGGCCTCGTCCGGCTGGACACCACCGAGATCCGGCGGATCCGCCGGGCCCACGGCGGGACGGCCAACGACGTCGTGCTGGCGATCCTCAGCGGCGCGCTGCGCGAATGGATGATCAACCGCGGCCAGCGCGCCGACGACCGGACGCTGCGGGCGCTCATCCCGGTCAGCGTGCGCGGACGGTCCGCCGAGCAACTCGGCGGGAACAAGCTGTCCGGCTACCTCTGCGACCTGCCGGTCGGCCTCGACGACCCGCTGGAGCGGCTGCTGGCCGTCCAGCGCGAGATGAGCCGGAACAAGGCCGCGGGCCCGGCCCGGGGCCCCGGTGCGTTCCCGCTGCTCGCCGACCGGATGCCGCCGATGCTGCACCGGCTCGGCAGCAAGGCCGCCGGACTGGCCGCGCCGCTGCTGTTCGACCTCGTGATCACCACGGTGCCGGTGCCGCCCAACCGGCTCACCCTCGACGGCACGAAACTCGACGGCGTGTACCCGTTCGTGCCGCTGGCGCCGCGGCAGGCGATCGGGATCGCGGTGGCGACCTACCGCGACTCCGTCCACATCGGACTTCAGGCGAACGGGGCGGCGGTTTCGGACGTGGGTTCGCTGCGGGACGGGGTGCTCAAGTCGGCCGCGAGGCTGCTGAACACTGCCTAGCGCGTGCAATGAAAGGCCCCTTCATTGCAAATTTTGCAATGAAGGGGCCTTTCATGTCAGTCGAGAGAGGCGTCAGCCGCGAAGCATCTCCGCGACCAGGAACGCCAGCTCCAGCGACTGCTGCGTGTTCAGGCGCGGGTCGCACGCGGTCTCGTACCGGCCCGAGAGGTCCAGATCCGAGATCTCCTGCGCGCCGCCGAGGCATTCGGTGACGTCCTCACCGGTGAGCTCGACGTGGATGCCGCCCGGGTAGGTGCCGAGCTTGCGGTGCACCTCGAAGAAGCCCTGCACCTCGTCCACGATCCGGTCGAAGTGCCGGGTCTTGTAGCCCGTCGAAGCCTCGTGCGTGTTGCCGTGCATCGGGTCGCACTGCCAGATGACCTTGTGCCCGGACGCCTCGACCTTCTCGACGATCGCGGGCAGCACCTCGCGGACCTTGCCGTTGCCCATCCGGGCGATCAGCGTCAGCCTGCCGGGCTCGTTGCGCGGGTCGAGGCGGCGGACGTACTCGACGGCCTGTTCGGGCGTGGTCGTCGGGCCGATCTTGAGGCCGATCGGGTTGGCCAGCAGTTCGGCGAAGGCGATGTGCGCGCCGTCGAGCTGCCTGGTCCGCTCGCCCACCCACAGGAAGTGCGAGGACAGGTTGTACAGCTTGGGGTTCGCCGCGTCCGCGCGGTCCATCCGCAGCATGGAGCGCTCGTAGTCCAGCAGGAGCGCCTCGTGGCTGGCGAAGATCTCGGTGGACTGGAGCGACGCGTCGGTGACGCCGCAGGCCGACATGAACCGCAGGCCGCGGTCGATCTCCGCGGCCAGCGCCTCGTAGCGCTCGCTGGCGGGCGAGGACTTCACGAAGTCCTTGTTCCAGTCGTGCACCTGGTGCAGGTCCGCCATGCCGGCGCCGGTGAGCGCGCGGACGAGGTTCATCGCGGCGCCCGCGTTGGCGTAGGCGCGGATCATCCGGCCCGGGTCGGGCACGCGGAGTTCGGGCTTGGCGACGAGCGAGTTGATGATGTCGCCGCGGTACACCGGCAGGCCGAGCGCGTCGGTGGACGCCGAACGCGGCTTCGCGTACTGGCCCGCGATCCGGCCGACCTTCACCACCGGCAGGCTCGCGCCGTAGGTGAGGACGACGGCCATCTGCAGCAGGGTGCGCAGGTTGGCGCGGATGTGCGGCTCGGTGTTCGACTCGAACGTCTCCGCGCAGTCACCGCCCTGCAGCAGGAACGCCTCGCCGCGGGCGACCATGGCGAGCCGGTCGGAGAGCCGGTCGATCTCGGCGGGGACGGTGATCGGCGGCACACTCTCCAGCACGCCGCGGACGCGCTTCGTCAGCTCGGCGTCCGGCCATTCGGGCTGCTGCGCGGCGGGCCGGGAAAGCGCGTCGTCGAGCCGATCACGCAGCTCGGGAGGCAGAGGAGGCAGTTCGGGGAGCGTGTCGACGGGAACGTCCACTGTCCAGTTCACCGGACCAGGATATGCCGCGCCGAAAGCCGCCCGCCCACCGGGACGAAAGTCCCAAAAGGTGGACGGGCGGCGGGTTGATCAGGCGGCCTGCGCCTTGTTGTAGAGGTTCTGCGCGTCCGTGCCGAAGTACGGGCCGAACATGTAGCCGGGCAGGAAGTTGTAGCCGAAGCTGTTCACCGAGGCCTGGACGCCCGCGCCGGTCGCCTCGCTGAAGTTGAGGAACCACGGGCCGCCGCTCGAACCACCGGTCATGTTGCAGTTCATCCCGTGGTCCTTGGTGAGCAGGAAGTCGGTGAACGTGCTCCCGCTGCAGTAGATCAGCTTCGAGCCGTCGTACGGCGCCGCCGCCGGGTATCCGAAGGTGTACATCGACTGGTTGCGCGCCTGGTTGAACGCGATCCCCTGCGCGCCGACGACGTCGGTCAGCTTCTGCCCGTTGAGCGGGTTGACCACGGCCGCGCCGATGTCGTAGTTCATGTCCTCGCTCGCTTCCCACTGCGGAGTGGTCAGCGTGCTCTTCGCCGCCCAGGTGCCGTAGGGCGTGTTGCCGTTGTTGTAGCCGGGCGCGAAGGTCCAGTTGGTGTGCCAGGCGCCCTGGTACTTCACACAGTGCCCGGCGGTGATCACGACACTGCCGTTCGCGCTGGTGACCGCGTCACCGGAGCACGACGCGTTCCGCCCGCCCATGGTGAAGAACACCCGGCCGGCGGTCTGCACGACCTTGCCCGCCCCCGTCCACGCGCCGCCACCGTTGGGGATGCTCTGGATGATCGTGCTCTCCCCCTTCGCGACGTCCTTGAGCGAAAGGGGCGGGGCCTGGACCAGCTGCTCGATCGGCACCGCCGACCGCATCCGCTCGGGCGTCCAGTAGGCCGCCACCGCCTGCGCGTCGGCCGCTGCCTGATGATGGACCGGTCCGGCGTGAGCGGGACTCGCGACCGCGGTCAGCGCCGTCACCGCGAGCCCCATGAGCGCCGCCAGGATCCCCGTCCGGGAAGCCGTCCTCTGCATGGCGTACCACCTTTCACCACCGGTGAATTGCCGTATGACTTGCACGACATTTCGAAAGTATTTGTCCTGCTACCAGGCGTACAAGCGCCCGTTCGGCCGCATCCGTGGCGACATATCGGCCAATCGGCCTAGCGGCAGTGCGAATCGGCGGCCGGGAGGACGCCGTCCCGCAGATAGCGGACGACGGTGTCGTTCCCGCAGGCGTTCTCCTTGGTGAAGACGCCGTGCCCGCCGGCGTCGACGGTGACGAACTTCGCCCGCGCGCCCAGCGCCGACCGCATTTCGCGGGCGCCGACCAGCGGCGTCGCCGGGTCGCGGAGGTTCTGCACCAGCAGGATGTTCGACGGTCCGCGGTCGTGGATCCTCACCGAAGGCTCGCGGCGCTCCACCGGCCAGAACGCGCAGGGCGTGATGTTCGCCGCGGCCGGACCGAACATCGGATGCGTCACGCGGGCCCGTTCGACCGCCTTTTGGTAGTACCGCACGCTTTCCGGCCAGTCGGAGTCGTTGCACAGCACCTGGAGCTGGAGCGCGGCGTGGTTGTCACCGTCGAGCGGACCGCCCTGGGCCTTCGCCGCCGGTGCGGACCATTGCTCGGCGAGACCGGGGAAGTTCGCGTCGTCGTACAGGGCTCCCCAAGTGTCGCTTCGGATTCCCGGGCGCTTTTCCACCAGCTCGAAGAACTTCGCCGTCACCTCGGCCTGTGTCCGCCCGAGGTGGTAGACGTCGTCCCGCGCCGCCGCCCAAGCCGTGAAGTCGCCGAAACGGTCGTCGAAACCGTCCGCGAAGCGTTGGTGCGCCCGGACGTCCAGGCCGTTCGGGCCGGTAAGGCTGTCCAGCACGATCCGGTCGGTGCGCGCCGGGAACATCGAGGCGTAGGCAGCACCGAGATAACTCCCGTACGAGACGCCGTAATAGGAGATCTTCCGCTCACCCAGCGCCTCGCGGATCCGGTCCATATCGCGCGCGGTGTTGGCGGTGGTCATCCGCGGCAGGAGATCCGCCGTCTTCGACTCGGCGCATTGCTTCGCCACCACACGGGACTTCGCCGCCTTCTCGGCGACGTCACGCGGGCCGTCCGCGTACGGGCCGGTGAGGATGAACCGCTGTTCTTCGGTGAGGTCGCACGTCACCGGCGTGCTGTAGGTGGTGCCGCGCGGATCGAAACCGATGACGTCGTAACTGTCGAGCAAGCCGGACTGGCCCTGTCGCTGCGCGAGTTGCGCGGGCATCGCCAGGCCGGGGCTCCCCGGGCCGCCGGGGTTCATCAGCAGCACGCCACGGCGTTTCGGCGAGGTGCTCGCCTTACGGGAGACGGTGAGTTCGATGGTGCGCCCGCCGGGGTCTGCGTAGTCCAGCGGCACCTTCAGCTTCGCGCATTCGAGGCCCGCGGTCGGTGAGGGCGTCATGCCGTAGTCCGGGCACGGTGACGTCCACTTCGGTGCCGGAGCCGCTTCGGCGGTCACCGGGACGGCCATGGTCAGTGGCAGGAAAGCCAGCAGTGCCAACGTCTTTCTCATGCGGAAAGCTTGGCGTGACCGGCCGCCCTACCGCGTCGGACCGTGGCCTGATCCCGGACCTCCACCTTGGGTGGGGGCGTGCCTTACGTTGGTCTTGGGGCTCGTGAGTGGTAAGGACGGTTATTGAGGGGTAAGGCAAACGTGGCGTGTCTCGGGGCGAGACGGTGGCTGGGTGACGCGACACCGCACTCGCGTGCTCAGACCCGGATCTCGCGTGTTCAGAGACGTAACTCGCGTGTTCAGACTCCGCACTCCCGAGTTACGTTCCCAGGCCGCCGAGGTCACAGCCGTCCCACTGTCACCAGGGATCACATCCGACGGTAGCGAAAGACTCCTTCACTACCGTCAAAGTAGGCAACGAGGCCTCACTACCAGGAGAACGCCTACGCGGGAGCGACACCGACCCCGCGCCACAACACGTTCGACTTACCCCTCAAGAGAACCGTCCTTACCACTCACGAGCCCCGACGCTGTCCGGGCTCAGACCACCGCGAGCGGCAGCGCCGTCGGGTGCACCGGAGCGGGCAGGTCCGACGCGCCGGTGAGGTAGGCGTCCACCGCGCTCGCCACCGAGCGCCCCTCGGCGATGGCCCACACCACCAGCGAGGCACCGCGGTGCGCGTCGCCGCAGACGAACACGCCGGGCGAGGAGGTCTGCCAGTCCACGCCGCACGAGAGCGTGCCGCGTTTGGTCAGCGACAGCCCGAGCCCGTCGAGCAGCGGCATGTGCTCGACACCCTCGAATCCGATCGCGAGCAGCACGAGGTCGGCGGGCAGTTCCTCGACCTCGTCGTTGACCGGGGTCACCATGCGCTTGCCGGTCTCGGGGTCCTTGACCACGCGGACCTGCCGGATCTCGACCGCGCGCACGTTGCCGTCGTCGTCTCCGATGAACCGGGTGACCGCGACGGCGAACTTGCGCTCGCCCGCCTCTTCGTGCGCGGGGTACGTGCGCAGGATGTACGGCCAGGTCGGCCATGGCGACCGCTCGTCGTCCCTTGTGGACGGTGGCGTCGGGTACTGGTCCAGCTGGGTCACCGAAAGCGCGCCCTGACGGGTCGCGGTGCCGTACGAGTCGGCCCCGGTGTCACCGCCGCCGATGATGACCACGTGCTTGCCTGCCGCGTCCACCGCCGACGGGCCGTCGCCCTCGACGTACTTGTTGGCCGGGACCAGATGTTCCATCGCCAGGTGGATCCCGGACAGCTCGCGACCGGGCGTGGTCGTGTCGTCGCGGCCGCGCAGCGCGCCCACGGCGAGCACCACCGCGTCGTAGCCCGCGCGGAGTTCCTCGACGGTCAGATCGACGCCGACCTCGCAGCCGGTGACGAACTTCGTGCCCTCCTTGCGGAGTTGCGCGAGCCGCCGGTCAAGGACCTTCTTCTCCATCTTGAACTCGGGGATGCCGTACCGCAGCAGGCCGCCGAGCCGGTCGTCCCGTTCGTAGACGGTCACCTCGTGGCCGGCACGGGTCAGCTGCTGCGCGGCGGCGAGCCCAGCCGGGCCGGAGCCGACGACCGCGACCCGCTGACCCGACGAGACCTCCGAGATCTGCGGCTGCACGTAGCCCGCTTCCCAGGACTGGTCGGCGATCGTCTGCTCGACGCGTTTGATCGCCACCGGGCCGCCGGACAGCGGCGAGACCGACAGGACACAGCCCGCCTCGCACGGCGCGGGACACAGCTTCCCGGTGAACTCGGGGAAGTTGTTGGTCGCGTGGAGCCGGTCGCTCGCCGCGGCCCAGTCGCCGCGGCGCACCAGGTCGTTCCACTCCGGGATCAGGTTGCCCAGCGGGCAGCCGGAACCACTGGAATGACAGAACGGGATGCCGCAGTCCATGCACCGCGTCGCCTGTTCGCGCACCTGTTCGTTGCGCTCGGCGGGCTCCACGTCGGCGTACACCTCGCCCCAGGTGGCGAGACGGTCCTCTTTGGACTTCTTCTTCGGCTCTTCACGTTCGTATTTCAGGAAACCCGTCGGATCAGCCACGAGCGGCCTCCATGATCGCTTCGTCGACGTCGCGGCCCGCGGCACGCGCCGCCTTCGCCGCGTCAAGGACACGCTGGTAGTCGCGGGGCATCACCTTGGTGAACGCCGCCGAGCGACGGGGCCAGTCGCCGAGCAGCGACGCGGCCACGGCCGAACGTGTGAGGTCGTAGTGCTTCTGCACGGTCTTCTTGAGCCAGGCGAGATCTTCCGAGGACGGGGCCAGCAGGTCGACCATTTCCTCGTTGACCTTGCCCCGGTCGAGGTCGAGCACGTAGGCCTCGCCGCCGGACATCCCCGCCGCGAGGTTGCGCCCGGTCGGGCCGAGCACCACGGCCTGCCCGCCGGTCATGTACTCGAAGGCGTGGTCGCCGACGCCCTCGGCGACGACCACGGCACCGGAGTTGCGCACGCAGAACCGTTCGCCGACCTGGCCGCGCAGGAACATCTCGCCGCCGGTGGCGCCGTAAGCGAGAGTGTTCCCGGCGATGGTCTGGCCTTCGGCGGCGAACTTCGCGTCCGGATGCGGGCGCACGATGATCCGCCCGCCGGAAAGGCCCTTGCCGACGTAGTCGTTCGCGTCGCCGACCATGTCGAGCGTGATGCCGCGCGGCACGAACGCCCCGAGCGACTGTCCGGCGGAACCGGTCAGCATCACGTGGATCGTGTCCTCCGGCAGGCCCTCACCGCCGTAGCGGCGGGTGATCTCGGAGCCGAGCAGCGTGCCGACGGTCCGGTTCACGTTCCGCACCGGCAGTTCGAGCCGCACCGGATGCGCGTCCTCCAGCGCCGCCTCGGCGAGCTGGATCAGCGTCCGGTCGAGCGCGTGCTCCAGGCCGTGATCCTGCGTCCGCGTGCGCCGCTTCGCCCCGCCGTAAGGAGTCTCGGTCGGCATCTCGAAGATCGGCGAGAGGTCGAGGCCGGAGGCCTTCCAGTGCTCGATCGCGTCGTCGGTGTTCAGCATCTCGGCGTGCCCGATCGCCTCGTCGAGGGTGCGGAAACCCAGTGCCGCCAACGTTTCCCGGACTTCTTCGGCGACGAAGCGGAAGTAGTTGACGACGTGGTCGGCCTGGCCGGTGTACCGCTTGCGCAACTCCGGGCTCTGGGTCGCGACGCCGACCGGGCAGGTGTCGAGGTGGCAGACGCGCATCATGACGCAGCCTTCGACGATCAGCGGCGCCGTCGCGAAGCCGTACTCCTCCGCGCCGAGCAGCGCGGCGATGACGACGTCCTTGCCGGTCTTCATCGCGCCGTCGACCTGCACGGTGATCCGGTCGCGCAAACCGTTGAGCAGCAACGTCTGCTGCGTCTCGGCGAGCCCGATCTCCCACGGTGTCCCCGCGTGTTTGAGCGAGTTCATCGGGGAGGCGCCGGTACCGCCGTCGTGGCCGGAGATCAGCACGACGTCGGCGTGCGCCTTCGACACACCCGCCGCGACCGTGCCGACGCCGAGCGAGGAAACCAGCTTCACGTGGATGCGGGCGTTCTCGTTGGCGTTCTTGAGATCGTGGATCAGCTGGGCGAGATCCTCGATCGAGTAGATGTCGTGGTGCGGCGGCGGCGAGATCAGCCCGACGCCGGGCGTCGAGTGCCGCGTGCGCGCGATCCACGGGTAGACCTTGTTCGGCGGCAACTGCCCGCCCTCACCCGGCTTCGCGCCCTGCGCCATCTTGATCTGGATGTCGTCGGCGTTGACAAGGTACTCGCTCGTGACACCGAACCGGCCGCTCGCGACCTGCTTGATCGCGCTGCGCCGCGCCGGATCGTAGAGCCGCTCGGGGTCTTCCCCGCCCTCACCGGTGTTGGAGCGGCCGCCGATGCGGTTCATCGCGATGGCGAGCGTTTCGTGTGCCTCGGCCGAAATCGAGCCGTAGGACATCGCGCCGGTGTTGAAACGTTTGAAGATCGCCTCGACGGGCTCGACCTCGTCCAGCGGGACGGGTTCGCGGGTACCCGCGCGGAAAGAGAACAGCCCGCGCAGCGCGCCGCCCTCGCGGTAGAGACGGTGCACCTCGTCGGAATACTGCTTGTACACCTCTTCCCGGCCGGTCTTCGTCGCGTGCTGCAACAGGAAGACGGTCTCGGGGGTGAACAGGTGCAGCTCGCCCTCGCGGCGGTACGCGTACTCGCCGCCGGTCTCGAGTCCGCGGTGGACCCGGTCGGTCGGGTTGTCCGGGTACGCGCGGCGATGACGGACGGCGACCTCTTCGGCAAGCACGCTCAGGCCGACACCGCCGAGCTTCGACGACGTCCCGGTGAAGTACTCGTCGAGAAGATCCTGGGCGAGGCCGAAGGATTCGAAGACCTGCGCCGCGGTGTACGCGCCGACGGTCGAGATGCCCATCTTGGACATGATCTTCAGGACGCCCTTCACGAGCGCCTTGACGTAGTTGCGGAGCGCGGTGACGGGCTCGATCCCGGTGATGCCGCCGGTCGAGATCATGTCCTCGATGGTCTCGAAGGCCAGGTACGGGTTCACCGCGGCGGCGCCGTATCCGAGCAGCAACGCGATGTGGTGGACCTCGCGGGCATCGCCGGTCTCGACGACCAACGCGACGCGGAGCCTTTCCTTGGTGCGCACCAGATGATGGTGGACCGCGGAGACCAGCAGCAGCGACGGGATCGGCGCCATGCGATGGTCGGAGTCACGGTCGGACAGCACGAGCGTGCGCGCGCCCGCCGCGATCGCTTCGGAGGCCTCACGCCGGACCCGTTCGATCGCGGACGCCAGCGCGTCGGCCCCACCGTCCACTTCGTACAGTCCGGAAAGGACACTGCACGCGAAGCCGGGGAGGTCGCCGTCGTCGTTGATGTGGATCAGCTTGGCGAGTTCGTCGTTGTCGATCACCGGATACGGCAGCTGCACGTGACGGCAGGAGGCCGGACCGGGGGCGAGCAGGTTCCGCTCGGGGCCCATGATCCGGCTCATCGAGGTGACGAGCTCTTCGCGGATCGCGTCCAGCGGCGGGTTGGTGACCTGCGCGAAGTTCTGCTTGAAGTAGTCGTAGAGCAGCCGCGAACGCTGCGACAGCACGGCGGGCGGGGTGTCGGATCCCATCGAACCGATCGGCTCGGCCGCCTTGACCACCATCGGCGCGAGCAGGATCTTCAGCTCTTCTTCGGTGTAGCCGAAGGAAAGCTGGCGCCGCAGCACGGAATCGTGGCTCTGCACGATGTGGTCACGGTCGGGCAGGTCGGCGATCTGCAGCAGGCCGGCGTGCAGCCAGCCCTCGTACGGGAGTTGCTTCGCCAGCTCCGACTTGACCTCTTCGTCGTCGACGATCCGGCCCGCCTCGGTGTCCACCAGGAACATGCGGCCGGGCTTGAGACGCCCCTTGGCCACGACGTCCTCGGGGGCCACGTCGAGCACCCCGGCCTCGCTGGCCAGGACGACACGGTCGTCGGCGGTGCGCCACCAGCGGGCGGGACGCAGGCCGTTGCGGTCGAGCACCGCGCCGACGAGCGTGCCGTCGGTGAAGGTGACGCAGGCCGGTCCGTCCCACGGCTCCATGAGGCTCGCGTGGAACCGGTAGAACGCACGACGCTGTGCGTCCATCCCGGTGTGGTTCTCCCACGCCTCGGGGATCATCATCAGCACCGCGTGCGGCAGCGACCGCCCGCCGAGGTGCAGCAGCTCCAGCACCTCGTCGAACGAGGCGGAGTCCGACGCGTCGGCCGAGCAGATCGGGTACAGCCTGGTCAGATCGCCGGGGATGAGGTCCGATTCGAGTAGCGCCTCACGGGCGCGCATGCGGTTGCGGTTGCCCCGGATGGTGTTGATCTCGCCGTTGTGCGCGACGAACCGGAACGGATGCGCCAGCGGCCACGACGGGAAGGTGTTGGTGGAGAACCGGGAGTGCACGAGCGCGATCGCGCTGGTGAGCCGGGTGTCGGTCAGGTCGGCGAAGAAGAGCGGGAGCTGCTCGGGGGTCAGCATTCCCTTGTAGACGATGGTCCGCGAGGACAGCGACGGGAAGTAGGTGCCGCAGCCCGCGGTCACGCTCTCGTTCTCGACGCGTTTGCGGAGACAGAAGGCGAGGCGGTCCAGTTCGAGGCCGCCGGGGTGTCGGCCGCCGGTCTCGTGGGCGGCGACGAACAGCATCGTGAAATGCGGCATCACCGAACGCGCCGTCGGGCCGATGTCGGCACGATCGGCGTCCACCGGGACCTCGCGCCAGCCGAGGACGTCGAGGCCCTCTTCGGTGGCGATCCGCTCGATCAGGGCGACGGCCTTGTTCCGCTCCTCGCCGTCCGAGGGCAGGAAACCGATCCCGGTCGCGTAGGTCTGGTGACCGTCGGCGTCCGCCTCGGGCAGGATGAAGTCCACTTCCGCGCGCAGCAGCTCGTCGGGGAGCTGCACCAGGATGCCCGCGCCGTCGCCGCTGGTCGGCTCCGCGCCGGCGGCACCACGGTGGTCGAGGTTCGTCAGCGCGGACAGGCCGTCGGTGACGATGCCGTGCGAGCGCCGCCCGCGGACGTCGGCCACCATGGCCACACCGCAGGAGTCCTGTTCGGATTCGGGATCGTAAAGGCCCTGTTTGCCTGGAATGGCGGAGAAGATCATGAAGGGACCTCCTTCGTCGTCTGTGCTCAGCGGCCGGACGGGGCCGGCCGGGGGAATGCGCACGGGACGACGATGGCCCGTTCGTTAGCGCGACTTTAACACCTGTGAAACACGTCGGCATCAGTTCGGTGGGCGCGAAAGCCCCTCGATGGGTAACGATATGGACGCCCGGAACGACACAGTTCCTGATGAGGTCACAGTAGTTCGTTCCGCTAAGTATATGTCTTGTTCCGGGATGTCACGAGACGCGGTGACGCGACCCTAGTCACTCCGGACGGCTTCCGCACGCTGGAGCCCGGCTGAGCCGTCCGGCCCAATTCCGCCCGTCGCGGTAACTTGCCCGCCCCCTTGATCGACAAGCCGGTGGAATCATCACTTCACCAGGGGGATCGTTGATCAAAATCGCTCGAAGACCCGTCCTGCTCGGAGCCGCCACAGTGGCGTTCTCCGCACTGCTCACGGCCATGCCCGCATCGGCCACCACCGAGACCTCCGAGTCGTCTCAGGGTGTCCACACAGACGTGTCGTCGCCGACGAAGACCTTCACCACCACCGGGAAGGACGTTCCGGTGGGCGCGTGGCAGGACCGCGGGTTCCACGCTTCGAAGGCGTACTTCACCTTCGACCTACGCCCGTACCGGGGCGCCGTTGTCGGACACGCGGAGGCCTACGCGACCGAGACCGCCGCCAACGACTGCGCCAAGCCGCGCGCGACCGAAATGTGGGTCACCGACCCGGCGACGGCACCGACCTGGTTGCGTCAGCCGAAGGAACGCGTCAAGCTCCCAGGGCCCGGCGCACCGGCAGGCTGCCTGAGTGACCGCGTCGAATGGGACGCGACGCAGGCCGTCTCGGCCGCGCTCGCCGCGGGCGCGGAGTCGGTGACCTTCACCCTGCGGATGCCGGACGATCGCCGGTTCGACCCGTCCTACGGCAGGCGCGTCGCGAACCGTCTACAGCTCCACCTCGACTACAACCGGCCTCCGTCGGCCCCGGCGAACCTGATGGTCGGCCACCGACCCTGCGGCACGGACCCGGTTTACACGCCGGACAACCCCGTCCAGATCACCGGCGTAGTGGACGATCCGGACCGGTCCCCGGTCGCCGCCAAGGTGACGATCTGGCCCGCCGACGATCCCGCGAACCGGCGGGAACTGGGTCCGGACTCCGCCACCACGGCACCGCACCACGCCTTGTTCCGGCTCCCTGCCGATTTCGTCACCGACGGCCGCGTGTACCAATGGACGATGCAGGGTGTCGACAGTGTCGACAGTGGGCTGACCGGCCCCGCCAGTGCGCCCTGTTCCTTCATCGCGGACCGGGTGGCCCCCTCCACCGGACCGGTCGTGACGTCCACGGACTACCCGAACGACGGCGCGCCCCACGGCTTCGTGGGGGTCCCCGGCAAGTTCACGATCGACGCCAAGGGCGATCAGGACGTCATCGGCTTCGCCACCGGCAACGGTTACGTCCCGGCGGACCGCCCCGGCGGCGTGGCCACCGTCCAGTACACGCCGGCGGAGCCGTTCGACGCCTTCAGGGTGTGGCCGGTCGACCGGGCGAGCAACTTCGGCCCGGGCACGCACTACGGCTTCTCGGCCCGGTCTTCGAAGCCGGGTGTCCGATTCGATGTCGTCGACGTCAACGCGGGCGAACCGGTGCGGCTCGACTTCACCCCCGGCGCGATGCCCGGCGTCGTCGAGTACGTCTACAACTTCGGCGCGGCCGGTGATGTCGTCGTTCCCGCCGGACCGGACGGCGCGGCGACGGTCACGGTCACCCCGGCCCGGCCTTGGGCCTCTCTGACCGTTTCGGGCCGGACCCGTGAAGGCTGGACGTCCGAGCGCTGGGACGGAATGGTGGAACTCGGGAACGGCACACCGACCGTCTCCAGCTCCACGTATCCGGCGGACCGGCCGGGCGGCGGCGTCGGCGTGCCCGGCGACTTCACCTTCACGTCGACGCGGCCGGGCGTCACGGGCTTCGTGTACACAGTGGACTACGGCGAGTCCGTCCCGGTACTCGCGCAGAACGGGACGGCGACGATTTCGCTCACTCCGGACAAGGCCGGCTACCACAACATCGAGGTGACCTCGACCAACGCGGACGGCAGTGCCAGCACTCCGCGACGGCACGTGTTCATCGTGAACGGCTAGCTCGCGTCGGGCCCTCTTCCCGGCGAAGCAGGGCTCGACACACTAGAACGTGTTACAGTTCCGCGCATGATCCTGGACCGTTTCCGGCTCACCGACCAGGTCGCCGTGGTCACCGGCGCCGGCCGCGGGATCGGCGCGGCGACGGCCGTGGCGCTCGCCGAAGCCGGCGCCGACGTAGTGATCTCGTCCCGCACCGAAACCCAGCTCGACGACGTCGCGGCCCTGGTCGCCGCCACCGGCCGACGCGCCCACGTGGTGCCCGCCGACCTGAGCGACCCGGCCGCCGCGGGCGAACTGGCGAGGATCGCGACGGCGGAGTTCGGGCGGCTCGACCTGGTGGTCAACAACGTCGGTGGCACTTATCCCCGGCCACTGCTGGAAACCACCGCCGAGTTCCTCGAAGAAGCCTTTCGCTTCAACGTCTCCACCGCGCACGCGCTGACCGTCGCGGCGGCACCGTCCTTACTGGAGTCGGGCGGATCGGTCGTCAACATCTCGTCGGTCATGGGCCGCGTGACCGGCCGGGGCTTCGCCGCGTACGGGACGGCGAAGGCCGCGCTGGCGCACTACACCCGCCTCGCGGCGGCCGACCTCGCGCCGAAGGTGCGGGTGAACGGGATCTCGGTCGGCTCGGTGGCCACCTCCGCGCTCGAAGTGGTGGTGGGCAACGACGAACTCCGTGGCCGGATGGAGGCCGCCACTCCCCTGCGCCGGATCGGCGAGGCCGAGGACATCGCGGCCACCGTCGTGTTCCTGGCGTCGCGGGCGGGCCGGTACGTCACCGGCAAGATCATCGAAGTCGATGGTGGATTGCAGGCCCCGAACCTGGAACTGGGCTTGCCCGATCTGTAGGAGGCGACGCCGTGCGCGTGGTCCAGTGGAGTACCGGGAACGTCGGCCGCCACGCGCTGGCCGGGATCGACGCCCGCCCCGACCTCGAACTCGCCGGGGTCTGGGTCTCGAGCGAGGACAAGGCCGGCGTGGACGCCGGGGAGCTGGCCGGACTCGGCCGCCCGCTCGGCGTCTCCGCGACGACCGACGCGGACGCGCTCATCGCGCTGAAGCCGGACTGTGTCGTCTACACGGCGATGGCCGACGACCGGCTCGTAGAGGCCGTCGAGGACCTGAAACGGTTCCTGCGCGCGGGGATCAACGTGGTGTCCAGCAGCCCGGTGTTCCTCCAGTACCCCGAAGGCGTCGTCCCCCCGGAGATGATCGAGCCGATCCGGGAGGCAGCCCGCGAAGGCGGCGCTTCGCTGTGGGTCAACGGTGTCGACCCAGGTTTCGCCAACGACTGGCTACCGCTCGTGCTCACCGGCGTGTGCGAACGGATCGACGAGGTGCGCTGCCTGGAGATCCTCGACTACTCCACGTACGACAACGGCAAGGTTCTGTTCGACATCATGGGCTTCGGCCGCGAGATGGACGACCTGCCGCTGTTGTTGCAGCCCGGCGTGCTGTCGCTGGCCTGGGGCAGTGTCGTGCGGCAGCTCGCGGCGGGACTCGACGTCGAACTCGACTCCGTCGAGGAGGTCTACGACCGACTTCCGGCCCCGGAGACGTTCGAGATCGCTTCGGGGACGATCAAAGAGGGGACTGCGGCGGCGCTGCGGTTCGAAGTGCGCGGCATGCGCGGCGGGCGGGCGGTGTGCGTGCTGGAGCACGTCACGCGCCTGCGCGGCGACCTCGGGCCGGACTGGCCGCAGCCGACCGGGCAGGGCTGCTACCGCGTCCAGGTGACCGGAGAGCCGAACTACGTGCTGGACCTGCGCCTGGTCGGCACCGACGGCGACCACAACACGGCCGGGCTGAAGGCGACCGCGATGCGGCTGGTGAACGCGATCCCGGCGGTGGTGGCGGCTCCGCCGGGGCTGCTGACGGCGCTGGACCTGCCCTTGGTGACGGGACGGGGCCTGGTCTCCCCCTGACGTGCTGGGCCGTGAGGTCCGTGAAGGAGGCCTTCACGGCCTTGGGGGCTGGGGGGGGCTGGTCGGGCGAGGCGTGAAGGTCGAGCTTCCTCGGCCGAGCCGAGGGAAGGGGGCCTTCACGCGCGGCCCCTGTGAAAGCTGGGGCTGTTGAGGCGCTTGAGGTGATCGTGAGGTCCGTGAAGGCCTCCTTGAGAGACTCTGGGTCCCTCAAGGAGGCCTTCACGGACTTGAGTCCGTGGATGCCATGAAGGAGCCTTTCCTTGCAAAATTTGCAAGGAAAGGCTCCTTCATAGCGCTTGCGACAGGGCCGGGAAGTACGTGAAGGCCCCCTTCACAGCGCTAGACGCAATGAAGGGGGCCTTCACGTACTTCGACGGCGAGAGCGGAGCGCTACTTCTCCGCCTCGGGCTTCGGATCCTCGGTCGCCTTGTCGGCGGCCGAGTCCCGGACGGTGTCCGGAGCCGCGGCCACGTCGGCATGTTCTTCGGAAGGCTCCGGAGAAGCCTCTTCCCGTGGCACGTCCTTGCTCCACAGCGTTTCCGGCGCCTCCCTCGGCCCTCGCTTGGCGGCCAGGACGAAGTACGCGACCGCCGCGACGAACAGCAGGATCGAGGTCCACACGTTCACCCGCAGGCCGAGGATGTGGTTCGCGGTGTCGGTCCGCATCATCTCGATCCAGAACCGGCCGGCGGTGTACCCGGCGACGTAGAGCGCGAACACACGGCCGTGGCCGAGGCGGAACTTCTTGTCCGCCCAGATGATCAGCAGCGCGACGCCGAGGTTCCAGATCAGTTCGTAGAGGAACGTCGGGTGCACCGGGCTGTCCGGCAGCGGGACGTGCCCGATCGCGATGCCGTTCAGGAAGTCGTCCGGGTTGGTCGGGTTGTAGCGCTGGTAGATCTCCAGTCCCCACGGCAGGTCGGTGTGCGCGCCGTAGAGTTCCTGGTTGAAGTAGTTGCCGAGCCGCCCGATGGCCTGTGCGATCACGATCCCGGGCGCGAGCGCGTCGGCCATCGCGGGCAGCGGGATGCCCCGTCGGCGGCAGGCGATCAGCGCGCCGACGGCGCCGAGCGCGATGGCGCCCCAGATGCCGAGGCCGCCGTCCCAGATCTTCAGCGCGTTGATCGGGTTCTTGCCCTCGCCGAAGTACAGCTGGTTGTCGGTGATGACGTGGTACAACCGCCCGCCGACCAGGCCGAACGGCACGGCGAAGACGGCGACGTCGATGACGGTGCCCTTCGTGCCGCCGCGGTTCACCCAGCGCCGCTCGCCCAGCCAGATCGCCACGATGATGCCGGCGATGATGCAGAGCGCGTAGGCACGGATCGGGACCGGCCCGATATGCCAGACGCCCTGGTCGGGACTGGGGATGGTCGCGAGGAACGCTGCCGAGGCGGTATTCACGTCGGCCACCGTAGCGCTTCATCGACTTCTTGGGGGCGTCAGCCCTCGACGGCGGCCAAATAGCCCGCGATCAGCGCGGACGCGACGTGGCCGACCGCGGTGTCCGGCGGCAGGAACAGTTCGTCGTGCAGGCTCGGCGCGCCCGCGGTGTCGCCGAGGCCGACGAACATCATCAACCCGCGCGTCGTCCCGCAGTAGTGCGCGAAGTCGTCGGCGCCGAACGACCGGAAATCGGTGTCGACGCCCGCCCCGGCCCGGACGAGCCGACGGTGCGCGTGCTGGGTGAGCCCGGCGTCGTTGTGCAGTACGGGTTCGCACGGGCTGATTTCGAGCTCCGCCCGGCAACCGTGTGCCTTCGCGGTGCCGTGGACGACCTCGGCGAGCCCCTCCAGCGCGAGATCGCGGTCGTCGGTGCGCATCAGCCGCAGCGAACCGGACAGGCGGGCCTCGTTCGGCACGACGTTCGCGGTCGCCCCCGCCGCGATCCGGCCGACCGAGCAGACCGCGCCGAACACCGGGTCGACCCGGCGGCTCGCGAGCTGCTGCAGGCTCACCACGATCTGGCTGAGCGCGAGGATCGGATCCCGCAGGAGGTGCGGGTATCCGGCGTGCCCGCCCTGGCCGCGGACGACGACCTCGAACTCGTCGGTGGAGGCGTTGACCGGCCCCGGCACCACCGACACCACTCCCGCCGCGAGCCGGGGCTGGACGTGCGCGCCGATGACGGCCTCGACGCCGTACTCGGTGAGCACGCCGGATTCGACGATGTCCAGCGCGCCGGACGGCGACGTCTCCTCACGCGGCTGCAGGAGCGCCAGCAGCGGCCGAGGTACCCCGACGACGGCCGCCGCGCGGCAAGTGGCGACGAGCGCGGCCATGTGCACGTCGTGCCCGCACGCGTGCATCAACGGCGTCTCCGAAGCCCACGGGACCCCGGTGCGCTCGGTGACCGGCAGCGCGTCCAGTTCGGTACGCAGCGCCACGGCCGGTCCCGGCCCGGTGCCCGGGAACAGCACCGCGCGTCCGGTCTTGGCGACCCGGACTCCTTCATCGGCACCGAGCGCCTCGACGAGCATCCGTGCGGTGTCTTCTTCGTCCCCCGACGCGCGGGGATCGGCGTGCACCCGGTGCCGCAGCTCGATCGCGGAGGGCAGCTCCGCCTCGACGGCGGCCTCCCAGCGGTCCTGCAGTTCGTCCAGTTCCGTCATGTCCCCTCCAGCCCGTAAACCCGTTCGGCGTTGCGGTGCCCCACCAGCGCCGCTATCCGATGCGCGTCCACTTCGGACAGTACGTCCGCGGCGAGCCCCGCGTACAGGAAATCCGACAGTCCCTGCCGGAACAGCGCGGTGCCGAGGTGGTACAGCTCGGCCAGCCCGAACGCGTCCGTGGAGAACAGCAGCTTCCCGAACGGCACGATCTCCATTGTCTCCGCGATGATCGCGGGCGCACGATGACCGGCGTTGTGCGTCGCGAGTCCCACGTCGATGAACACGTGCTCGAACACCTGCGCCAGATACGCGGCGTTCCGGTGGAAGGGATAGTTGTGCAGCAGCATGATCGGCACCCCGCGTGACCGGGTGGCCCGCAGCAGCCCGGTGAGCAGCAGCGGATCGCAGCGGTGCAGGTCGACATCGGAGTCGCCGAAGCCCACGTGGAACTGGATCGGCAGGGCCAGGTCGACGCCGGTCCAGATCAGGAACCGGTGCAGCACCTCGTCCGCGAGCCGGACCGGTTCGCCCGCCTCGATCCGCGCGAGCCAGCGGCCGGCCGCTTCGGCGACTTCGGTGTCCGTCGGCCGCTCCCCCGACAGGTCGAGGCCGACCCGGTAGGCGGCGATGGACTTGAACCCGACGGCCGTCGTGGCGCGTTTCGCCAGTTCCCCGGCGAAGGCCGAGGCGAATCCGGCCGCGGTGGTGGATCCGATCACCGCTTCGGCGACCTGTTCGAGCCGGACGATGTCCCGCGCGCGGGCGCCGGACAGGGCCGCGAACTGCTCGGTCGTGGTCAGCGTGTCCGGCAGGAAGCCGCCGTCGAGCAGGAATTCGGTCGTGCCGGTGGCGCGCAGGAACCGCGCGTTGACCTCGGTGGCGCCCAGTTCGGCGCGGCGGGCCAGATAGACCTCGGCCGGGACGTGCGGCGGCAGGTCGAGCACGGGCGCGCAGCGGGCCCGGACCGCGAGCCCGATCAGCGAGTCGAACAACGTCGTGCCCAGCGACGAGACGGTGTCGGCCTCGGTGAGCAGTTGTTCGAACTCGATCCGGCCGAGATCGCCGGTGACGACGCCGTGGCAGTGGTGGTCCACCAGCGTCGTCCGGGCGACGAACGGCAGGATCGGGGTTCCCGGCATGAGCGCGTCCCTTCTCGTGGTCGGCGAGTGCGGCCCCACCCTATGACCGGATCCGGGCGTGGCAAGGGGCCCGGAATGGGACCAGGATGAGGAACCATGGTGAACCGGGAAGCACTGACCGCCCGCGCGACCGCCCTCACCGCGGAGCTCCGGTCGCGAGGTGTCGAACTCGTGGCGCTGACCTTCGTGGACAACGCCGGGATCGCGCGGGTCAAGGCGGTCCCGTTGCGGAAGCTGCCGTCGGCGGCCGCGTGGGGTGTCGGCGCTTCGAAGTCCTTCGACTTCTTCGGCTCGGACGACGTCATCACCGGCGGTGAGCATTCCCTCGGCCCGGTCGGTGACCTGCGGCTGCATCCGGACCTCGACGCGCTGACCGTGCTCGCCGGGCAACCCGGCTGGGCCTGGGCGCCGGTGACGAAACTCGACCAGGAGGGCGAGCCACATCCGCAGGATCCTCGTGCCCTGCTGACGACGGCGGTGGACCGGCTCGCCGCACGCGGGTATCGGGCACGGATGAGTTTCGAGATCGAATGGGTGATCACCGGCGCCGACGCCACGGACGATCCGACGTCGGCCACCGCGGGCCCGGCGTACGGCTACGCGAGGCTTTCCGAGCACGCGGACTATCTCCGCGCCCTGGTGTCCACTTTGGACCAGCAGGGCGCCGGGGTGGAACAGATCCACCCCGAATACGCCGACGGCCAGTTCGAACTGTCCGTCGCCGCGGCCGATCCGGTACGCGCGGCCGACATCGCCGTCCTGACGAAGGAAACGATCCGCGCGCTCAGCCACCGGCACGGGCTGAAGGCGTCCTTCACCCCGAAGTTCGCGCCCGCCGGCGTCGGCAACGGCGGCCACGTGCATCTGAGCGTCTTGGACGGCGCACGGAACCTTTTCTCCGGCGGGGAAAGGGTTTTCGGGCTGACGCCGGTCGCGGAGTCGTTCAGCGCGGGCATCCTGCGGCGGCTGCCCGCGCTGCTCGCGATCGGGGCACCGTCGGTCGTCAGCTATCTGAGGCTGGAGCCGCATCACTGGGCGGGCGTGTACACCGCGTGGGGACTGGAAAACCGGGAGACACCGCTGCGGCTCGTGCGCGGGGTCGCCGGGAACCGGGACTCGGCGGCGAACCTCGAGATCAAATGCTTCGATCTGACCGCGAATCCGTATCTGCTGGCGGCCGCCCTGCTGTTCGCCGGGCTGGCGGGCGTCGACGAGGAGGCGGCACTGCCGGAGCCGGTGGACGTCGATCCGGGAACGCTGACCGAGGCCGAACGCGCCGCGCGCGGGATCGAGCGGCTGCCTCAGCGGTTGGAGGAAGCCGTCATGGCCTTCGAGGCGGACAAGAAGCTGGCGGCCGCGTTCGGCGCGCCGCTCGCGACGACGCTCGTGGACGTGCGGCGGGCGGAGATCGAGCGGTTCGCGCTCGCGACCCCGGAGGAGATCACCTCAGCGCAGCGCTGGCGGCACTGAACCGGGGAACTCCGGTGAGCGGCCGGTCCAGGCGGTCGTGAGTGGCGATTCGGGTTATTGAGGGGTAAGGCAAAGGTGGCGGGTTGCGAAAGCCACTTTCGCAACGTTGAACGTTGCGAAAGTGGCTTTCGCAACGTCGGGCGCGGCAGCGAAGGGGGCCTTCGCGACGCCTGCGGTCCCGAAAGTGGCATTCGCGACACCTGGGTGCCCCACGGCCGCGAGCGAATCCCCGCGACCCGGCACCTTTGCCTCACCCCTCAAGAGAACCCGAATCGCCGCTCACGACGACCGTGAGGACTTAAGCGGGGGTGACGGTCTTCCGTACACCCGCGGCCAGTTCGGCCGAAAGCTCGCGAACCGCGTCCAGTCCGCTCGCGGCGGCGGTCACCAGCGCCGAGCCGACGATGACACCGTCGGCGAAACCGGCGACCTGCGCCGCCTGCTCGCCGGAACGGACGCCGAGCCCGACACCGATCGGCAGGTCCGTATGCGCGCGAGTCCGCGCGACCAGGTCCTCGGCGTGCACGCCGACCTGGTCACGGGCGCCTGTCACGCCCATCACCGCGGTGGCGTACACGAAGCCCGAAGCGGCCTCGACGGTCTTCGCGATCCGCTCCTCCGAGGAGGACGGCGCGACCAGGAAGATGCGGTCCAGCCCATGCTGCTCGGAGGCGGCCATCCACTCGTCGGCCTCGTCCGGGATCAGGTCCGGGGTGATCATGCCGAGCCCGCCCGCGGCGGCGAGGTCCCGCGCGAAGCGGTCGACGCCGTAGCGGTGCACCGGGTTCCAGTACGTCATCACGACGGCCTTGCCGCCGCGCGACGACACCGACTCGACGACCTCGAACAGGTGCTTGAGCTTGAAGCCGCCGGAAAGGGCGCTCACCGACGCGGCCTGGATGGTCGGGCCGTCCATGACCGGGTCCGAGTAGGGCACGCCCACCTCGACCAGGTCGGCACCGCCGTCGACCACCGCGGCCAGCAGGTCCTTCGACCCGTCGACCGTCGGGAAGCCCGCCGGGAGGTACCCGATCAGCGCTCCACGCCCCTCCGCGCGCGTCGCCGCGAAGAGTTCGGACAACCCGCTCATGCGTTCTCCACCAGGCCGAAGTACTTCGCGGCCGTGTCCATGTCCTTGTCGCCACGACCGGACAGGTTCACGATGATCAAGCCCTCGGGGCCGAGTTCGCGGCCGAGCACCAGCGCACCCGCCAGCGCGTGCGCCGACTCGATCGCCGGGATGATGCCCTCGGTGCGCGAAAGCAGCTTGAAGGCGTCCATCGCCTCGGCGTCGGTCACCGGCCGGTACTCGGCGCGGCCGCTGTCCTTGAGCCACGAGTGCTCCGGGCCGACGCCCGGGTAGTCGAGGCCCGCGGAGATCGAGTGCGACTCGACGGTCTGGCCGTCTTCGTCCTGCAGCAGGTACGTCATCGCGCCGTGCAGGCTGCCCGGTGTGCCCTTGGTCAGGGTGGCGCCGTGGCGGTTGCCCTCGATGCCCTCACCGCCGGGCTCGAGGCCGACGAGCCGGACTGCCGGGTCGTCGATGAAGCCGTGGAAGATGCCGATCGCGTTGGATCCGCCGCCGACGCAGGCCGCGACGGCGTCCGGCAGGCGTCCGGCCTGCTCCAGGATCTGGACGCGGGCCTCCTCGCCGATGATCTTGTGGAAGTTCCGCACCATCATCGGGAACGGGTACGGGCCCGCCGCAGTGCCGAACAGGTAATGCGTGGTGTCGGCGTTGGCGACCCAGTCGCGCAGCGCCTCGTTGATCGCGTCCTTGAGCGTGCGCGAACCGGTCTTCACCGGGATGACCTCGGCGCCGAGCAGCTTCATGCGGGCGACGTTCAGCGCCTGCCGCTCGGTGTCGACCTCGCCCATGTAGACGATGCATTCCAGGTCCAGCAGCGCGCAGGCGGTGGCGGTGGCCACGCCGTGCTGACCGGCCCCGGTCTCGGCGATGACCCGCTTCTTGCCCATCCGCTTGGTGAGCAGCGCCTGGCCGAGCACGTTGTTGATCTTGTGCGAACCGGTGTGGTTCAGATCCTCGCGCTTGAGGAAGATCCGGGCGCCGCCGGCGTGCTCACCGAAGCGCTTGGCCTCGGTGAGCAGCGACGGACGACCGGCGTAATCACGCAGCAGACGCCGGAACTCGTTGACGAAGTCCGGGTCGTTCCGCGCCTTGTCGTACTCGGCAGCGACCTCGTCGACGACGCCGATGAGAGCCTCTGGCATGAACCGGCCGCCGTACGGGCCGTAGTAGCCCCGGTCGTCCGGATCGTGCTTGCCGTGGGGTTCTTCGTGGTACTCAGTGGTCATCGAGAAGGCCTCGGGCAGGCAGGGTGCGATCCGGCGGTGACGAGCTTGACCAGCGCGCCCTTCGGGTCGCCCGAAGCGACGAGCCCTTCGCCCACGAGGACGGCGTCGGCGCCGTGACCCGCGTAGGACATCAGGTCACCGGGACCGCGGACACCCGACTCGGCGATCTTGAAGACGTCCATCGGCAGGCCGGGGGCCAGCCGCGAGAAGACGTCACGATCGACCTCGAGGGTGTGCAGGTTGCGGGCGTTGACGCCGATCACCTTCGCGCCGGCTTCGAGGGCCTTGTCGGCCTCTTCGGCGTTGTGGATCTCGACCAGCGCGGTCATCCCGAGGGATTCCACCCGGTCCAGCAACGCGATCAAGGCGTTCTGCTCCAGCGCCGCCACGATCAGCAGGACCATGTCCGCGCCGTGCAGCCGCGCCTCGTGGACCTGGTACGGGCTGACGATGAAGTCCTTGCGCAGCACCGGGATGTCCACCGCCGCGCGGACCGCGTCGAGGTCGGCGAGCGAACCGCCGAACCGCCGCTGCTCGGTCAGCACGCTGATCACCCGGGCGCCGCCGTCGGCGTAGTCCTTCGCCAGCGCGGCCGGATCCGGGATCTCGGCCAGATCGCCCTTGGACGGGCTGCGCCGCTTCACCTCGGCGATGACGCCGATACCGGACTCGCGCAGGGCCGCGAGCACGTCACGTGGGGGCGCGACCTGGGTCGCGCGCTTCTTCAGTTCGTCGAACGGCAGAACCGCCTCGCGCTCGGCGAGATCGGCACGGACGCCGGCGACGATGTCTTCGAGCACGCTCACCGGAGTCCCTCACCGGCCGTCGTACTCACGGATTCCTTCGCAAGGTCGCTCACAAAAACCTTCCCCTTCCCGCCGAAACGATGCTAACCCCCGCACGGATACGGCCTGGTTCCGGGTATGTCCGTTGCTCCGAATGCCAACCGTGTCATCTTTCGCGGCGTAGATCTCGAAAACTCGCGTTTTCCGCGGCCATCACCGGGTCGCGGTGGGATCTTCGCCTTCGGACAGCGCCTCCCACAGCTCGGTCTCCGGATCCTTGGCGGCCTTCTTCTTCGCCCCCGGCGCCGAGTACTTCGCGCCGAGGCGAGGCATCCGGCCCGCGCCCTTGATGGCTGCCAACCCGCCCGCCGTCACGAGAATTCCCCCCAGGATCGCGAGACCGCGGGCTCCCAGCAGCTGGGCGACCGGGAGGCCGTCGGCGAATCCGCTGAAGGAACCGCCCACCACGCCGATCCACACCGCGGCGACACCGGCCACGGCGAGTACCACTCCGAGCACCCGGCGTGGCCAGCCGCCGGTGGCGATCAGCCCCGCCGTGCCGGCGAGCGCCAGCAATGCGAGCGGAATCAGCGCGACCGCACGTTGTGAACCGGTTTCCGTGTACAGCACCGTGCCGCGCACGCCGCCGTCGCGGAACTCCGCGAACCACACGAGCTGCGAAGAACCCCACAGCGCGACCGCGCCCAGCAGCAGGCCCACCACGGCGATCCACAGTGGACGCTTGGCCTTCTTCGACGGCAGAACGGTGCCTTCCGGGGCCTCAGACACGAGTGCTGTCACCCGCCGGGTCGAGTTCGTCCGCGGCGATCATCGTCTGCGCCGCCGCGACGGCCGAGAGCACGGTGCGAGCCTTGTTGAGCGACTCGTTGTCCTCGTAGTCGGCCACCGAATCGGCGACGACTCCCCCGCCCGCCTGGACGTACGCGGTGCCGTCCTTCATCAGCGCGGTACGGATCGCGATCGCGGTGTCGGCATCCCCGGCGAAGTCGAGATACCCGACGACGCCGCCGTAGAGCGCCCTGCGGGTCGGCTCCAGCTCCTCGATCAGCTGCATCGCGCGGACCTTCGGCGCGCCCGAGAGCGTCCCTGCCGGGAAACAGGCGGTGACCGCGTCGAAGGCCGTCTTGTCGTCGAGGAGTTCGCCGGTGACCGTGGAGACGATGTGCATGACGTGGCTGTAGCGCTCGACGTCGAAGAAGTCGACGACGCGCACGGTGCCGGGCTTGCAGACCTTGCCGAGGTCGTTGCGGCCGAGGTCGACGAGCATCAGATGCTCGGCGCGTTCCTTCTCGTCCGCCAGCAGGTCCTTGGCCAGCTGCGCGTCCTCCTCCGGGTCGGCGCCGCGCCAGCGGGTGCCCGCGATCGGATGCGTGGTCGCCCGGCCGTCCCGGACGGTGACCAGCGACTCCGGGCTGGACCCGACGATGTCGAACCCGTCGAGGCGCAGCAGGTACATGTACGGGCTCGGATTGGACGTGCGCAGGACGCGGTAGACGTCGAGCGCGTCGGCCTGGGTCTCGATCTCGAATCGTTGCGACGGCACGATTTGGAACGCTTCGCCCGCCTTGATCGCCTCGACGGCCTTCTCGACGGCCGC
Organism: Amycolatopsis sp. WAC 01375; assembly: GCF_003947325.1. NCBI lineage: Bacteria > Bacillati > Actinomycetota > Actinomycetes > Pseudonocardiales > Pseudonocardiaceae > Amycolatopsis > Amycolatopsis sp. WAC 01375. Next base: position 40,326 of record NZ_QHHW01000060.1, read on the forward strand.
GTGGAAGTCCGGCTTGGAGCGGCGGCGCGTGAATTCGGGCGCGGGCCGGTCGAAGACGGCGGCTGTGGCCGGGGCCGCGACGTGCAACTGCTTGGTCATCGCGTTCAAACGCGCGACGGCGTCGTCGTACGCCGCGTCGACACGCTCGGGCGAGTCGTCCCAGTTGACCGCGTTGGCGATCAGCGTGACGGTGCCCTCGTGATGGTCGAAGGCGGCCAGGTCGGTCGCCAGGAGCATGGTGAGCTCGGGGATGTCGAGGTCGCGCTCGGCGAGTTCGGGGAGCCGTTCGAGCCAGCGGACGGCGTCATAGCCGATGTAGCCGACCATGCCGCCGGTGAGCGGCGGCATCCCGGGCAGCTGCTCGGTGTGGAGCGCGGCGACGGTCTCGCGCAGCACGGTGAGCGGGTCGCCTTCGGTCGGCAGGCCGACCGGCGGGGTGCCCGTCCAGACCGCCTTGCCGTCACGCACGGTCAGCGCGGCGGGGCTGTCGACGCCGATGAACGACCATCGGCTCCAGGAAGCGCCGTTCTCCGCCGATTCGAAGAGGAACGTCCCCGGCCGGTCGGCGGCGAGCTTGCGGTAGACCCCGATGGGGGTCTCACCGTCGGCGAGCACGCGGCGGACAACGGGGATGACGCGACGGCCCTCGGCGAGTGCGCGGAACTCGTCGCGCGAAGGGCTGACCGAGCCGAGCCCCGACGGGCTGGCGTTTGCGGCGCTGACCATGCCGCTCATTGTGCTGCAACGGTCGGCGGGTCCGGGACCGGGGGCAAAATTCAAGTATTGTTGAATTTTGCGGCGGGTCCGTTCATGATGACGCCATGGCTGGAGAAGACACTACCGCTCGACGCCGGGGACGGCGGCCCGGCGGACAGGACACCCGCACCGCGCTGATCGAGGCGGCGCGTGTGGTGTTCGGGGAGAGCGGCTTCGACGGCGCGACCGTACGCGCGATCGCGACCCGGGCCGGGGTGGACGCGGCGATGGTCAACCACTGGTTCGGCAGCAAGGAAGGCCTCTTCGGGCAAGCCATCCTGGAGCTCCCCTTCGACCCGCGCGAACTGCTCGCCGAACTGACCGACGGCCCCGACGAGGAGTTCGGGCAGCGGATCGTGCGGACCTTCCTCACCCGATGGGACGGCGCGGGCGGCGACGTGTTCCAGGCCCTCGTCCGCAGCGTCGCCGGACACGAGCAGGCGGCACAGGTGCTGCGCGGGTTCTTCCAGAACTTCTTCACCAAGGTGATCGGCGACATCGGCTCGGGCGACATCGAACTGCGGACGACCCTGTGCGCGTCCCAGCTGGTCGGCATGGGCATGGTCCGGTACGTCGCGAAGTTCGAGCCGATGGCTTCGAGCGAGATCGAGCCGCTGGTGACCGCGATCGCGCCGACGATGCAGCGCTACCTGACCGGGAAGATCGACTGACTCAGTCCGAGCGCGTGCCGGCCGCCGGATCACGCGTGTCGGCCATCCAGTCACGCGTGATCGGAGGCGGAACTCGCGGACCGATCAGTCCGTGTCCGGCTCGATCTCCTTGGCGGGGACGGTGTGGAGCCGGTCCTTGAAGAATCGTCCGCGCGGGAAGATCACGATCATGTCCGTTTCCTCGCCGCCGATGAAGACGGGCACCTTCTCGAGCCCCGTGAATCGGGGCGCGATCCGCAGGGACCGTCGTGTCTGGAGCAGCTTGTAGTCGTGCTCGAGATAGACGTCGATCTTGGGGAACAGCCAGCCGGGCCGCACGGTCGCCGTGGCCTCGCGCAAGCCGGTCTTCAAGGCCGAGCGGTACCGGCTTCGCCAGAGCCAGGCGGCGTACAGGCAAATCGGAATGCCCAAAAAGGCAGAGAAGGACAGCGGCGTCAGCAACTCGAACGGATTGTTGAAGACCACCCGCCCTTCGAACACGACGACCTTCTTGGGATCCCCCGACGCGTAGGCCAATGAGACCTTGTCCCCGATCTTGTACCCGTGCTTCGCCGAGACAGGCATCGCGATCGTGCGCGGCTCCGAACCGGCGGGATAGGTGAGCGTGATCTTGACGCTGTCCGGTTCGGTGTACCCCTCGACCTTTTGTACCGTGCCCTTCACGTGGATGCCGGTATTCGCCAGTTTCACGGACTCCTGCCGTTGCTGGTCGGTACCCATCTGGCAGGCGACGAAGAAAGCCAGCCACAGCACGGTGAACGCCAGCGCGCGCACCTTGAAGTGCGACAGTTTCCCGATCAGGGGGACGGCCACGTCGTCGTGGATCGTCGGCGCGGCGAAGTCTTCGGCGACATCATCGTCCGAAGTGGACCGAGGCCGCCCGGCGACGCGCGGGCGTCTTCTCGGGCGGTCGCCCTTGACCGATCTTCTCTTCCCTGCCCCCGGTTTCATCCGGTGAGAATAGCCGGGAACAGCGGCTTTCCCGGATAACGAGTTCACTGTCGCATCGAGGCAACCGCGGACCTCGGCCGAGCGTGCAAGTGAGCAGGCGCCCCTGAGCCGTCAGCCCGCGGCCAGCACCGCGATCAGCGCCAGCGTGCCAGGGACCACCTGCACGAAGAAGATCTTCTTGCTCGCCGTCGCCGTCCCGTAGAGCCCGGCGACGATCACGCAGGCGAGGCCGAAGATCTTGAACTGCCAGGCGGTGCTGCCGGTCGCGATCAGGCCCCAGATCAGCGCGGCGGCGAGGAAACCGTTGTACAGCCCCTGATTCGCCGCGAGCGCGGAGCTTTCCTTCGCGAACTCCTCGGTGGTGCCGAAGGACGCACGGGCGCGCGGCGTGGTCCACAGGAACATCTCGAGCACGACGATGTACAGGTGGATCAGGGCGACGATGCCGACCAGCACGGTGGCGACGACATTCACGGGCTACTCGCTCTCGTCGGCCAGCAGCAGCCGTTCGTCGGTGTCGAAGCAGGTGTGCGTGCCGGTGTGACAGGCCGGGCCGGTCTGGTCGACGCGCAGGAGGACGGTATCGCCGTCGCAGTCGATCCGCACCTCGCGCACGTGCTGGACGTGGCCGGAGGTCTCGCCCTTGGCCCACAGTTCGTTGCGGCTGCGCGAGTAGTAGGTTCCGCGCCGCGTCGTGAGAGTGCGTTCCAGCGCCTCGTCGTTCATCCACGCCATCATCAGCACGTCCGATGTGGAGTGTTCGACGACGACGGCGGCGATCAGCCCGTCGGCGTTGCGCTTCAAGCGGTCGGAGAGGGCGGGGTCAAGCGTCATTCGTGGCTCCGAGAAGGTGCCGTTTCACCGGCATCGAGTTGAGCAGGACCGCCGAGTAGACGTAACCGGCGAAGAGGATCCCGGACACTATCTTCACCCAGGAGAGCTCCGCCGCCAGCATGGAAAGCGCGTGCAGCAACGCGAACAGGAAGCTGACGCCGAAACCGGCGAACCGCGCCGAAGACATCCTCAGCACGAGCCCCGCCACGACGAGCCCGCCGAGGACCAGCGACGTCCCCGGCAGCAGGAACGTCCGCGCGGACGAGTACGGCGCGAACATGAGGATCCCGGCCATCGCGAGGTAGGCGAGAGCGAGCCCGATCAGCAGCGCGCAGACGACCTTGACCTCGGTGGCGGCCTTCCACTTGGTCGGCATCACCGGACCACGACTCCCCCGGCGCGCAGCGCGCCCTTGACCTCGCCGATCTTCAACTGTCCGAAGTGGAACACGCTGGCCGCGAGCACCGCGTCCGCACCGGCCTCGACGGCGGGCAGGAAGTGCTCGAGCGCGCCGGCGCCGCCGCTGGCGATCACCGGGACGCGGACCGCGCGGCGCACCTGGCGCAGGAGTTCGAGATCGAAACCGTTCTTGGTGCCGTCGGCGTCCATCGAGTTGAGCAGGATCTCGCCGACGCCCAGTTCTTCCCCGCGCGCGGCCCACTCGACGGCGTCGATCCCGGTGCCGCGGCGCCCGCCGTGCGTGGTCACCTCGAACCCGGACGGTGTCGGCTCGGTGCCCTCGGGCACCCGGCGCGCGTCCACCGACAGCACGACGCACTGCGCGCCGAACCGGCGGGACGCCTCGCGCAGGAACTCCGGCCGCGCGATGGCGGCGGTGTTGATGCTCACCTTGTCCGCGCCGGTGCGCAGCAGCCGGTTGACGTCGTCGTTCGTGCGCACGCCGCCACCGACGGTGAGCGGGATGAACACCTGCTCCGCGGTCCGGCGGACGACGTCGAAGGTGGTCTCACGGTCCCCGGAGGACGCCGTGACGTCGAGGAACGTGAGCTCGTCCGCGCCCTCGGCGTCGTACAGACGGGCGAGTTCGACGGGGTCGCCGGCGTCGCGCAGGTCGGCGAAGTTGACGCCCTTCACCACACGGCCCGCGTCGACGTCGAGACACGGGATGACCCTGACTGCGACTGACATGGGGACAAGCGTAGTCAAGAGCCGTTCTAAGCTCGCGGGATGGCACAAGCGGGGCGGCGGCCGGGACAGACCGAGACGCGGGAGGAGATCCTCGACGCGGCACGGCGCAGGTTCGCCGAACTGGGCTACGACGGGGCGACCGTCCGCGGCATCGCGGCCGACGCCGGGGTCAACGCGGCGCTGCTGCACCACTTCTTCGGTACCAAGCAACGGCTCTTCGCCGCGTCGATGAACCTGCCGGTCGACCCCGGCGAACTGGTCCCCCGGATCCTCGACGGCCCCGAAGACGAGATCGGTGAGCGTCTCGTCCGCGCGTTCCTCGGCCTCTGGCAGGCGCCGGAGGGCCGCGCGCCGTTCCTGGCGATGATCCGGTCCGCGACCACCAACGAACAGGTCGCGACCATGATGCGGCAGTTCCTGGAGCGGGCGGTGCTCGCGCGGGTCGCCGAGGCGCGCGGCGTGCCGAAAGTCCGGGTCGCCGGGATTGCCTCGCAGATGATCGGCTTCGCGCTGCTGCGTTACGTCATCGGGCTCCCGCCGCTGGTCGCCGCGTCGGAGGATGAGGTCGTCGCGATGCTGGCGCCGGTCGCGCAGTACTACCTGACCCCCGGCGCCGAGAAAGTTCGGCCCCCGATGCATCAGCCAGGTGGTCTCGCGCGTCACTAGAGGGAGACCACCGGCTGAGGGGGACACGTGCCTGCGACCTTCGACGAGTTCGTCGCGGATCGCCTGGACGGGCTCCTGCGCTACGCGACCGTCCTGACCGACGATCCGTACCTGGCGCAGGACATCGTGCAGGAGGTACTGCTGCGCGCCCAGCAACGCTGGCCGAAGATCGACTCGCCGCCGACGTACGTCCGCCGGATGGTGACCAACGAGTACCTCTCGTGGCGGAGGCGGCTGGCGGTCCGCCGGGTGGTGCCGTCGTCACCCGAGGTCCTCGACCTCGTCAGCCCGCCGGTCTCCGATCACGCCGTCGTGTACGACGAACGCGACGCGATGCTGGACAGGCTCGCGAAGCTCCCGCGCAAACAACGCGCCGCGATCGTGCTCCGCTACTACGAGAACTATTCCGACGAGGAGATCGGCGCGGTACTCCGCTGCACGACGTCGACCGTGCGCAGCCAGATTTCGCGCGCGCTCGCGACACTGCGGGAAACCGGTCCGTCCTCGTCCGTTCAGCCCACGGGAGCCCGCAAATGACCCGACTGAGTGAAGAACGCACCGAAGATCTGGTCCGGGAGAGCCTCGAACAGCTGGCGGCGCGGGCGCCCGACGGGGCCGAGATCCGCGAGGTGCTGGCCCAACGGCCGCGAAGCAGGCCGAAGATGGCCTTGGCACTGGTCGCGGCCGCGGTCGCGATCATCGCGCTCGGCGTGCCGTTGAGCCTGCGGGCCTACACCGCGGTCACACCCGCCTCGCCGCGCGACGCGGACTGGTCGGTGCTGCCGTACAGACCGGGTTGGCTGCCCGGCGGTTTCACGGAGATGAGCCGCTCCGCGAAGCCCTATCCCGCGCCTCAGACCAGGATGTGGAACGGCGGCGAGGCAGGCCAGATCAAGCTGACCACCACTCCGCTGGACGAGCGGCGCGGGCCGTGGACGATCGCCCCCGCCCCGAACCAGATCATCGTGCACGGCCGGGTCGGCATGGTCTCGGAGGTCGACGGCGACGCGACGATGCTGACCTGGTCACCCGACAACGCGTACGTGCTGAACCTGACCCTGCACGATGTGCGGGACGCGCGCGGCGTGGGTCAGCGGATCGCGGACGAGATGGTCAGGGACGGCCGTGCCCGGGTGTCGGGCGAACTGCGGTTCGGCAGGTTGCCCGCCGATCTGGAGCTGTCCGGGGTGAACCTGCCCATGATGGTCGACGGTGGCATCACCGAACTCGAAGCCACCCGTGCCGGGCAGCCCACCGCTCCGGCGATCGTCACGGCGAGGCTCGGCGGCGAACGACCGGACGTGGGCGACGCCGCGCCAGTGCCGCTCAAGATCCGGGGCCTCGACGGTTTCGCCCTCCCCGCGCGGAACGGGCGGCTCGAGCAACTGGACGAAACGGTTGCCCTCCAGGTCGAAGGCGGGCGCTGGCTCACCGTGTCGGGCAAACGGGACCGGGCCACGCTGGCCGACATCGCCGAGGGCCTGCAGATCATCCCCGGCGACTACAGCTGGTTCGGGAAGCCGCCGGAATAGTGACGGGCGGGCGGCGGTTGTCGACGGCATGACGGACACCTACCGCTCCATCGCGTTCACCGAATACGGCGACTCCGGGGTCCTGCGCGTCCTCGAACGTGAGCTTCCCGAACCCGGCCCCGGCCAGGTCAGGGTCGCCGTCCGGGCCGCGGGCGTGAACCCGATGGACTGGAAGATCCGGTCAGGGCTGATGGCCGAGCTGTATCCCGCGAAGTTCCCCGCCGTCCCCGGCGGGGACATCTCGGGCGTGATCGACGCGGTCGGCGAGGGGGTTTCCGATTTCGCGGCTGGTGACGAGGTCCTCGGCAGGGGTATCGGCGGGTATGCGGAGTACGTCCTCGCGGATCCGGCGGGCCTGACCCGCAAGCCGGAGGCGCTGTCCTGGGAACTCGCCGCGGCGTTGCCCGTGGTCGTCGGCACCGCTTATCGCGCCCTCAACCTGCTGGATCTCCAGGAGGGCGAGACGCTGCTCATCGACGGCGCGGCGGGCGGTGTCGGCACCATCGCCGTCCAGCTCGCGGTCGCGCGCGGGCTCACTGTCGTCGGCACCGCGAGCGAAGCGAACCACGACTACCTGCGTTCGCTGGGCGCCGTCCCGGTGCAGTACGGCGAAGGGCTCGCAGAACGCGTACGCGACGTCGCGCCACAGGGCATCGACGCGTCCCTCGACGCCTCCGGACGCGGCTCGCTCGCCACCCTCGTCGAACTGACCGGCGGCCCGAAGCGCGTCGTCACCATCGCCGCGCCGGACGCGGCCGACCACGGCGTCCGCTTCACCTCCGGTTCCCCTGCCGAGCAGGTCCCCGGCGCGCTGGACGAAGGGGCAGCGCTGGCCGCCGAAGGCAAGCTCGACCTGCCGATCGCCAGGGTCTACCCGCTCGCCGAAGCGGCCGCGGCCCAGGACGAGAGCGAAGCGGGGCACGTCCGGGGCAAGCTCGTCCTGGTGCCGTGAGCCTTCCCGCGGCGGCGAGCTGGCTGCACCGGGATTCGAGGACCGGCTTCGAGGTCTCGTTCTTCCAGGGACACGAAGGCGGCTGGAGAATCGGCGGGGCGACGACGGCGGTCGAGGACGGGAAGTCCTGGTTCGTCGAGTACTCGATCGCCGTCGACGCCGCTTGGCACACCCGGCGAGCCGAGATCTCGGGCCGGTCGGCGACCGGCAGCCGGCGCACGGTGCTCGAATCCGGCGGCGACGGGCGATGGCGGGTGGACGGCGTCCCGGACCCACGTCTCGACGGCTGTTTCGACGTGGACCTCGAGTCCTCGTCGATGACGAACACGCTGCCGGTGCACCGGCTCGGCCTCGCGCCGCACGCCGCCGCCGAGGCACCCGCCGTGTACGTCCGGGCGGACGACCTCGCCGTGGAACGGCTCGAACAGCGCTACGAGCGGATCGCCGACCGCGAATTCGCCTATACGGCACCGGTTTTCGATTTCTCCTGCGTACTGCGCTACGACGAACACCTGCTCGTCGTCGACTACCCGGGCATCGCCGTCAGGCAGTCCTGAAACACGCGCCCCTTGACTCGCGCTTCTCAACGGGCGCAGAATTAAACACATGGCTAATTCAGCGATCTCCGTGACGGGACTGAGGGTCGTCCGCGGCGGCCGCGAGGTCGTCAAGGACATCGCGTTCCAGACGCCGCGTGGCCGCATCACCGGCTTACTGGGGCCGAGCGGCTGCGGCAAGACGACGCTGATGCGTTCGATCGTCGGCGTGCAGATCGTCGACGGCGGCGAGGTCACCGTGCTCGGCCATCCCGCGGGCAGCCCGCCGCTACGGCGGCTCATCGGCTACGCCACCCAGAACCCGGCCATCTACGCCGACCTCACCATCGCGGAAGCGTTGCGCTACTTCGCATCCGTCCTTCGCGCGCCGATGTCCGATGTGGACAGGGTGATCGCCGAAGTCGGACTGGCCGACCACGCGGGCAAGCTGGTCGGCTCACTGTCGGGCGGCCAGCACAACCGCGCCAACCTCGCCGTCGCACTGCTCGGGAAACCCGAACTGCTCGTCCTCGACGAACCCACCGTCGGCCTCGATCCCGTGCTCCGCGACGAACTCTGGGCGCTCTTCCGCCGTCTCGCCGACGGCGGGGCGACACTGCTCGTGTCCAGCCACGTCATGGACGAGGCGGCGCGATGCGACCGTCTGCTGCTCATGCGCGAAGGCCGGATCCTCGCCGACGACACCCCGGCCGGCCTGCGCGAACGCACCAGGACGACCGATCTGGAGCAGGCGTTCCTGCGGCTCGTCCGGGAGACGGAGATGACCTCGTGAGCCCCACGCTGACGCTCGCCACGGCCCGCCGCATCCTCCTGCAGCTACGGCACGATCCGCGCACCGTCGCGATGTTGATCGTCGTCCCGTCGCTGCTGATGGTGCTGCTTCGGTTCGTCTTCAACTCCGAAGCGGTGTTCAGTCGCGTCGCCCCGGCGCTGCTCGGCGTCTTCCCGTTCCTGATCATGTTCCTGATCACCTCGATCACCACCCTGCGCGAGCGCACCACGGCCACCCTGGAACGGCTGATGACTCTGCCGATCGGCAGGCTGGACCTGCTTTTCGGCTACGCGATCGCGTTCGGTTCGATCGCGATCGTCCAAGTCGGCCTCGCGGCCGGGATCTCGCTCGCCTGGCTGGGCCTCGACATCGCGGGGTCGATCGGGATGCTGCTGCTCATCGCCGTCCTCGACGCGCTCCTCGGGATGGCGCTCGGCCTGTTCGTGAGCGCGTTCGCGCGGACGGAATTCCAGGCGGTGCAGTTCATGCCGCTGTTCGTCCTGCCGCAGATCCTGCTGTGCGGACTGTTCGTGCCGCGCGGCCAGATGGGCTGGCTGCTGAACTGGCTCTCGGACGTCATGCCGCTTTCGTACGCCGTCGAAGCGCTGACGCGGGTCACCACCTCGGGCACCGTGGACGCGACGCTGATCCGGAACCTGATCATCGTCGGGGCGTGCGCCCTGGCCGCGCTGGTCCTCGGCGCGGCGACGTTGCGACGCCGGACGCCCTAGACTTCCCTCATGGGATCGGAGTTCGAGCGGATCGCCGCCGAGAAGTACGTCGTCCTGACCACCTTCCGCAAGAACGGCACCCCGGTGCCGACCCCGGTCTGGGCGGCGGGCGACAGCGGCGAACTGGTGCTCTGGTCCGAGCGGAAAGCGGGCAAGGTCAAGCGCATCCGCAACAGTGGCCGCGTCGAGATCCAGGCCTGCGACTTCCGCGGCAACAACACCCACGGCGACATCGTCCCGGGCGAGGCGCGGCTGCTGGACCTCGGCGGAACCGAACGCGTACGCAAGGTGATCGCACGCAAGTACGGGATCACCGGGCGGGTGACGATGTTCTTCAGCAGGCTGCGGGGGCCGAAGGACCGGACCGTGGGAATCGCGATCAAGCTGGCGGAATGACCTCGGTTTCGTGAGTGGTTAAGGACGGCTCCTTCGGTCTTTCGATGGGCCTGGCGTCGAGCTCTTGTGTCGTGAAGGGCCCCTTTGAGACCTTCAACGCCTCAAAGGGGCCCTTCACGTACTTGGGGAAGGTGTGAAGGTCGAGTTTCCTCGGCTGAGCCGAGGGAAGGGGGCCTTCACGCGGCATCGTTGTGGCTCACGAGGCCTGCGCCTGCAACGCCCGCAGTCCCGCCGCCATCGCCGCCGAGTCGTGGTCCGGTCCGCACCCCTCCACCAGGATCAGGTCGCCGGGGATGTGGTCCGCGCGCAGGTGCAGGATCTCCCGGTACGCGGGCGAGTCGTACCACTCCCGAGCGGCGTCGAGGCTCGGGAACTCGATCATCACCAACGCCCCGGGCCACTCCCCCTCGACGACCTGCACCTCGGCTCCGTGCACGAGGAACCGGCCGCCGAAAGGATCGAGCGTCGCCTGGATCCGTTCCATGTACTCGAAGACCTCTTCGGCCAGGACGGCGGCGGGGCGCAGGTGGGCGAGTCCGTAGGCGGTCATGATTCCTCCAGGTTTGGTGTCTTGGAAGGAATCCTGACCGAACGAGCGCGTGGCGTCGATTACCCGGGAGGTAAAGCTCAGAACTCCGCGACGGCGGCGAGCGCCTCGGGCAGCGTGAACGCGCCGGCGTAGAGCGCCTTGCCGACGATGGAGCCCTCGACACCGTCGCGGGCCAGCGCGGCCAGCGCGCGGAGATCGTCCACACTGGACACGCCGCCGGAGGCGATGACCGGCGCGTCGGTGCGGGCGGCGACTTCGCGGAGCAGGTCGATGTTCGGGCCCTGGAGGGTGCCGTCCTTGCTCACGTCGGTGACGACGTAGCGCTGCGCGCCGTCGCGGTCGAGCCGGTCGAGGACCTCCCAGAGGTCGCCGCCGTCCTGCGTCCAGCCGCGGGCGGACAGCCGGTGCCCGGCCTCGGTGATCCGCACGTCCAGCCCGATGGCGACGCGGTCGCCGTACGAGGAGACGACCTTCGCGGTCCACTCCGGGTCCTCGAGCGCCGCGGTGCCGAGGTTGACCCGGCGGGCGCCGGTGGCCAGCGCGGCCTCCAGCGAGGCGTCGTCGCGGATGCCCCCGGACAGCTCCACCTGGACGTCCAGCTTCGCCACGACGTCGGCGAGCAGTTCACGGTTGGAGCCCTTGCCGAAGGCGGCGTCGAGATCCACCAGATGGATCCACTCCGCACCGTCACGCTGCCAGGCGAGCGCCGCCTCCAGCGGGCTGCCATAGGAGGTTTCGGTGCCGGCCTCGCCCTGGACGAGTCGCACGGCCTGGCCATCGGCCACATCAACGGCGGGAAGGAGCGTGAAAGTCACGCGCCCACTCTAAGCGAGGGCGTTCAGCCAGTTGCGCAGCAGGTGCGCCCCGGCGTCCCCGGACTTCTCCGGGTGGAACTGCGTGGCCCACAGCGGCCCGTTCTCGACCGCGGCGACGAAGTCCTGACCGTGGTTCGCCCAGGTCACCTTGGGTTGCTGCCCGGCGAGGCCGGAGTCCAGTTCCCAGGTCCGCGCGGCGTAGGAGTGCACGAAGTAGAAGCGCGTGTCCGCGTCGAGACCGGCGAACAGTTGCGAGTCCTCCGGGGCGCGGACGGTGTTCCAGCCCATATGCGGCAGGACGTCGGCCTCCAGTTTGTCGACCGTGCCCGGCCACTCACCGGCACCCTCGGCCTCGACGCCGTGTTCGACCCCGCGTTCGAACAGGATCTGCATGCCGACGCAGATGCCCAGCACCGGACGGCCGCCGGCGAGGCGCTTGCCGATGATCTTCTCCCCCGACACCGAGCGAAGCCCCTCCATGCAGGCGGAGAAGGCGCCGACACCGGGAACGACCAGGCCGTCGGCCTCGAGCGCGGCATGGGGGTCGGCGGTGACCTCGACGTCGGCGCCGGCGCGCTGGACAGCGCGTTCGGCGGACCGGAGGTTGCCGGACCCGTAGTCCAGGATCACCACGCGAGGATTAGCCACCCGTCCAGGTTAGCGGACCGGTTTTTCCGCGGATTCCCCGTTTCGACCTTCACTCTTCTGGGTAATAGCGACTCCGAGTGAAGGGTCGGCGCTGGACCGCCCTGCACGGATGGAGGAACGATGCAGGACGCCGACGACCTGACCTGCCTGCTTCGCGCTTGGCGCGAAGACATCGAAAGTGTGCCTTTTCCTACCTTCGCGGAGCTGCTGATCCCGGCGCAGAAGCGGCGCTCCGCCCCCACCCGGACGGTCACCGCATCGGTTCAGGTGACGAAGACCACCGGATGGCGGGATCGCTGACACTCGACTCCGGTCAGGTGTGTGGTTTTCTTTTTGAGAAGACGCCCCACCGAGCCGACCAGGAGTGACCGCATGAGCAGCAGCCCGGATCCGCGCGACTTCCTCGATCTCGACGCCGAGCTCTCCGCCGAGGACCGGGCCATGCGTGACGCCGTGCGCGCCTACGCGCAGGACCAGCTCTTGCCGAACGTCGCCGAGTGGTACGAGACGGGCGCCCTGCCCGCCGCCGACCTCGCCAAGGGATTCGGGCAGCTCGGGCTGCTCGGCATGCATCTGGAGGGTTACGGCTGCGCCGGGACCAGCGCCGTCGCCTACGGCATCGCCTGCCGCGAACTGGAGGCCGTCGACTCCGGGCTGCGCAGCTTCGTCTCGGTGCAGGGTTCGCTGGCGATGTACGCGATCCACAAATGGGGCACCGAGGAGCACAGGCGGGAATGGCTGCCGCGGATGGCCGCGGGCGAGGCGCTCGGCTGCTTCGGCCTGACCGAGCCGGACGCGGGCAGCGACCCCGGCAGCATGCGGACGCGCGCCGTGCGCGACGGCTCGGACTGGGTGCTGAGCGGTACGAAGATGTGGATCACCAACGGGACCGTGGCCGACGTCGCGGCCGTCTGGGCGCAGACCGACGAAGGCGTGCGCGGTTTCGTCGTCCCCACGGACACGCCGGGCTTCACCGCGAACGAGGTCAAGCACAAGCTGTCGTTGCGGGCCTCGCTGACCGCGGAGCTCGTGCTCGACGGCGTCCGCCTGCCGGAGTCGGCGGCGTTCCCCGAGGTCCGAGGGCTGCGCGGGCCGCTGTCCTGTCTGAACGAAGCCCGCTACGGGATCCTGTTCGGTGTCGTCGGCGCCGCTCGTTCCTGCTACGAATCCGCGCTGGAGTACACGCTGAGCCGGGAACAGTTCGGCAAGCCGCTGGCCGGGTTCCAGCTCACCCAGCGCAAGCTCGCCGACCTCGTCGTCGAGGTCAACCGCGCCGGACTGGTCGCGCTGCGGATCGGGCGGCTCAAGGACGCCGGCACGCTGCACCACAACCACGTCAGCTTCGGCAAGCTCGCCAACGTCCGCTCCGCCTTGGAGGTCGCGAGGACCGCCCGCGCCATGCTTGGCGCCAACGGGATCTCGCTGGAGTACCCGGTGATGCGGCATATGTCGAACCTCGAAACCGTGCTGACCTACGAGGGCACCGAAGAGATGCACGCGCTCTCGCTCGGCCAGTCGGTCACCGGGCTCGCCGCCTTCCGCTGACCTCCGCGCCTGTTCAGAGGAGTTCCGCGAGTCCGGCCGGGTACAGGATCGCCTTGCCGCTCGCCACGTCGGCCATCGGCAGCCAGTGCACGCGCGCGCCGTCGTCGAGCACCACGCCGACTTCGTCGCGCTCGTAGAACGCCTTGTCCGTCAGGTCGGCGGTGAACAGGAACACGATCTCGTGCCCTGGCCTGCCTTCGTAGACGTGCACGTTCTCCAGCACGGCGATCTGCTCGACCGAGGTCAGCTCCGCCGCGAGTTCCTCCTGGAATTCGCGGTGCAGCGCCTCGGCGGCGGTCTCCCCGAACTCGATCCCGCCGCCGAGCGGGCGGTGGTAGGTCTCGCCTTTGGCGTGGTCGCGGCCTTCGAACACGAGAAGGTCTTCGCCGCGGCGGATCACCCCGAGCGCGAGCGCGCGGATCTTCGTCATCCTGCTGACGCTAGCGGAGGAATTCCTTGACGGACAAGGTGATCGAGCCGGCATCGAGGCCGTGCGCGAGGTCGTGATCGGCCATTTCGCCGTAGATCCGCACCTCCGCGTCGCGCCGGACGCCGAGTGAGAGCAGCCGATGCGGCGTTTCGGGCAAAGCGTCCGACACCGCGTGCGCCGATGTCCCCGCGAGGTACGGCTCGATCAGCACGATGTCGGTGCTCCCCGTGGCCTCGACGGCCGAGCGCAGCCCGGCGGCGTCGAACGGCCGGACGGTCGAGGTGTAGAGCACGGTCAGGTCGAGATCGGCGGTCGCTTCCAGTGCCCTGTCGAGCATCGGCCCGACGGCCACCACCACACCCCGGCCGCCTTCCCTCAGTGTTCGCATGCCCGCGCCCAGATGCGGTTTCTCGTTCTCCTGCGCGGAAAGCCGCAGGTACACCCGCCCGTTGCCGGGGATGGACTCGAGCAGCAGCCGCCGGGCTTCCTCGGGATGCCCCGGCACGTGCACGGTCCAGCCAGGCAGCGTGTCGATGAGGGCGACGTCGCCGGGCGCCTGATGCGTCCGCCCGGCGGTCGGCATGTCGTAGGACGCGCCCGAGGACACCAGCACGGCGCCGACGTCCTGATGCCCGAGGTCCAGTTTGACCTGTTCGAACGCCCGCTCGACGAGGAAGGACGAGAAGGTGTGGACGATCGGGCGCATCCCGGCCAGCGCCAGCCCGCCCGCGGTGCTCATCATCAGCTGTTCGCGGATGCCGACGTTGAGCACCCGGTCGGGATGTTTCCGGGCGGCGAAGGCGAGTTGCGCCGCGGAGATGTCGGCGAGCACGACGGCGACGTTCGGATCGGTGTCGAGGACCTCGGCGGTGGCGTGGAGGAACGTTTCGCGCATGTCCACGGGTTCAGGCCTTTCGCTCGACGGTCGCGACCACGGCGAGCGGCCGGTCCGGATGGGGTGTGGTGAAGGCTTCGTAGAGCGCTTCGTGATCGCGGCCGTCGACGGTGCGGGTGGTCCAGCCCTCGACCTCGAACCGGCGCGCGAGCCCGCCGGGCCAGCCGTGCGTGGCCGAGGAGTTGTCGATGACGACGGCGGTCAGCTGCGGCATGCCGATGCGGCCCGCGATCGCGATGGCCTCGGCGTTCGAGCCCTCGTCGAGTTCCGCGTCGCCGACGAGCGTGACGACCTTGGCGTCGCGGAATCCCTTGGCGCGCAGGCCGAACACGGTACCGATGGCCAGCGGGAGCCCGTGTCCGAGCGAACCGCTGGAGATCTCGGCTCCGGGAAGCCGCGCCCGATCGGGATGGTGGCCGAGCCGGGACTCGGCCGAAGTCCAGTCGGCGAGTTCGTCCTCCCGGATGAAACCCTTCTTCGTCAGCACGGCGTAATAGGCCATCGGGCCGTGCCCCTTCGACAGCAGGAAGCGGTCCCGGCCCGGGTCACGGAGGGTCTCCGGGGTGATGTCGAGCACACGGTCGTAGAGCACCCACAAGACGTCCACAGTGGACTCCGCGGCCGCCTGGTGCTTCTCGTCCCCGGTCATCAACGAGATCAGCCTCGGCAGATCCTCGTAGCCGGTCTTGGTGTCAGTGGTCATGAACCGAGGTTGCAACCTCGACTTAGGTCGAAGTCAAGGCTAGCCTGGCGACGTGACGAGACTGGCTGAACACCTGAGCATCGGGCAGGTCGCCGACCGCAGCGGCGTGCCCCATACGGCTTTGCGTTTCTACGAGGACAAAGGGCTGATCAGCTCGGAGCGTTCGGCGGGCAACCAACGACGGTATCCGCGTTCGGTACTGCGCCGGATCGCCTTCATCCGTGCCGCGCAGCGGGTCGGCCTCAGCCTGGACGACATCAGCGCGGCACTGGAGACCCTACCCAGGGACCATGCCCCCACCAAAGCCGACTGGGCCCGCCTCTCGCGAGGATGGCAGGACGAACTCGACGCGCGGATCGACGCTTTGCAGCGCCTGCGCGACAGGCTGACCGGTTGCGTCGGCTGTGGGTGCCTTTCCCTGCGCAGCTGCGGGCTGTACAACGCCGACGACCAGATGTCCCGATTCGGCCCCGGCGCGGGGAAACTGCGCCCGGCCTCCGAGGGCGGCATCTGAATTCCGTTGCCACGCGGGGGCCGGATATGCGTCACTGGGACGCGAAATGGACAAGAAACACCTCATCCGAGCCTCGAAACGGCTCTCACGGCATCTTCGGCACGCTCCCGGCGACATCGGGATCACCCTGACCCCCGACGGCTGGGTCGAAGTCGACACGCTCTTGGCCGCCTTGCGGCGCAACGGCTTGAACCTCACCCGCGCCGAGCTCGACGAAGTGGTCGAGGGCAACGGCAAACGACGCTTCGCCTTCGATGACGACGGCCTGCGGATCCGCGCCAGCCAGGGGCACAGCGTCGCCGTCGACCTCGCGCTGCCCGCCGCCATCCCGCCGGACGTGCTCTATCACGGCACGGTTTCCCGGTTCCTCGACGCGATCATGTACGAGGGACTCCGGCCGATGAAGCGGCATGCCGTGCACCTCTCGGCGACCGTGGACACCGCGCGGACCGTCGCGGCGCGGCGCGGCGCCCCGGTCCTGCTCGCCGTGGACGCACGGCGGATGTCCGCCGCCGGACACGAATTCCAGGTGAGCGCGAACGGCGTCTGGCTCACCGCCGCCGTTCCGCCGGAGTTCCTGCGCCGTCTCCCCTAGACCAGGCCGTTGGCCCGCAGGAGCCCCAGCGTGCCCACGGTGAACATCCCGTTCCACTCCAGCGCGGCGGCGGGCGAATAGCTCGTGTAGTCGACCCGCCAGCCGCCGTCGTCGTGCTGCCCGCCCGCCACCCGCCGCAGGTCCGCTTCGACGACGTCGGACCGGAAGAGCTTCCGCGCCAGGCTGCCGGGTTCCGGCGCGAAGTCGAGCGGGCGCATGGCCTCACCCTCGATCCCGCCGCCGACGGCGAGCACGCCGTCGTCCGGGACGAACCGGCCGAGTTTCCCGACCAGTCGCGTGTCGCCGAGCGCGTCCACCAGCTTCATCGCGAAGGCGAGCACGAGCGCGTGCGGCGCCTCGTCGAGCTTCTCGATCTCCTCGATGCAGTAGCGCGTGGCCTTCGCGAGCCAGGGATGCGCGGCGACCGCGGGATCGTGCGCCGCGACGCGCAGCGCGGTGACCGCGACGATCGCGGTGATCTGCAGCGAGGAGACCGACGGATCCGCGCTCGCCCAGAACGGCGCGCTGCCGAAGGGATCCGGCATCGGCAACGCGAACGGGATCCCGCCGTCGGGCAGGGAGATCGAGGCGAGCCAGTCGCAGAGTTCGGCCGCGCGCGGACTGGTCGCCGGGCCGATGTCGGCGAAGACTTCGAAAGCGTGCAGCGCGCCACCGGGCTGGCTGGTCGCCGAGCGGCAGTCGGGTTCGAGCCCGTGGCCGTAGCCGCCGTCGGGATTGCGGTACCCCTCCAGCGCGGCGAGCGCCGCCGCCGGGTCGCCATCGCGGAAGAGGACCTCGAAACGCCGCCTGTCCAGCAGCCGCGCCTGGGTGGCCATGAACGTGGCCGCCGTCTTCAGATCGATGTTCATGCCGACAGCGTCGCGCGGATCGCGGCTGCTGTCTTGAACACATCGGTCACGAGCGGCGGCGCGGGCGGTTGTAGAGCTTGCGGCCGACGCTGAGGAGCGTTTCGCGCAGCGTCTCGTCGTCGAGGGAGGCGACCTCCGGCGAGCCGCCGGCGAGGGCGATACCGGCAAGGAGCACCTGCGCCGTGACCATCCCCAGCACGTCCGGCTCCGGGCCGACCAGGATCTCCAGCAGCCGGTTCTTGAAGCTTTCCGAGCGGTGGACGGATTTTTCGATCGCCCGCGCGATGCCGGGGTCGCTGGAGAACAGGGCGACCAGCGCCCGGTGGCGCACCACGAGGTCGACGAAGCCGTCCAGCAGATGGTCGATCTGCGCGCCGCGCGTGCGCTGGGCGCGGGCGTCGTCGACGATGTCCTCCAGCTCGCGCAGCACGGGTTCGGCGACGGATTCGGTGATCTCCGCCTTCGTCTTGAAGTGGTAGTAGACGGCCGCCTTGGTGACCCCCAGGGCGTCCGCGATCATCTGCAGCGAGGTGCCTTCCACGCCGTGTTCGGTGAACAACCCCAACGCCGTGCGCAGTAGCCGCGTGCGGGTGTCCTCCGCCTGGACGACGTCCATGTTCCCTCCTCGTTCAGCCGTCGGAGGTTACGTCAAGCGAGCCCGCCGAGCCAAACGAGTACTAGCCGTGCGGCTAGTCACACACTTGCCGATCGGCTTGTAGCGCCCTAGCCGATCGGCTAGCTTGGAATGAACCTGAACGAGTGAACGGGAGACTTTCGTGGCCAGCTTCCTGTACCGACTGGGCCGGTTCTCGTTCCGGCGCCGGGCACTGGTGACGGCGGTGTGGGCCGTCCTCCTGGTGGCCCTCGGCGCGGGTGCGCTGACCCTGTCCGGCCAGCTTTCGAACTCGGTGACCATCCCCGGCACCGAGTCGCAGAAGGCGATCGACCAGCTCGCCGACCGATTCCCCGAAGCCGCCGCCGGCGGCGCGACCGCACGTGTCGTCATCTCGACGCCCGGTGACATCACCGACGCCGGCGGACAGGCGGCGATCGCGCGTCTCGTCACCGGACTCAAGGACGCGCCGAAGGTCGCCGGCGTGATCGACCCGCTGCAGCAGCAGGCGATTTCGCCCGACAAGCACGTGGCACTGGCCCAGGTCAGCTACCGCGTGCCGGGCTTCGAGCTCACCGACGCCGACCGCGACGGCCTGATGGCCGCGGCGGATTCCGCCAAGGCCGCCGGGTACACGGTGGAGTTCGGCGGTGACGCCGTCCAGGCGATGCCCGCCACGAACGCCACCGAAGGCCTCGGTGTCGCGGTCGCCGCCGTCGTCCTGATCATCACCTTCGGCTCGCTGCTCGCGGCCGGGATCCCGCTGCTGACCGCGCTCATCGGCGTCGGCATCGGCATGGCGGGTATCACGACGGCGTCCGGTTTCCTCGAACTGAACACGAACACGCCGGTGCTCGCGCTGATGATCGGCCTCGCCGTCGGCATCGACTACGCGCTCTTCATCGTTTCCCGTTATCGGCACGAACTGACGATCGGCCGAGATCCGGAGGAAGCCGCCGGACGCGCCACCGGTACGGCGGGCTCCGCGGTGGTGTTCGCCGGGCTGACCGTGATCATCGCGCTGGCGGGCCTGACCGTCGTCGGCATCCCGTTCCTCGGCGAGATGGGTATCGCCGCGGCGATCACCGTCGCCATCGCGGTCGTCATCGCGCTGACCCTGCTGCCCGCCATCCTCGGCTTCGCGGGCGGCAAACTGGCGGGCGGCAAGATCCGCTTGCGCCGCAAGGAAAACGCGACGACACACGGCGAGCGCTGGGCACGTTTCGTGGCCCGGCACCGGATCCCGGTGCTGATCGCCGCGATCGCCGGGCTCGCGATCGTCGCCGTCCCGGCCGCGAGCATGCAGCTCGGCCTGCCGAACGACAGCACCGCCGCGCCGGACACCACCCAGCGCAAGGCTTACGACACCGTCGCCCGTAGCTTCGGCGAAGGCGCGAACGGGCCGCTCGTGATCGTCGTCGACCTCGCGGGCAGCACCGACCGCCAGGCCGCGCTCCAGCAGGCGGCCGCGGATATCGGCGGCCTCCCCGAACGCCCGATCGTCACGCCGCCGAAGGTCAACCGAGCCGGTGACCTGGCGCTGCTGACCGTCATCCCGAAGAGCGGCCCGAGCAGCACCGCGACCGAAGACCTCGTCAGCGACATCCGCGGCCTGAACCCGAAACTGGGCACGGCCACCGGCGCGTCGCTGGCGGTGACCGGCCAGACCGCGGCCAACATCGACGTCTCGGAGAAACTCGCCGACGCGATGCTGCCCTATCTCGCGCTGATCGTCGGACTCGCGTTCCTGTTGCTGATGCTGGTGTTCCGGTCGATCGTGGTCCCGCTGAAGGCGACGCTGGGCTTCCTCGGCTCCGTGGTCGCGACGTTCGGTGCCGTGGTGGCGGTGTTCCAGTGGGGCTGGCTCACCGACCTGCTCGGGGTGAAGACGACCGGGCCGATCATGAGCATGCTGCCGATCCTGCTGATCGGTGTGCTGTTCGGGCTCGCGATGGACTACCAGGTGTTCCTGGTGACGCGGATGCGGGAGGAATACGTCCACGGCGCCGACCCGCAGCAGGCGATGGTCACCGGCTTCCGGCACGGCTCCCGCGTCGTGGTCGCCGCCGCGCTGATCATGATCAGCGTGTTCGCCGGATTCGTCCTCGCGGAGTCTTCGCTGATCCAGTCGATCGGGTTCGCGCTGGCCTTCGGGGTGCTCGTCGACGCGTTCGTGATCCGGATGACCATCGTGCCGGCGCTGATGTCCCTGCTCGGACGCGGTGCCTGGTGGCTGCCGAAGTGGCTGGACCGGGTGCTGCCGGACGTCGACGTCGAAGGCGAGAAGCTCGCGAAGCAGCTGGACGCTCCTGACGAGCGAGAGCTGGTCGACGCCTCGAAGTAGCCGCCGTTGAAGGTTGCGAAAGCCACTTTCGCAACCTTCAACGTTGCGAAAGTGGCTTTCGCAACCTGCCACCTTCGCCTTACCCCTCAATAAGTACGTGAAGGCCCCCTTCACGAACTCAAGCGAGCGCCGCGCGGGCCTCTCCCAGCGCGAAGCCGAGCAGGTTCAGGCCGCGCCAGCGTTCCGCGTTCTCGACCTGCGGATGGTCGGTGGCGAGCCCGATCCCCCAGATGGCGTCGAGCGGACTGGCCTCGACCAGCACACGGTTCTTGGTTCCCAGCAGGAAGTCGCGCAGGTCCGGGTGCTGCCCGAACTTCGCGATCGTTCCGTCGAGGACGATGCCGTAGCGTTCGTCTTCCCAGCGGCCCTGCACGAATCCCCGCACTTCGCGGCCCAGCGCCTTGGCCTCACGCGGATGCCGGGCGCCGAGGATTCGCGCCGCGCCCTCGGCGTCGTCGAACAGAACGGCTTTGCGCCACATCATGTAATGCTCGGCCGTCGAGAAGGTTTCGCCGTCGGCGGTGAATCGGGCGGGCCACCACTGGCTGAAGCATTCCGGCCCGATCGTGCCGTGACGCCGGGGCCGATGGCCCCAGAAGAACAGGAACTTGACGCGGCTCCCCGATCGCTGGAGCCGGACGACCTCGGCGACCGAGCGCGGGTTTCCGGACATGCCGGACAGCATGCTCGCCGTCGTCGCGGCGCGCAGCCGAATTACCGGGCCGAGCTCAGGCGAGCCAGGCGATGGCGCCGCCGATGGCCAGCAGCGCGCCGATCCCCAGCACGACGGCCATGAACTTGACGCTCTTCCAGGTCGCGTAGACGCCGCCGATCAGGAAGCCGCCGAGCGCGAACAGCAGCACAGCGATGGTCGTGTTACTCACGACCGCCACCCTGCCACACGTCCGCCACCGCGACCGCGCCGGGCCGGGCCTTGCCCTCGCGACCGGACACGGCTAACGTACAACCACATGGTTGTACTTCTGGAGGAGAGCGAGGAGTCGCTCAACCAGCTCTTCCGCGCCTTGGCCGACGGCACGCGCCGCGACATCCTGGCGCGGGCGATCGCGGAGGCGCCGTCGGTGTCCGATCTCGCCGCGCGGTACGAGATGAGTTTCGCCGCCGTGCAAAAGCACGTCGCGGTACTGGAGCGCGCGGGTCTCGTGCGCAAACGTGCCAACGGTCGAGAGCAGCTGGTCTCGACCGACCGCACGCGGCTCCAGCGCGCCGGTGAACTTCTCGACTCCTACGAAGTCCTTTGGCGCCAGCGTGTGGCGCAGCTCGACGATGTCCTGCGGGAAGGAAACTGACGATGCCGATCACCTCGGTCACCAAAGATCCCGAACAGCTCAGCCTCACCCTCGTGGCGGACTTCCCCGTTCCCCGAAAACGCCTTTGGGAGGCTTGGGCCGATCCACGGCAACTCGAGCGTTTTTGGGGGCCACCTTTCGCGCCCGCCACCTTCACCCATCACGATTTCCGGGTCGGCGGCCGCGCCGAGTACTTCCTGTCCGGGCCGAACGGGGAGAAATGGCCCAACTCGTGGAAGTTCACCGCGGTGCACCCCATCGACTCGTTCGAGGCGGAAGACGGTGAAGACAACGCCGCGGACGAGGACATGCCGTCCTCGATGACGTTCACTTTCGAGACGACGCCGACCGGATCACGCCTGATCCACGTGACCCGGTTTTCCAGCGTCGAAGCCATGGAGAAGACGATCCCGGGGATGGAAGAAGGCTTCCGCGCCGCGATGCCCCAGCTCGACGCACTACTGGAGGCGTGATGAGAAAGCTCAAGATCATCGAACACGTCACGCTCGACGGCGTGATCCAGCACTCCGCCGACGAGAACGACTTCCCGTACAGCGGCTGGAACATGCCGTATCGGACGCCCGAAGGCCGCGAAGCCATCATGGCCGCGCACACCGAAAGCTTCGACCTGCTGCTCGGCCGTCGCACCTACGACCTCTGGTCGGAATACTGGCCGGATGCGCCGAGCGATCCGCTCGCGGACCGGCTCAAGGCGGCGACGAAGTACGTCGTCACCCACCGGCCGGAAAGCCTGAAATGGGGGCCGTTCGAAGGGCTCGGCCCGGACATCGCCGAGGACGTCCACCGGATCAAGGCTCAAGACGGCCCGGACCTCGTCCTCTCGGGCAGCTCCACGCTGACGTCGATACTGCTCGAACACGGCCTCGCGGACGAAGTCGTGCTGGCCGTCTACCCGCTCCTTTTGGGCACGGGCAAGCGCTTCTTCGCGGCCGGAACCCCGGCACAGACCTTGGAGTTCGCCGGCACCACCGCGACCCCGTCCGGCGTACTCCTCAACACCTACAACGCAATTCGTCACCTGAATGCGACATTCGCGCATCCAGGTGACGAATTGCGACAGGACTAGAGGACGCCCTTCGTGGACGGGATGCCGCCCGCCCGCGGGTCCGGCTCGGTGGCGGCACGCAGTGCACGCGCGACGGCCTTGTACTCGGCCTCCGCGATGTGGTGCGGGTCGCGGCCGTGCAGCACCCGCACGTGCAACGCGATCTGCGCGTGGAACGACAGCGAGTCGAACACGTGCCGCGTCAGCACGAACGGGTAGTTCCCGCCGATGGTGAAGCTGTTGAACTGCTCCGGCTCGCCGAGGTGCACGCAGTACGGGCGTCCGGAGACGTCGATCGCGGCGTGCGCGAGGGTTTCGTCCATCGGGATCCACGCGTCGCCGAAGCGGCGGATCCCGCTCTTGTCGCCGAGCGCCTGCCGCAGCGCCTGGCCGAGCACGATCGCAGTGTCCTCGACGGTGTGGTGCGCGTCGATGTGCACGTCACCGGTCGCCTGCACCTTGAGGTCGAGCGAGCCGTGCACGCCGAACGCGGTGAGCATGTGGTCGTAGAACGGGACACCGGTGTCGATCTCCACCTGTCCCGTGCCGTCCAGGTCGAGCTGGACCGAAATGGACGATTCCTTGGTGGTGCGATCCACCTTGCCGACGCGACTCATCGCGGCACCTCCTTGCTGGCCTCGAGAAAGGCGTCGTTCTCTTCCGGCGTCCCGATGGTCACCCGCAGGTGCCCTTCGATGCCGACGTCCCTGATCAGCACGCCGTTGTCCAAATAGGACTTCCAGGTCGCGGGCGCGTCCGCGAACCGTCCGAAGAGGACGAAGTTCGCGTCGCTCGGGACCGGCGTGAATCCCAAGCCCAGCAACGCTTCCACCACCCGGTCGCGTTCGGCCGCGAGTTTGGCGACCGAGGCGAGCGTGGCGTCCGCGTGCCGCAGCGCGGCCCGTGCGGCGGCCTGCGTGAGCTTCGAAAGGTGGTACGGCAGCCGCACCAGCTGCAGCGCGTCGACGATCGCGGGCGCGGCCGCGAGATACCCGAGCCGTCCGCCCGCGAAGGCGAACGCCTTGCTCATCGTGCGCGACACGATCAGCTTCGCCGGGTACTCCTCGAGAAGCTCGATGGCGCTCGGCTGCGACGAGAACTCCGCGTACGCCTCGTCGACCACCACGATGCCCGGCGCCGCTTCGAGCAGGCCGCGCAGCTCGCCGAACGGGATCGACCCGCCGGTCGGGTTGTTCGGGCTGGTCACGAAGACGATGTCCGGACGGCGTTCCCGCACCAGCGCGGCCGCTTTCTCGGTGTCGAGCGTGAAATCGTCGCGGCGCGGCACCGGCAGCCAGTCGGTGCGGGTGCCTGCCGAGATGATCGGGTGCATCGAGTACGAGGGTTCGAAGCCCAGCGCCGAGCGGCCGGGGCCGCCGAAGGCCTGCAGGATCTGCTGGAGGATCTCGTTGGATCCGTTGGCGGCCCACACGTTCGACTCCGACACCAGCACGCCGGTGGACACCGCGAGGTAGTCCGCGAGGTCCTGGCGCAGCGCGACGGCGTCGCGATCCGGGTAACGGTGCAGCGAAGCGGCTTCGGCGCGGACGGCCTCGGCGACGTCGGCCACCAGCGCGTCCGGCGGCGGGTACGGGTTTTCGTTGGTGTTGAGCCGGATCGGCACGTCGAGCTGCGGCGCGCCGTACGGGGTCTTGCCCCGCAGGTCCTCCCGCAACGGGAGCGCGTCGAGCGTGATCTCCTCGCCGATGCTCATGCCCGCTCCCCCTCGAACCGCGCCGTGATGGCCTCGCCGTGCGCGGGCAGGTCTTCGGCGTTCGCCAGCGCGACGACGCGACCGGCGATCTCGCGCAGCGCGTCCTGGCTGTAGTCGACGACGTGCACGCCCTTGAGGAAGCTCTGCACCGAAAGGCCGGACGAGTGCCGCGCGAACCCACCGGTGGGCAGGACGTGGTTCGACCCGGCGCAGTAGTCGCCGAGCGAGACGGGCGCGTACGCACCGACGAAGATCGCGCCCGCGTTGCGCACGCGGGCCGCCACCGAACGCGCGTCCGCGGTCTGGATCTCCAGGTGTTCCGCGGCATACGCGTCGACGACGCGGATCCCGTCGTCCATGGTGGACACGAGGATGATGCCGGACTGCTTGCCGCTCAAGGCCTCCGTCACCCGCTCGGAGTGCTTGGTCGCGCCCACGCGGCCGGTCAGTTCCTTGTCGACGGCGTCCGCGAGCCCTTCGGACGTGGTGACCAGCACGCTCGCGGCGAGCGGGTCGTGCTCGGCCTGGCTGATCAGGTCGGCGGCGACGTGCACCGGGTCGGCGGTCTCGTCGGCGAGGATCGCGATCTCGGTCGGGCCCGCCTCGGAGTCGATGCCGATGATGCCGCGCAGCATGCGCTTCGCCGCGGTGAGGTAGATGTTGCCCGGCCCGGTGACGATGTCGACCGGCTCCAGCGTCGTGCCGTCGGTGTCGGTGCCGCCGTACGCGAGCAGCGCGACGGCCTGCGCGCCACCGACGGCCCACACCTCGTCGACGCCGAGCAGCTCGGCCGCGGCCAGGATCGTCGGGTGCGGGAGCCCGCCGAACGCGGCCTGCGGCGGCGAGCACAGCACGAGCGTGCCGACGCCGGCGATCTGCGCCGGGACGACGTTCATCACCACGGTCGAGGGGTACACGGCCAGCCCGCCCGGCGCGTACAGCCCGACGCGCTCCACCGGGATCCAGCGCTCGGTGACGGTGCCGCCGTCGACGACCTCGGTCGTGACGTCCTGACGGCGCTGATCACCGTGGACCTTCCGTGCGCGGACGATCGACTCCTCCAGCGCCTCCCGGACCGCCGGATCCAGGTTCTCGAGCGCGCTGGTGAGCTCCGCGGCGGCGACACGCACACCGCCGGGACGGACCTTGTCGAACTTCTCGGTGTACTCGAGAACCGCCTCGACGCCGCGATCGCGGACCGCCTCGACCACCGGCCGTACGTGATGCAGCGCCGCGTCCACGTCGTACTCGGCACGCGGGAGCGTGCTCCTGAGTTCGGCAACGGACGGGACCTGTCCACGCAGGTCGGTACGGTTCAGCATGGGTCAAGGGTACGAGGTGGCCCGATCGCCGCGAGCAGGCACACTGGGGTGGTGACCAGCGATCCCACGATGAGGGAGGCGGCCGTGCCGCGAATCGGGTTGTGCCAGCTCACGGCCGCCGAGGATCCCGAAACGAACCTGAAGCCGATTCGCGAAGGCGTGGCGGCCGCGGCGGCCGACGGCGCGCGGATCGTGGTGTTCCCCGAAGCGGCGATGGCGCGCTTCGGTATCCCGCTCGGACCGGTGGCGCAACCTTTGGACGGACCGTGGGCGTCCACTGTGGCGTCCATCGCCGACGAGCACGGTGTGGTGGTCGTCGCGGGCATGTTCACGCCGTCGCCCGACGGGCGTGTGAGCAACACCCTGCTGGTCACCGGCGCCGGACAGCACTTCGGTTACGACAAGATCCATCTGTACGACGCCTTCGGGTTCGCCGAATCCGACACGGTCGTCCCCGGCACCGCGCCCGCCACCTTCAAGGTCGACGGGGTCACGTTCGGCCTCGCGACCTGTTACGACATCCGCTTCCCGGAGCTGTTCCGGAAGCTGGCCGACGACGGCGCCGACATCGTCCTCGTGCCGACGTCCTGGGGCGCGGGCGAGGGCAAACGCGAGCAGTGGGAAGTGCTGGTGCGCGCCCGCGCGCTCGACTCCGGCTGCTGGGTCCTCGGCTGCGGGCAGGCCGATCCGGCCACGACCTCCACGCCGGTGAACCCGAAGGCGCCGACCGGCATCGGCTACTCCACGGTGTCCGACGGGTTCGGCCGCGTCCACACGCAGCTGGGCCCCGGGCCGGAACTGGTGGTCGTCGAACTGGATCCCGCGGTCAGCGGGAAGGCGCGGGCGGCGACGGGCGTTCTGGCGAACCGTCGCCTCTAGCGTTCACGGAGCGTTCGAAGAAGGATTCGAGCACGACGATCGTCTGCGTCCCGGTGACGCCCTCGATGGCGTACAGCCTGCGTAGTGATGCCTGGAGTTCCTCCGTGGTCGGCGTGCGCACCTTCACCAGCAGCGAGGCCGGGCCCGCGATGATGTGCGCCTCCACGACCTCCGGCAACGCCTCCAGCGCGGCCTTGGTCGGCGAGTCGCCCATCCACGAGCCCGCCTCGATCAGCACGAACGCCATCACCCCGCGACCGACCGCCGCCGGATCGACGTCGACGGTCGTGCGTCGGATGACGCCCTGTTCGCGTAGTTTGCGGACCCGCTCGTGCGCGGCGCCCGCCGACAGCCCGACCGCCTTGCCGAGCGCGGCGTACGCCTGAGTCGCGTCCCGCTGCAACTCCGTGAGCAGTATGCGATCCACGCCATCCATGTGTTGACCGTATCAGGTTCGGCGGTTCATGATGACCGCGATATCTCATTCGGAGTACTGGGGTTTTCATGGACATGGTCAAGGCACACTTCGAAGTCCTCGACGAGCGGTTCGCCCGCGTCAACGGCGACGAGTGGATGCGGCGTCTGCACACGGGCTGCCGGTGGACCGAGGGGCCCGCCTACTTCCCGGCGGGCCGGTACCTGGTGTTCAGCGACATCCCGAACGACCGCGTCCTCCGATGGGACGAGACCACGGGTGCGGTCGGCGTGTTCCGGGAGCCCGCCGGATTCCACAACGGGCACACCGTCGACCGCCAGGGCAGGCTCGTCAGCTGTGAACAGGGCAACCGCCGGGTGACACGCACCGAACACGACGGCACGACCACCGTCCTCGCGGAGACCTATCAGGGCAAGAGGTTCAACAGCCCCAACGACGTCGTCGAGTCCTCCGACGGCGCGATCTGGTTCACCGACCCCAGTTACGGGATCGACAGCGACTACGAAGGCCATCAGGCGGAAAGCGAGATCGGCGCCTGCCACGTCTACCGCGCCGACCCGGTGGACGGTTCCGTGCGGATCGTCGCGGACGATTTCTCGCGTCCGAACGGGCTCGCGTTCTCGTGGGACGAATCGCGGCTCTACATCGTGGACACGCGCCAGAACCCCAGCCACATCAGGGTTTTCTCGGTGGCAGACGGGCGGCTCTCCGGCGGCGAGGTCTTCGCGACCTGCGACGCCGGTGGTTTCGACGGCGTGCGCCTGGACGCCGCGGGCCGGGTCTGGGCCGCCGCGCACGACGGCCTGCACTGCTTCGCGCCCGACGGCACGCGGATCGGGAAGCTGCGGGTCCCGGAGGTCTGTTCGAATCTGACCTTCGGCGGACCGCGGCGGAACGATCTGTTCATCACCGCGTCCAGTTCGGTCTACACGCTGCGGGTGAACTTCTCCGGCCCGCGGCTCTAGCGGCCGTGTGGTCCAGTGGGTCGTGAGTGGCGATTCGGGTTCTAACCCGAATCGCCACTCACGACCCACTGGACCGACCACCTACCGCAGCAGCCCTTCCCGGATCGCCACCCGCACGAACCCGGCCCGCCGTCGTTCCCCGGTCTTGTCCCGGATCCGGTCGAGGTAGGACCGCACCGTCCGCACGCTGATGTTCAGGATCTCGGCCACGTCGACATCCCGTTCGCCGGCCGCGACCAGCCGCAGGACCTGCTTCTCCCTTTCGGACAGGACGATCTTGGGCCCGGCGTGGCGGTCCTCGCTGTCCTGGATGATCATTCCGGCCAGCGTCGGCGACACGTACGCGTTGTCGTCGGCGATGGTGCGGATGGCGCGCAGGAGTTCGTCGCCGTCGACGTCCTTGGACAGGAAGCCCTTGGCACCGGCCTGCATCGCGCCCAGCACCTCGGGCTGTTCGGCGTGTGCGGACACCACGAGCACCTTGTGCCCCATCTGTCCCACCTCGAGTACCGCGGCGGCGTCCTGGACACCGCGCAGCTTGAGGTCGAGGACGACGACGCTGCCGGGAGCCTGCTCCTGGACGGCGAACCGCGCGACGGAGTCGGCGACGGCGCCCAGCTCGATGTCGGGCGCTTCGGTGAGGACACGCGCGACGGCGTCCCGGTACAGCGGATGATCTTCGATCACCCCGACGTTGATCGGCATGATGCGTTTCGGCTGCTGCTCGTCTGCGTTCACCGGCGTCCTTCGAATCCGCCCGCGTCGGCGCGGGGCACGACCGGCCGAGACGGGCCGGGCACCTCCGGCGGAGACGCGAGCCCGAGCTGGATGGCCTTGCGGACCAGACCGGCCCGCCTTCTCTCTCCGAGTTTGTCACGGATCCGGTCCAGATAACCGCGAACCGTCCGGACTCCGATACCGAGGATGCGGGCGATGTCGACGTCGCGTTCGCCCGCCGCGACCAGCCGCAGGACCTGCTTCTCGCGCGCGGAAAGCGCGACGTCCGGAGCCGCCACGGGACGGTCGGCGTTGTCCTTGATGATCATTCCGGCCACCACCGCGGAAACGTAGGCACGGCCCTGCGCGACCGTCCTGATCGCGATCAGCAGCTCGTCGACGTCGACGTCCTTGGACAGGAATCCCTTGGCACCGGCGGCGATCGCGCCGAGCACCTGCTCGGGTTCCGCCTGCGCGGACACCACGAGCACGTGATGCCCCAGTTCGCACACCTGGAGCACGGCCGCCGCTCCGGCGATCCCCGGCAGGCCGAGGTCGAGCAGCACCACGCTGCCTGGCGGCTGCGGATGGACGTGGAACCTGGCGACCGAATCGACCACCGCGCCCAGTTCGATCCCTTCGGCTTCGGTGAGGACCCGGACCACGGCGTGCCGGTACAACGGATGGTCTTCGATCACCGCGACGTCGACCCGGTCGGTCTCCGGCCTGTCTTCAGTCATCTGCACGTTCCCGCTCACCCCGTCCCACCTGCCGCGGACACCGCACGGCCCGCCTGCGCCGGATCCAGCGCGGGTCCGCGTGGCACCAGCGCCAGTAATCCATTCGGAACCGGCTGCCGTTCGGCCTGGCCGTATCCGAGGGAAGCGAGTGCCTCACTGCTCGCCACCGGGTACTTCAAGCCCGTGTCGGTCACGACGTAAACCGTGCCGGAACCGGATTCCGCCACCACCGAGCCTCCCGACGGAGGCACGAAAACCGCGTCGGCGACCAACGCGTCCGTCCGCGCCGTCACCGGGATCGCCTTCGCACCTTGCGGCAACGGGACCTGTGCGGAGATAACGATTCGAGAACCCTGTGCGCATAACGTCACGGACTGTCCGGTAACGGGCGCTTTTCGCGGGATCCGGTCCGGATACTCCGCGGGATCGGCCCCGCCCGCCCTCGCCGTGCCGACCTTCGGCACGGCGGCGACGTCGGCGGCGCGTACCGCGACGGGCGCCGGGACGCCGGTGTAGGCGTCCGCGTTCTGCGGCGTGTTGATCAGCAGGCTCGCCTCGGTCTGGCCGATCGGTTCGAGTCCTTCGGGGTGGACGAGGTAGTACGACGTCGCGTCGCCCGGTGTCGCCATCGCGTCGACGACGCCGAGTACCGAACCGACCTTCGTCGCGGCGCCGCCGACCTTCGGGCCGGGCCGTCCGGCGTCTTCGACCGCGCGGTAGGCCAGATCGCGTCCGGCGGCGACGGTGCCGATCCACCGGGACGACACCGCGATCGCCGGATAGGTGTCGAACTGCAACGCCGTGGCGGCTTCCGGGGTGAGCTTGTAGCGGCGTCCCGCCGTCACGAGGTAACGCTCCCCCTCGGGGACGCGGACCACGACGGCCTGGTCCCTCGGCAGGTCGACCCCGGCGGCGGGCGCGCCGAGGAGCACCGTCGTCTCCGGTTCGGCCGACGCCGGCGCGTCCTGGGTGGTCCGCGTGCAGCTCGTCCACGGGGTGTTCACCAGCGCGGCCGCCGCGGGCAGCGAATCGGGCGCGCCCGGAATGCCGATCTGCGAACCGCGCGGTGCCTTCGCGAGCTTGTCGGAAGGGACGGTCACGGTGGCCTCGCCGTTGCCGCCGGCCATCAACCGCGCGGAGGCGTAATTGAGCACCGGATGCAGCGCGCCGTCCTGGCCGAGGATGTAGCGCGCGCCGGTGCCCTCCTCGACGATCACCTTGCCGCCCGCCAGCCAGTCCTTGCCGCCGGAGGGGTTCAGCAGGCCGATCACGCCGAACACCGCGGTGACCAGCAGCGCGACGCCGAGGCCGCACAGGGTTCCGATGACCAGCCTGCGGCTCGGGGCGACCGGATGGTTGGCGTCAGCCGAGACGAGTGCCGAAACCAGTCTCCTGCGGAGGAATTGGTAGGCCTGGATCTGGTCCCGCTGCGTCCACACGCTCCCCGTCCCCCGCCGTTCGTGCCCACCCGTTCGAGGGTGCTCACGTTAGGTCTGGGCCCGGTTCGCGGTGAGGGTATTTTTTACGCCCCTCCCCCGCGCGGGGCGCGGCTACCGTCGGGCGCGTGCACGGAGGAGGGGAATTCCTTGTCGGTTGAAGCCCCGGCCCGCCCGGTCCCGGACCAGGCTCCAGCGCGCGGTGTCGCGGGCGCGGCGCCGCTGCCCTGGCTGCTGCCGATCCGCCCGCTGCAGGCGGCGCTCTGGGAGATCGCCGGGATCGCGATCCTCCTGGCCTTCACCATGGACGGGATCCCCCCGGCGGCGCAGATCAGCATCACTTCCGTCGCCGGCCTCCTTGTGCTGGCGACGTCAGTCCGCTTCGCCGGACGTCACCTCGCGGGCTGGCTGCTCACCTGGGCCGGCTACCGGCTGAAACGCCGGGACAAGAACGAGATCCCCGATCCGCTGCACCGGCTCGCCGGTCCCGCCCGGGTACGCCAGCACGTCGACCGCGCGGGCAACCGCTTCGGTGTCGCCGAGGTCAGCGACGGCTGGAGCGCCATCGTGCGGCTCACCCCCGGCGCCATGGCACCCGGGCCGGACACCCTCGTCGCCATCCTGCGCGAGGCCTTCGCGGGGACCGGGATCCCTTTGTCCAGCGCGCAACTTCTGACCTGGACCGTCCCCAATGGACAGTCCGTGCTCCGCGTCCGCTGGCTCACCGTCCGGTACCGGCCCGAGAACGCGCCGATCGCGGCGCTCGCCCGCGGCGGCGGGGAACTCGGCGCACTGCGGAGCACCGCCTGCGCGGCGTTGAGACTGATGGGCGCGCTGGCCGAAGCCGGATTCGAGAGCACCGTGCTCGAAGCCGGTGAAGTGGCGGAAGAACTGCGCGTCGCGCTCGGCCACGGCCAGGGCGCGCCGGTGAACGGCTGGCGTTCCTGGGACTGGGGCGGCGCGTCGCAGGTCTGTTACCGGCCACGGTCCGAGCGGAATCTCGCGCGGACGCTGGATCTTCACGTCCCCGGATCGGCGTTCACCGCGACTTCGTACACGCTCCACCGGACACCTGGCGGACGGGAGAAGTCCGAAGTGACCATCCGGGTCGGCGGACGACCGGGGGCGGAGACCGTGCGGCCGAGCGGGGTCGCGGTGATCCCGCTGCACGGACGGCACGCGGCGGCGGTCCGGCGGACCCTGCCGCTGGCGCTGGAGAACTGAGGGGACGGTCCGTGGAGGACTCCTTTCTTCTCTGAGGGTAGGGAAGGAGTCTCCACGGACGTAACGCGCACACCGCATTTCGGCACCTGGTTGCGATCCTTGCGCGCGCAAGGATCGCAACCAGGTGCCGAAATGCGGAGAAGAGATCAGCCTCGTACGGCCTCGTAGACGCCCGCGATCATGCCGACGAACGGGATCAGCGAGAGCAGCACCAGGAACTCCACGATGTCGAGAGTCCTTGCCCAGTACGGAGAACGACGTCCCTTCGCGACACGCGTCGCGTAGGTGAGACAGACGCCCGCCGCGACGACGACGGCACAGCCCGCGGCGAAGACGAACGAACGCGGCCCGCTCGCGGCGAGCCAGAAACCGGCCGCCGCCAAGGCCGCCGCGCCGAATCCGATGAGCACCACCCGCTGCGAACGGCCAGCGAAGGCGCGCGAGCGCAGCATCAGCGCCAGACCCAGCAGCGCGCACAAGCCCGCTTCCCAAGCCCCGCCGGAAGACGACAGGACCACCGAAGCCGAGACCACGACGAGTCCGAGCGCGACGAGCAGCCCGGTCAGCAGCGCCTGCGCGTAAGTCGTCCCGCCGACCATGTCCTCGCCGAGCGAAGGGTCCTCGTCGGCACGGAACGCGTCCATGTCGTCGGGCACCCTGGGCAGCGGCAGCCTGCCGAGCCGCAGCGCCATCATCGGCGCGACCGCGGCCAGCGCCGTCGCCACGACGGCGACCACGGCGGCCGCCGAAACCGGGCGGACGTCGGCCAGCAGGACGATCGCGGTGGTGATCGCGCCGAGCCCGGCCGACACGGTCACCGCGACGAACCACGGCAGCCGGTCCGCCACTGAAACAGCCGCGATCACGCCATAGACGGTCACCACCGCGAGCCCGGCCGCCAGCGGTCCGGCCGACAGCGAGAACAGCGGATGCGGCGGCAGGATCGACATCCCGGCCAGCAACGCCGCGCCGACCCCGGCGAGCGCGCCGGCCGCGCCGGCCTCCGCGTCGCCGTACGCTCGGCTCAACGCGCCCCCGCCCAGCACCAGTACCAGCGCGAGCAGTCCGGTGCCGATCGGCGCCAGCACACTGCCGGACGCCGCCGCCTGCACCAGCAGTCCACCGGCGAGCAGCAGCACCACGGACGCGACGATGCCCGCCTTGCGCGCCACCGAGGGACCCCACCGCCCGGTACCCGACTCGGCGACGCCGGCGATCGAATCAACGACGTCGTCGAACAGCAGTGGACCCCGCGGGCGTTCCCGCGGGGTCAGATGGAGGACTTCGCCGTCGCGCACTTGCGCCGCGGCGACCGTGAGCCCGAGCGCGAGCGGAGCGCCGCCGAGCCGGGACAGCACCCATCCGGGATGCTCGGCCGACGCCTGCCCCGAAGCACCCGCGAGCCGCACGAGCTGCGGGACGAGTTCGGCGAACGTGCTCTGCTGCGGCAGCGCCACGTCGACACGCGCCCGCGGTGTCACCACCGTGACGCGCCGGGTGGAGCCCGCGATCGCGGCCGTCATGCTTCGATCGACTTGGCGGACTCGATGACGGGCGCGAATTTGGCGTTGCTGGCCTCGGCCAGCTTCTGGAGCCCGTTGTTGACCGCCTCCAGCACGATCTCCGAGATGTTGCGCGCGTCGTACTGACGCAGTGCGCGCGGGTCGATGTCGATCGAGGTGAAGCGGCCGTCTCCGCGCAGCACGACGGTGACTTCGTTCTGCCGCGAGTGCGCCTTGACCTCCATCGCCTCGACCGAACGCTGGATGCGCTGCACCTCTTCGGTCTGCTTGCGGACCTGGTCCAGCAACTCGTCCATGTCCGGCATGGCGTAGGGGTCGGTGGTCACGAGTCTTCTCCTTCATCTGCGGTGGAATCCCGCCGGACGTGGACGCTGCCCACGAACCGCCGGAAGTCGTCGCCGAGGCCGCGGGCCGCCTCGGGTGTCGCGGTGCAGGCGATCTGGAGGATCAGCCGCTCGGCCGGGCTCGCCCCCGGCACGGTCAGCTGCACCTGCGTCTGTACGAGATCCTGTCCTTCGCCGGTGCGGATGCGCAGCACCTGCGTCACCCCCGGCGCGACCGGAGTGCCGATCTCCTTGCGCCGCACCACTTCGAGGGCGGCCATCGACCGGCCGAGGCGTTCGACGGCCTCGTCGGCGATGTCGGTGATCCGCGCCTGGTCCGGCCGTTGCCCGACGCTCAGGGTGATGTTGGGGGTGAACTCGCCGTCCGTCGCGGAGTGCACCGCCACGAAGACCGCGCCGTCGGCGCCGACGGACGCCGGCTCGACGGGCACCCAGCCCTCGGGGATGTCGAAGCCGAGCGGGAGGGAAACCCGTTCCTCCGTGCTCATCCCGCTCACCACGTGCCCACGTAGGTGATCGCGTCGTCCCATGCCTCGCCGACGGCGTCCGCCGCCTCGCCCGCCGCACCGCTCACCGCGTCGACGGCCGCGCCGCCGTACTCGCCGACGGTGTCCGCGATCTTCGGCAGGTCGATGTCGATCTTCGCGCCGATCCCGGCGCCGAGACCGAGCGCGACACCGGCCTTGAAGTCGACCTTGATGTGTCCCGCGTCGTAAACGGCCTGGCCGTCGAGCTGCGCGCCGAGTCCATATTGGAGGGTGCCGCTCGCGCCGACGCCCACCCCGGCCACGTCGGCCGCGAGCTCGCCTTCGATCTTGCCGCCGACGAAAGCGTTGGCGTGCACGCCGACACCGTGCGCGCCCGCCTGGAGGGAACCGTTCACCTCACCGCCGACGAACGCGGTCCCCTTGGCGCTGCCCGAAGCGACGCCCCATTCACCCTTGCGTTCGAGTTCTTCCTTGAACGCGGCCAATTCGGCGTGCCCGGACGCCTTGAAGTCCCAGCCCTGCGAGGAGACCTTGGCGTCCCACCCCGGCGTGAAGCCGTCCTGCTCCTGCTTCCACTTGGCGTAGGTGATCTCGGTGTTGCCCCAAGCCTTGTCGCGCAGGCCTTCCGGCTTCGGCCTGCCGAAGGGCGTGTCACCCGCGCGCGGGGCGCGCGTGCCTTCGAGACCGTCCCAGGTGAGCTTCTTCCAGCCGGAATTGCCGAACCACGACGGATGCGAGCGCGGGCGCCTGCGGCCGTCGAGCGCGTCTCCGTTGAGCCAGTACAACGGGCCGCGGCCCCATTTGCCCAGTTCGTGCTCGATCCGGCCGGTGCCCTCCGGCGGGAACAGCCGCGCGAGTTCCTCGCTCAGTTCGTCCGCGATCTCCTGTGCCGCCTGCGCGGCGCGTTCGCCGAGCTGCCGGGCGGCGGAGATGAACGCGTTGACCGCGTTCGCGTTCGCCGTCCGCGCCTGGCTGGTGAGCTGCGCGGCGTACTGGTCGAACTGCGCGAGGATCGAGTCCACACAGGACTTCGCGCCCTGCAGGGCCTGCGCGCCTCCCCGCAGCCGGTTCGACTGGTCGCCCAGTTTCGTGCCGAGCTCGGCGAGTTCCTGGCTCAAGTTCGCGGCGGAGGTGGAGAACGCGATGTACGCGTCGCCTTCCCAGGACGCGTTGAGCGCCTTGGCCGCCTTGCCGATCTCCTCCGCCCGGCCCGAAACCGTCGACGCCCGCTCGCCGCACCGCTGGCTCGCCGCGTTCAGCGCGGCGGGATCACCGGGGACCCGCCGCTGGTACTCGACCACGAGCCGCCGGTAATTCGACAGGATCGAGCTGACGACGCCCGACGCGTCGACCACACCGCTCCCCCACACGGCTACCTGCCCTTCGCCGGTGAGTCAGCTCCCGCATCGATATCGATGTGCTGCTCGAAGTGCTTGCCGCCGTAGTTCATGTCGATGTCGATATCGATGTCCTGCCCGCCCGGCGCCTGCACGGTGGACTTGCCGGTGCTCAGGTCGGTGGTGATGGTGACCGTGTTCCCAGAGCCCGCGCCCGCCCCCGGGTACGAGCCTCCGGAACCCGCGCCCCCACCGGAGGGTCTGTCCACCGGGATCCAGGCGTCCGCGCCACCCGGCCAGTTGCCCTGGGAACCGTTGCCGCCCAGCGCGGGCGGCCGGTACTGGGTGAACGGCGGCGTCTCGCCCGGCGTCGTGCCACCGCCGGAAGCGCCTCCGCCGGAGCCACCGACGGCGGCCTGTCCCGAACCGCTGGCGACCGAGCCCGGTGCCTGCGGGTTGGTGATCGGGGTGCCCGAGACCGCCGAGTTGCCCGCGGCGCCGTTGTCACCGGCGTCGTTGTGCCCGAACAGCTTCTGGACTTCGCCGATGATGGTGGCGATCTGGGTGATCTGGTTGGCGAGGTCGACCACGCCGAGCGCCTTCAGCAGCGCGCCGATCGCGGTGATGAACGCGCGCAGCGAAGCACTGGTGGCGGTGGAAAGCGCGACAGCGGCGCCGTAGGTCCACGGATTCGACATCAGACCGGCGACCGTCGGGTTCACCGCCGACACCACCGCTTTGTAGGCGGTCTGCGCGGTCTTGATCAGCGTCCCGGCGACGCCGAGCAGTTCGGCGCCCTTCTGCACGACCTGGATGATCTTGGTCAGCGAGTTCAGGGAGTCGGTGATCTTCTTCAGCGCGGAGTCCGACGCGCCGCCGGACCAGATCTTGCCCAGCTGCTCGGCGGCCTTCGTCACCTCGTTGTACATGGTGAGGAACTCGTTGGCCTTCTTGAGCACCTCGAGTACGTGCTTGGCGATCTGCTCCGGCTGCCCGGTGAGGATCTGCGGCAGGATGGTGATCGGCCCGCCCGAGGACGCCGTGGCGTCCATCGCGCTGGAATTCGGATAAGTCAGCATGGTCGCTCCTCAGGCCGGAAGTCAGACGGAAGCCGGGCGGTAGACACTGACCTTCGCCAGGCCGTTGATGTCCGCTTCGACGATTCCGTGGTTGTAGAGCAGCCCGCCCTCTCCGGCGATGGCGATGATCGGCTTGCGATCGGAGAACAGGAGCGGTTCGACCACGACGACGTCACCGCTGTGCACCCCGCCGGGTACGTCGCCGAAGTTGCGCGCCGTACCGGCGTAGACCTCGATGACCCCGACCCGTGCCTGGTTGTCGGCGTCGCCGGCCAGCCAGTCGTTGAAGTCCGAGACGCCGTGGAACCGCGTGTCGGTGATCGGGTGGTCGCCGAGCTGCCCCAGCCGCGCGTCCCCCAGGTAGCGCAGCACGTTGCCGACCGAAGACGGCTCGCCCTCGCCGCCGGCGCTGTCGTTGATGGCCAGCGTCGCCAGTTCGGAGGCGTGCGAATTCCCCCAGATCGACGACGACGCCGATCCGGCGCCGCCGCCGGGACGGCCGCCGTAGCCGCCCGCGACCGCCTCGTCCGCGGCCTGGTAGGCGTCGGCACTGCTCTTGATGAAGCCGTTGATCTGCTGCAGCAGTTGCAGGAGGGTGCGGACCGCGACCACCTGCTGGCTCTGCATGGCCGTGTTGGCCGCGGCCACCGCGCTGCCGAAGGTGGCGAACGACATCGGCTGCAGGACGGTGCGTTCGAGGTCGCCGACGACATTGATGCCCTGCATGATGATGCCGCCGAGGTTCCCGACCGCCGAGCGCATGGCCTCGGGCTCCGCCCGGTACTCGCCCGTGCCGACCATGGCTCTCCTTCTCTCGTTTCCCCCACGTCTGCGACTGTTCGAGCAGCGTAAGTTCGCCACCAGACGCGAGCGGACGGCAAAAGTACCCACCGCG
This sequence comes from Amycolatopsis sp. WAC 01375, assembly GCF_003947325.1. Classification (NCBI taxonomy): domain Bacteria; kingdom Bacillati; phylum Actinomycetota; class Actinomycetes; order Pseudonocardiales; family Pseudonocardiaceae; genus Amycolatopsis; species Amycolatopsis sp. WAC 01375. Next base: position 78,289 of record NZ_QHHW01000060.1, read on the forward strand.
AGGGCGGCACGAGTGGCCAGAATGATCGGCAGGATTACCCACAAGCGGCCAGAAAGACCCTGATGAGCGCCACTCGCGACCGCCTGCCGGCCCTGGGCGAGCAGCCCGGTGAAATCGTCCTGCAGTCCCCGCCGATGCTGCCGAAGGGCTCGTCCGGCGGAGCCATGCAGCTGCTGATGTTCATGCCGATGATGCTGGGCATGGGCGCCATGTCGTTCGTCTACATCGGACGCGACGGCGGGGTGATGACCTACATCTTCGGCGCCTTGTTCCTCACCGCGATGGTGGGCATGGTCGTGATGTCGCTCGGCCGCGGCGGTGCGCAGAAGAAGGCGCAGATCAACGAGGAACGCCGGGACTACCAGCGGTATCTGACCGGCCTTCGCGGCCAGGTGCGGGAGATCGCGGACAACCAGCGTGCGGCGATGGCGGCGTTGCAGCCCGACCCCGCCGATCTGTGGGCGTACATCGAGACGGGGAAGCTGTGGGATCGCCGCCGGTCCGACCCGCAGTTCGGGCAGGTGCGCGTCGGGACGGGCCCGCAGCGGCTCGCGACGCCGTTGAAGGCGCCGCAGACCGTGCCGCTGGAAGACCTCGACCCGGTGTGCTCGACGAACCTCAAGCACTTCATCCGGACCTATTCGACGGTCGACGGACTCCCGGTCGCGGTCTCGCTGCGGTCGTTCGCGCAGGTCAGCCTGTCCGGCCGCCGGCCGGACACGCTCGGGACCGCGCGGGCGCTGCTGACCCAGCTCGCGACCTTCCACTCACCCGGCGACCTGCGGATCGCGCTCTGCGTCAACGACGACCGGCTGCACGACTGGGAATGGGCGAAGTGGCTGCCTCACGTGGCCTCCACCGCCGCCGACGCCGCCGGTCCGCGACGGCTCGTCGACGCCGACTCCGGAAAACTCGCCGACCTCCTCGGCCCCGACCTCGGCGACCGGCCCGCGTTCACCCGGCGGCCGGATTCCCGGCTGGACCTGCCCCAGATCGTCGTCATCGTGGACGGCGGGCACACCCTCGGCGACTCGCGGCTCGTCGCCGAGGAGGGCAGGCTCGGCGTCACCGTGGTGGAGATCGGCACCGAGCAGCCGCGATCCGTGTCGTCGGAACGGCTGCTGAGCCTGCACATGAGCCCGGAGCAGCTCGGGATGGTCGTCGGTGACGGCACGGAGCAGCGGCTCGGTTTCCTCGGCATGCCGGACACCTTGGACCGCGGGGCCGCCGAGGCGCTGGCACGGATGCTGACTCCGCTGTTCCAAGGAGCGGCGGTGGTCAGCGAGGCACCGATGTCGGCGACGTTCGGGCTGGCCGGGCTGCTCGGCATCGGCGACCCGCGCGACACCGACACGGCCGTCACCTGGGCGCCGCGGTCCGCGCGCGACCGGCTGCGGATCCCGCTGGGCGTCAACCCCGATGGCAGGCCGGTCGACCTCGACCTGAAGGAATCGGCCGAAGGCGGGATGGGACCGCACGGGCTGGTCATCGGCGCGACCGGATCCGGCAAGAGCGAGCTTCTGCGGACACTGGTCACCGCGCTCGCCGTCACGCATTCGTCGGAGAAGCTGAACCTCGCGCTGATCGACTTCAAGGGTGGCGCGACCTTCGCCGGGATGACCGGGCTGCCGCACACCTGTGCCGTCATCACCAACCTGTCCGACGATCTCGCGCTGGTCGACCGCATGGCGGACGCGCTGAACGGCGAACTGTTGCGGCGCCAGGAACTCCTGCACGCGGCCGGGAACTACGCGTCGGTGCGGGACTACGAAAAGGCCAGGGAATCCGGTGCCAACCTGCGGCCGTTGCCGTCGCTGCTGGTGATCATCGACGAATTCAGCGAGCTGCTGTCTTCGCGGCCGGAGTTCATCGACCTGTTCGTCGCGATCGGACGGCTGGGGCGGAGTCTCGGGATCCACCTGCTGCTGGCTTCGCAGCGGCTGGAGGAGGGACGGCTTCGCGGGCTGGATTCGCATCTGTCGTACCGGATCGGCCTGCGGACGTTCTCCGCGTCGGAAAGCCGCGCGGTGCTGGGCGTCGCGGACGCCTATCAGCTGCCGCCCGTGCCGGGTTCGGCGTATCTGAAGTCCGACAACGACACCCTCATCCGGCTCAAGGCCGCGTACGTCTCGGGGGAACTGCCGCCGCGCAGCAAGATCGTGCGCAAGGACGGCCAGAGTCTCGGCCTGATGCCGTTCACGCTGGCGCCGGTGGAGATCCCGGTGACCGTCGAGGCCGAGGAGCCGGTCGAAAAGGGCACCGGCGAGACGATCATCGGCGCGATGATCTCGCGGCTCGAAGGCAAAGGCCCGGAGGCACACCAGATCTGGCTTCCGCCGCTGGCCGAACCGCCGACCTTGGACCAGCTGCTGCCGCCGCTCGGCGCGGATCCGGCACGCGGTCTGTGCCCGCTGGGCTGGGGCGGCAACGGCAAGCTGATGATCCCGGTCGCTTTGGTGGACAAGCCCTTCGAACAGCGGCGCGACATGCTGTGGGCAGATTTCTCCGGTGCCGCCGGGCACGCGCTGATCGTCGGGGCACCGCAGAGCGGCAAGAGCACGCTGATGCGTGACATCGCCGCGATGCTCGCGCTCACCCATACTCCGGAAGAGGTCCAGCTGTTCGTGCTGGACATGGGCGGTGGCGCGCTGGCGCCGATCGCCGGGCTGCCCCACGTGTCCGGCTACGCGACCAGGCGCGACGCCCAGCGTTGCCGCCGCGTGGTGGCGGAACTGACGACCCTGCTCGAACAGCGCGAGGAGTTCTTCTCCGCCAATGGGATCGAGTCGATCACGACGTTCCGCCAGCGGCGTTCGGAGTTCCGGGAGAGCACGGAAGGCCGCGAATTCGGCGACGTCTTCCTGTTCGTGGACAACTGGACCACGATCCGCCAGGAATACGAACAGCTGGAGGAACAGATCACCAGCCTGGCGTCGCGCGGGCTCGGCTTCGGCATCCACGTCGTCGTCTCGATCAACCAGTGGATGGGCATGCGGGCGCCCCTGCGCGACGCGATCGGCACCAAATTCGAACTGCGGCTCGGCGAACCCGCGGACTCGCTGATCGACCGCAAGATCGCGCAGAACGTCCCCGCCGACCGGCCGGGGCGCGGGCTGACCGCGGACAAACTGCATTTCCTCGCGGCACTGCCGCGGATCGACTCGGATCAGCGGCCGGATACCGTCGGTGCCGGCGGCCTGGACCTGAACCGCCGGATTTCCGCCGCCTGGAAGGGAAAACCGGCACCGTCCGTACGACTGCTGCCCCCGGAGGTCCCGCTCGACTCGCTCGAGGCCGGGCCACGCAAGCAGGTCACGCTCGGCATCGCGGAATCGAATCTGCGACCGGTGTACCTCGACTTCGCCACCGAACCGCACTTCCTGGCCTTCGGTGACGTGGAATCCGGCAAGAGCTCGCTCCTGCGCGCGATCGCGCAGGGCATCGTGTCGAAGTACTCGGCGGACGAGGCCGCGATCGTCGTCGCCGATTATCGGCGAGGGATGCTGGGTGCGGTGCCGGAGTCGCACCTGCTCGGCTACGCGGGCTCCGAAACCGTGCTGACCGGGCTGATCGAGCAGTGTCAGCAGGCCATGCGAAACCGGCTCCCCGGCGCGGACGTCACGCCGGAACAGCTGCGAAACCGGTCTTGGTGGCGGGGCCCGGAGCTGTTCGTGCTCGTCGACGACTATGAAATGGTCGCCACCGTGGGCCGGAACCCGTTGCTGCCGCTCCTGGAATTCCTGCCGCAGGCACGGGACATCGGGCTCCACCTCGTCATCGCGCGCGGGAGCGGCGGGGCCGGGCGTTCGCTGTTCGAGCCTGTGCTGCAACGGATCCGCGAGCTGGGCTCCCCAGGCTTGGTGATGTCCGGGTCGCGGGACGAAGGGGCGCTGCTCGGAGAGGTCAAACCGGGGCCGCAGCCTGCCGGGCGGGGTGTGCTGGTCTCGCGGCGGCATGGGACGGGGCTGGTTCAGGTGGCCTGGACGAAGCCTGTGGAGGACTAAGGGGTCCGCCTGTCGGGATGGTTGGGCCCATGGCACTGGATCTGTCCGCTGTCCACGCCGCCGCCGCGGCCCAGCGCGAGCGCGTCACGCCGGAAATGGCCTTCAGCATCACCAAAAGCGTCGTTTCGACTGTCGCCGGGATCGCCTTCGACAGGGGGCTGATCTCCGACCCGCACCGGCCCGTGGCCGACACTCTCGACCTGCCGGAGCTGGCCGAGAGCACGATCACCTGGCATCACCTGCTGCAACAGACCAGTGAATGGGACGGTGAGCTCTGGGGCAAACCAGCCTGGCTGGACGGTCGTCGCCGCGGAGGCACGCCGGGTTCACGCTGGGAGCACAACGACGTTCGTGTCAACCTGCTCTGTTTGGCCCTCACCCACCTTTTCGCCCGCCCGCTGCCCACGGTGCTCGACGAGCACGTCCTCGGCCCGCTCGGCGCGTCCAGTACGTGGTCCTGGCACGGCTACCGCGACTCGATGACGACCATCGACGGCGAGACCGTCCCGGTGGTCAGCGGTGGTGCCCACTGGGGAGGCGGACTCCGGATCTCCGCCGGCGACCTCGCCCTGCTCGGCCGGCTTTATCTCCGCAAGGGCAGGCAGCTACTCAGCGAAAGCTGGATCGAGCGCAGCTGGACACCCTGTCCCCACAACGCCGACTACGGCTATCTCTGGTGGCTCAACGGGTTCCTCTCAGCGCCGCCGACCGGCCGGTTCGCCCGCGGCAACGCCGATCAGCATCTGCTCTGGATCGACCCCGATCGTGATCTCGTCATCGTTTCCCGTTGGGGACAACGGGTCGAGGAACTCGTGCGCGCTGTTTCGGATGCCGTTCCTGTGGCGAGGTGACTTCTGCTTAGCTTGAGAGCTAAGACGAACCAAGTCCGGAGCGTCATTTTTCCTTATCTCCCAATATATTTGACGCACTCCATCCCTGAGTCATCAACCAGTGGAATTCGAACTTGTGTTCGAGTATGATCTTGGTCATGACCACATCCTTTGCTTTCAATCCGAAAGCCGCTCGTCTTCTCGATGCCGCTTACGACGAGGAGCTTGTGCTCCGGCGGGCGCAGGGGCGTCAGGTGCGTGCGATAGCCGGGTTCGCCGTGGTGGGTGGTTCGCGAAGATCGGTGACCGAGGAGGTCGCGTTGGCCTTCTCGGTCTCCCGTAATCAGGCGCATCTGCTGGTGGAAACCTCGTGCGCCCTGGTGAGACGGTTGCCGAACACGTTGGCGGCACTGGAAAACGGTGACATCGATCTGTACAAGGCGTCGAAGGTCAGCCAGCTGACCCGTGAGGTCTCCGACGAGATCGCCGCCCAGGTGGACACGTGGATGGCCGGGCGTCTCGCCGAGCGTGACCCGGGAGCGATCCGGAAATCGGTGGATCACGCCGTACAGAAATTCGACCCCGACGGCCACCGGGACCGCGCCGTCAACAAACGCGCGTTACGGCATATCTCGCTGGAACACGAAGACGAAACCATGTCCAAACTGTCGGGCTATCTGCCCGCCGAAGTCGCCAGCTCGATCTACACGTCACTGACCCACGCCGCCCGCACCCGCCGCGCAAACGACAAATCCCGCACCCTGGATCAACACCGGGCCGACCTCTTCGCCGAACGCCTACTGGCCGAAGACGGGCACGGCAAGCCACGCGCGCATGTCCACGTCTATGTCGACCTGCTCACTCTGGCCGGTGCCCGGGAAGATCCCGCGACCCTCGCCGGTTACGGCCCGATCCCCGGCTGGCTCGTCCGCGAAATCGCCGCCGACCCCGGCTCCACCTGGTCCCGGC
>NZ_QHHW01000061.1:0-60957 GCF_003947325.1 Amycolatopsis sp. WAC 01375
GCGGCTTGGTTAGTCAACGAGCCAGCGAGGTCGGGTAGGAAGGCGCCGGGGTCGCTCTCGGCGAGTCGCCGATAGTGGGTGACGGCTTCGTTACTGGCGGCCAGCGCTCCGGCGCGGTTACCAACTTCGCTGCGCGTAGCGGCTTGGTTGTTCAACGAGCCAGCGAGTTGGGGCAGGAAGGCGCCGGGGTCGCTCTCGGCGAGTCGCCGATAATGGGTGACGGCTTCGTCAATCGCGGCCAGTGTTCCCGCGCGATTACCAACCTCGCTGCGCAGGTTGGCTTGGTTGTTCAACGAGCTAGCAAGGTCGGGCAGGAAGGCGCCGGGGTCGCTCTCGGCGAGTTGTCGGTAATGGGTGACGGTTTCGTCAATCGCGGCCAGCGCTCCTGCGCGATCACCAACCTCAGCGAGTCGGATGGCTTGGTTATTCAACGAGCCAGCGAGGTCGGGCAGGAAGGCGTCAGGGTTGCTCTCGGCGAGTCGCCGGTGCAATGCGACGGCTTCGTCGCTCGCGGCCAGTGCCCCCGCGCGATCACCAACCTCGCTGCGCATAGCGGCTTGGTTGTTCGACGCCGTGGCGAGGTTGGGCAGGAATGCGCCGGGGATGTTCTTGGCGAGTTGTCGATAGTGAGTGACGGCTTCGTCACTGGCGGCCAGTGCCCCCGCGCGATCACCAGCCTTATTGCGCAGGTTGGCTTGGTTGTTCAACGCCGTGGCGAGGTTGGGCAGGAAGGCGCCGGGGTCGCTCTCGGCGAGTCGCCGGTGCAATGCGACGGCTTCGTCGCTCGCGGCCAGGGCTCCCGCGCGATCACCAACCTCGCTACGCAGGTTGGCTTGGTTGGTCAACGAGCCAGCGAGGTCGGGCAGGAAGGCGCCGGGGTTGCTCTCGGCGAGTCGCCGGTGCAATGCGACGGCTTCGTCGCTCGCGGCCAGGGCTCCCGCGCGATCACCAACCTCGCTACGCAGATTGGCTTGGTTGTTCAACGCCGTGGCGAGGTTGGGCAGGAAGGCGCCCGGGTCGCTTTCGCAGAGTCGCCGATAATGGGTGACGGCTTGGTCAATCGCGGCCAGCGCTCCCGCGCGATCACCAACCTCGCTGCGCGCAGCGGCTTGGCCGTTCAACGAGCCGGCGAGGTAGGGCAGGAAGGCGCCCGGGTCGCTCTCGCCGAGTCGCCGATAATGGGTGACGGCTTCGTCGCTCGCAGCCAGTGCCCCCGCGCGATCACCAACCCCACCGCGCATAGCGGCTTGGTTGGTCAACGAGCCAGCGAGGTCGGGCAGGAAGGCGCCGGGGTTGCTCTCGGCGAGTCGCCGGTGCAATGCGACGGCTTCGTCGCTCGCGGCCAGTGCCCCCGCGCGATCACCAACCTCGCTGCGCGTAGCGGCTTGGTTGTTCAACGAGTCAGCGAGTTGGGGCAGGAAGGCGCCGGGGGTGTTCTCGGCGAGTTGCCGGTAGTGGCTGACGGCTTCGTCGCTGGCGGCCAGCGCTCCGGCGCGGTCACCAGTTTCGCTGCGCGTAGCGGCTTGGTTGTTCAACGAGCCAGCGAGTTGGGGCAGGAAGGCGCCGGGGTCGCTCTCGGCGAGTCGCCGATAATGGGTGACGGCTTCGTCAATCGCGGCCAGGGCCCCCGCGCGATTACCAACCTCGCTGCGCAGGTTGGCTTGGTTGTTCAACGAGCCAGCGAGTTGGGGCAGGAAGGCGCCGGGGTCGCTCTCGGCGAGTTGTCGGTAATGGGTGACGGTTTCGTCAATCGCGGCCAGCGCTCCTGCACGATCACCAACCTCATTGAGTCGGATGGCGAGATCATTCGACCATGCGGTGCGTGCAGCGAGGTTGTCGGTGTCGGTCGCGGTGGGGTCTAATTGTGGTTGGCTGTGCTGTGTCGCGGTCAATGCGAGGGTTCGGAGCGCCGCGTGTCCTGTGGGTATAGCGGTGGCGAGCTGTGCTAGTGGCAATGGGGTGTCTTCGTGTTCGGCGAGCTCGGTGAGGGCGGCGGCGAATGGGCCTCCTTGGTTGAGGGCAACAGCCAGGCCGGCCGACCACAAGTACGGGTGGTGGTCCAGCAGTCGCTGGGTCAGGTCGAAGGCGCGGTGGGGGTTCTGCTCTGCGGCGCGGGTGAGAACGGTGCAGACGCGCAAGCCTTCCGTGATCGCGGCTTGCGCGTCAGAGTGGGCGTCCGGGTCGTTGGGACGCTGGGCGAGCCGTGGGTCGGTGGTCGGGTCGGGTGGGATGCAGCGATCTAGCAGAGCGGGAGTGTCGGTGAATTCTCGTAGTACGAGTCGTTCACCCACGGGATCTGGCCGGATCGCGACGCCTTCGTCGGCGGTGTCGGGGGTCAGGAGCCCGGTCAGTACGTCGATGAGGACTGTCCGGTCGGGTGTGGGCAGGGCAAGCTCCTCGATTGCCGTAAGACCTTTGGTCGCTCGAGCTGTGGTGGACGGCGCGATGAGCGTCAGTACGGCCCCCGCGCGGGCCAGCAGGGTTGAGGGGTAGGTGGGCAGACCGCGTTCGGTGCAGGTTCGCTGCCAGTAGTCGAATTCTCGGAGCAGGACCCGGTCGTACAGTGTGTCGCGCTGGGTCGGCAGGGCGTCATCTGCTGCGCCCTCGGCGGCCAGCCACGCCTGTAGCACCAGGTCCAGGGTGGTCCAGCGTGGGTTCGGGGGTGGTTGTTCGATGGTGGTGCTCACCATGCCGGGCAGCTCGGCGAACCGTTGCGCGGCGCGGCGGAACACGCCGGCCGAAGCGGGATGTCGCCGCGAGAGGGAAACGAGCAGTGGTGCGGCGCCGCTCAGGCCGTCACGCTCGGCGGCTCCGGTAAGGGTCGTGAGCCAGTCGCCGACCGCCCGGGCGGTCAGCAGCACCCTGGTGGGCGATTCCCGGCCACGGAGGGCTTTGACAGTCGCGAGGATACCCTCGGCGCCGGTGTCCTCGACGTAGTCCACGACGACCAGCACGGGCGACTCCACACCCGCGAGCCAGGCCAGGTCGTCGCCGCTCGGAACTGGGTATTTGGCCAGGAACCCGGTGTACCAGCCTGCTGCGTCCAGCCGCCGGCACAGCTCAGCGGCCAGGTGGGTCTTGCCGGCGCCTCCCACCCCGTGCAGCACTGCCAGTGCCACGCCGTCCGGGGTTGAGCTGTTTGCCTCAGCCCACTCCAGCAGCAGATCCAATTCATCGCGGGTGTAGAACGGCACCACGCCCTGCCTAGCCTTGATCTGCGTCAGCGGGCCGGCATGTGGATTTGGCGTGATATAGGGGTCGGTCAGCGGCTGGAAGTCCGGCTGCCGCCAGTCGATCAGATCCACAGCGGGAACAGTTCGCCGGGCCAGCCCGACGTTGATGCCCAATCCCCACCGCCACTTGCCGGAAGTCTTGGCGGTTGCTGCGATCATCTCGGCGCCATCAGCGACTGCGGTGGCCCAGTCTTTTGCCGGGGCGGACGTCTTCGCCGGCCAGGTCGCGCCAGTGACGTCAATCGCGAGGAAGGACCCGCCAGCATCCACCGTCGCACGGATCTCCCCGTGTAGCGGGAACCCGTCCTCGGTCACCGGTGCAGTCACCTGCACTACGTCCTGGAACGGGGTGCTCCCTTCCGATGCAGACCACGCGCCGTCCAGCCAGATCAGCACGATGGCATGCCCAGCCCCGCCGAGCCGCGAGTCGAACACGACGATCATCGGATGCAGCCCGGCGTCCAGACAGGCCCCGGCGTAGGCCACGCAGATGTCGAGGCAAGTGGCGTGCCGTGGCCGGGCCAGCACCTGGTCCACCGGACGGACGGTCTGTAGCCCGCCACCGCTGGTGGTCGGCTCGCCCACGTAGCGCACGCCGGTGTCGGCGAACACCTCGTAGATCAGCCGCGCCTTCTCGGCCGGTGCCGTGCTCCGCGGCCCAGGTAATCTCCTGGCCAGTTTTGCCGGCAGCAGCTTGCGAGCCAGGTCCTGCTGGACATATCGGGCCAGCTCGCCTGGATCCGCGGCCCGGTCCCATCGCCATCCGGTCATGGCTCGATCACCCCGATGATGTCCTCGCCGATGACCCGGTCCACCTTGGGCACGTGATCAAGCTCGACCCGCAGTCGGTGCGCCCCCGCGGGCAGAGCGGGGATCTCTACCCGCCAGCTTCCGCTGTCCCACTCCACCGGGAGGCCGTCGGGCACCTCAGCCGATACCCCCGGCTCGGCAACCAACCTGACCCGAGCCTTCACCTGCTGCGGATCGGCTCCGCACAACCGCACGGACGCCGTCGACGGCACCCCGGCCGCGGTCACGTCATCCACATCGAAACCCACCCACGGCCGGTCCGGCCCCAGTTCACCGCGCACGGCATCCAGCGGAGCCGCCTCGAACCGGGCGACGAACTCGACCACACCGCTCGCCGACGCGATGGGCAGATGCGGTTCCGGCCACCAAGCTCGGTGATAGACCCCATCGTCACCATCAGCCGAGTACTCCACCGGAGTGGCAGAAACGGCGGGCACCGTGCCATCCCCACCCTCCCACCCCTGGCTCGGCAGCCACTCCGCATCTGCCCGGCTCACCCGAACACGCTGCCCCTCGACCACCGCCCGACTCGCCGTCGCATGCCCGGTGGCATAGAAAGCCATGAACCGCGACCTCGCCTCCGGCGTCGACCCGAATAAGTCCCTACAGCCCGCCTCGAGCTCCAAATGCCGCTCATACGCGGCTTTCGCACGTATACGAAATGACTCCGGCGCGACCGACACCTCGTGCGGATACACCGGGCCGCCGCCGTCCAGCACTGCTGGATAACGTGGCAACAACTCCCAGGTGGAATCCCATCCCGACACCACCTCAGCGGCATCCTTCAGTAGCCGGCTCGACATCGCCGCCACCGACGTGGGGCCCAGCCGGACACCATTGAGAAGCCAGTCGATCGCCTTCGGCGCGCCGCGATGCGGCGTGGCCACCGTGATCAGGGACCGGCAGATCCGGTGACCCCCCAAGACGGCCCACCACCAGCGTGCCACCACGCCACCCATCGAATGAGCAACCACGATCACCTGCCGATCACCCACACGGCACGCGATCTCCGCCTCCAACCGCTCGGCGTTGGATGCCATCCCCTGGCGGAAATCGTAGGGAAACAGCAACACACTCGCCCCAGGCCGAGGGGCCCGACCCGGATGGACAGTGTCGATATCGTCGGGTCCCAATCGGAACTTGTTCATCAGCCGCTGGACTAGCCGGTCATACCCCGCGACCTTCTTCCACGGCAGCACCCTCATGCTCGGCAAAAGCCCGACCGGCACCACCGGCTCCGACATCGCCAGGCCGTCTGGATCGAACCCTGACCGCACTGTTCTCTGCAGGTTCTGTCCCCACAAGGGTCGGCCGTCCGGGTATTCCAGGGCACTTCCGCCGATGCCTGGAACGATCACCAGCAGATGCTTGAGGCCCATCAGCCCTCCCGACCGATCAACTTCTTCACGCCCTTCAATCGTTCGTCCAACGACACGGGTTACCGGCTGTGTATCACGGTTCGGTCGGGCACATGACGAACCAGGCTACGTGAATCAGCGGTAGTAATTGACCAACTTTCTCGCCGCTGAGATATGGGTCTTCGCGACACCGGGTTCTGCCTGCTGAAGCCACATGTTTCACGTTGTTCGGAACTCGATAGCTCTGGTCACGTGTTATCACCGTCCAGATCGTTCCGAAGAGCGGCGGATGATGAAGCTCTTCGGTCCGTGAGTTCTCTGAAGGAGTCCGCTGCGGGTGTTCGGAGTGAAACGACGGTGCCTTTGCGGCCGAGTTGTTGGCGCAGGGCGGTGTTCTCGTGGTGCAGGGTGGCGATGACGGTGGCTGCTGCTTCGAGGCGTCGTCGGAGCTGGGTGCATTCGTCAGTTTTCTTGGTGAGGCTGGCACGTAGCGAGTGGGCCTCCTGGTCGTGGCGTGTCTGCTGAGGCGTTCGCTTGCCGACGGCGTCGAGAGCGGTGTCCCATTCGGTGAGGATGGTCTTGGCGCGGAAGAGGGTTGCGTGACTGACTCCGGCTTCGCGTCCGAGGTTGGCTTTGGTCAGCCGGCCGTCGGTGTGCTTCGGAGTGCCGTCGAGCAGGCGTTTCATGGCTTCCCGGAGCGCTTTCACTGTGCGCGGTGAGACGACGTCGTCGCTCGCGGGAGTCACGATTTGGCCTTCCGCAGGACGGCGCGGACGTCGTCGAGTTCCCGTTGCAGCGCGGTCTTGCGGATGGGCGCGATCTTGGGGGTGTCGAGAAGTGTGAGCAGGGTGTGTTCTTCGGTTCGCCAGGCGGGGATGTGTTCTGGGCCGAAGAGGCTGTTGCCGCAGCGGGCGGGTTGGCAGCGGTCGACCAGCGGCCCCTGATGTCCGGGCGGGATGATGGTGTTCTCCAGGCATTTGGCGCCGACAGGGTTGGTCTCGTCGAGGGTGCAGTGGTTGAGCTTGCCGAAGCGAATCGAGATGCGGGCCTTGCGGAGCAGGTCGTACTCGACGCGGGCGTCGCCGTGCTGGGTTTGCCCGGAGACACGGGTGACGCTGTCGAAGGTGCCGCGCAGCCGGTCGGCTGCCGGTCCGTAGCCGATGGTGTCGCCGCGGCGGTGGGCGTCGTAGAGGTCCTGCAGGCGCTGGAACCGGGTGCTGGCGAGGGCGTCGTCGAGGCGGCGGGCCCATGCCGGCGTGGTTCTGGTGTAGCCGGGGGTGGAGCGGTTGGCGAGTGCTCGGGTGGCGACGTGCTTGAGCTGGATGCCCAGGGCGATCTCGGCGCCGGGGTGGTCGCGGGCGAGCATCGCCATGGTGCGCCGAAACATGTGAGGGGTGATCTTGCTGTCGGGGATGGCGGGCAGGCCGTTGTAGCGGCGCGAGCCGTTCACACGGCGGATGAAGGAGACGATCGCGTGTTGGCTGGAAAAACCGTCGTCGTTACTGCCGTCGCGGACCCTGCCGAACGCCAGCTCCGCGTGCAGCGACAGCTGAGAGGCGGTGAAGATCGCCTTGGCGGCCGGTTCGATGATCCACCAGTGCCGAGTGGGCAGGTCGGGGTCGCGTTTGCGTTTGGTGGAGGTGACCGAGGGTGCGCCGTAATGCTCGACGACGCTGTTGTGGGTGATTTGCCGGATCTCGCTGTCGCGCATCATCGACAGCGCGGCGACGAAGATGTAACAGGCATTGCGCAGCGCGACGCATTCCATCCAGAGCTGCAAGGGGTGCAGGCAGGGATGCCAGGGCCCGCGGCTGCCGTCGGGACGGGTCACCTCGTGCAGGTCAGGGAGCAGACCGGGTTGCGTGCGTCCAGCGGCGACGACGTCCAGCACAAGGCTGCGACGCTGACGGCCTCCCGTACTACGGAGGGCGAAGAGGTTGTTGCTGGCGCCGATCATCGTGCCCAGCACGTTCCAGTTCACCGCCGCCGCAGGGTCGGTGGACCTACTGGGGCGGACCGGGATTCGGTGCTGCGGGTCGGCGAGCCACTCGGTGACGGCCTGGGTCAGTTCGGCCTGCGGCAGCGGCCGCGTGGCGGCTTGCCAGCCTTGCCAGACGGCCCGTGCCCGCAGGATGTCCGGACCGAAAGCGTCGATGTAGGTCCAGGCCGCGCGGACGAGCGGGAACCACGATTCGGGTGGGATGGCCGGGGTGGACAGTTCCTCGGAGTCGCGGATGCCCAGAACGTGGCTGGCGGGTTGACCGGGCCAGGGGTCGGCGGGCAATCCTCCGCAGGCCAGGACAGGGCCGAACTCGTGGAGGGCCTTGATCACCACGATGTGCTCGTTGACGCTGCCGATCGCCAGGCGCTGCCGTTGAGCGTCGATGTAGCGGTGGAAGTCCTCGATGTCCCAGCGGCTCAGGTCCTCGGGTAGCCGTTCGGCTTCGGCCCAGGCCGCCAGTGTGCGCAGGGTGCCGGCGCGCAACGTGACGGTGCGCGGTTCGCGCGGCTGGGGCTGGAGGTGGATCCCGGCGGCCAGGACCGCGGGGTGCCGGGGGTTGAGCCAGACCATCGCGGTCTCGCGGAGCCGCAGGTTCCAGACCGGGGTCAGCCCGGCGAAGGAGACCCGGTAGTTGGCGGCGTATTGGTTCACCGGACGCTCGACGACACCGTTGAGATTCCACCGCTCGGACTGGCCGAACACGGGCGGCTGCGCACCGGGCAGCAGAGGATGAGACTGGACGACCGGCTCGTCGTCGCGGAACACCGAGCGGGCAGCAGGCAGGGGAAAGCGAGTGGTCATCGGTCGAACTCCACGTGTGCGGATAGCGGTAGGTGCAGGTCGGCCTCTCCGGCCGCGATCTGCTGGCGGGCAGACGCGATCTCGGCGGGTGTGCGGTCGGCCAGCACGGCGGTGAGGTTGGTGTGGCTCTGGCCCCAGAGGGCATGGAAGTGCTGTGGGGTCAGCCGGGTACGGAGCCGGTCGAGATGGTCGGCCAGCAGCAACAACTGCGGCAGGTTGGACGGCAGCACCAGGGCGTGGCGGCATTCCAGGCAGCGCAGCGGCGCGACCGGGCAGAGGTCCCCGGCTTTGCCGAAAGGCGAGTCGAACGGGTCCCGGCAGGCCGAGACACCCATGTCCAACACTCCATCGCGTAGCTGTGCGACCTCCTCCGCGGTCAGGCCCACCCCCGTAGCGGTGGCGGGGTCGTCGAGGGCCTGCTCGGCGACCGCGGTCAGCACGGTCGGGCCGACGACCGCTTCGTCGAACCAGCGTTGCTGGGCGGAGGTGATGACATGCCCGGCGATCACCTTCAAGGTGGTGCCGTGCGCGTAGTGGCCGTGGAACACCTCGACGCTGTGATCGTCGGCGACGTCGCTGACCCGCCCCCGATAGGCAAGAGCCTTTTCGACCTTGCCCGACTTCCGTAGCCGCCGGATGTCGGCCGGGCCGGTCACCCGCAGCCCCATCCGCTCCAGCCAGTCGTTGAAATCTGCGCCGTTCATGTCACCGTTGAACCGACTGATCGTGAGGTCATAGACCCAGATGGCCGACCTCAGGAACAGCGGAGCAGGCGCGAGGCCGCTGCGGGCGCGCAGCCGCGCGGTGACCGCGAGCAGGCGCCGCAGGAGGTCGGCAGCGTCCATTCGACCGATTGCCAAGTGTGTGACGGTGACGGCGTCGTCCTCGACGGTGCTGCTGGTGTAGAAGCGGCGCCGGACGGAGCGGGCCCGGTTCTTGGTGAAGGTGAGCAGGACACCGTCCGGGGCGAACTCCACCTGGTCCTCGGTTAGGCCGGTGACTTCCTCCGAGGTGTGCCCGGTCGCGGCCATCAGCAGGATTCGGAAGCCGTGCAGGTCCCGGTTGTGGGGATAGAGCATCCCGGTCAACACCCGCAGCAACGCCCGGCCCCGACGATTGAGCGCCTCGCCCAGTGGCAGCAGGTCGGTCAGCTCAGCGGGCCACGCGGTCGGAGTCGGCAGCCGACCCAGCAGCTCACGGGTCGGCATCCCGTGCTCGATCGCCCAGAGCAGGTTGGCCGGGTCCAGCCACCCGCCCTTCTCGGGATCGACACCACGATCCAGCAGCTCCCGGCCGTGCCGCAATCGCTGTTCCAGGCGTGTGACGTCCGCGCGGGCCGCCTGGACCAGTGCTTTCTTGTCAGCGCGGGAGAACTCGTCGACCTCGCGGGTCTTGCCGCGCCGCAGCCCGCTCGATCCGGTCAGCCAGCCGTGCAAATGGGCCGCGACTTCCCGATCAGGGTGCTGGCCGCGCCGTTTGACCAGCTTCCGGAGCCGCCCCGCCTGGTACGCCGGCTCGGTCGACCCTGCCGGCCACCGAGCTGGCAGCTGCCGGGTCCAGTCCAGGATCAGCGGCAGCACGTCAGGGACCGCGCGGGCCAGTGATACCTCCGCCGCGGCGGGCAGGTGGGTGTCGACGAAGCGGCAGAAGCTGCGGACCGCGCGCCGGTAGCAGCGCATCGTGGCGACACCCAGGTCATCGGTCGCGGCCAGCTCCACCCACTCGTCGGCAAGCTCAGCGGCTAGCGCCGAGCAGACGAACTCAGCCGGGTCGATGGCGGTCGTGCCGCGCCGCCCACTGGGCTCGGTGCCCTCCAGCCGACGGACGCCGATCCGCGCAGGCGCGGCGACTCGACGGGCAGGGCGTGGGTTACGCCGGTACTCACCTTTACGGGGCATCGCCGCTACCTCCCTGGGCGCTGGACATCAGCTGTCGGCCGATCTCGGAATAGGTGGCCTCGTCAAGCGCGGACCACTCGGCGAACGCCTCGTCGACCTCACGCATCGGGTCCTTCAGATAACGCAAGTAGATGTAGGTCGTGGCCGGGCTGGCGTGCCCCAACCTGCGTTGCACGACCAGCAGCGGGTTGTAGGCGATGTGGTCGGCCACTGTGGACATCGGCAGCTCGGATACCGCGGCATCGCGTGCCGCTTTCAGCATCAGAAACCGCAGGAGCTGCAACGCGAAGGTGTGCCTCAAATCGTGGAACAACCACGGATGGTTTGGCATGACTGGGGCGTCGGGATTTGTGGCGTGCAGCCGCATCCGCTCCCACGCACGCCACCGGATCTTGTCCCACGTGGACGGATGCGGCATGGTCCCACCCTGCCCCACAAAGACTGCCAAGGGCTCCAGCCGGTCTCCGGTGTCCATCACCGTGATCTTCCGCAATTCCGGCGGTATGTGCCGAATCGACCGGATCACCCGCTGACCGTCCAATGTGCCCCGCAGCTGCCCTCGGCCGTCCTGGTCCGCGTCTACGAGGAACAGGTCCGACCGTCGTCTGGCTAACGTCGGCTGGGCGGCGGTCACGATGTGCCGCCGCTCCAGCAGCATGTAGGTGCGCACCAGGTCAAGCGCCGATCGGGGCGCGTAGACCGTGCGTGGTCGGCCGAACTTCGCGCACGCTGCGAGCTCGATCTCCAGTCCGTCGCGTGGCCGGCCAGCGTCCAGCCCCAGCTCCGGCAGCAGAAGCGTCGACCATTCACCGAGTCGCATCCCGGTCAGCAGCCCCAGCTCCACTCCGGCGCGGCTGCGATGCGGGAACCTCCCGCGGAACGACCGGTCCACCGTCCCGTCCGGCAGTTGCCCGGCCAGGCCCACGTCACGGAAGTACCGGTACTGCTCCAACGTCATGTGCCGCACCCGCAGATCCCGCGTCACGCCGTTACGCAGCGAGTCCCGGCGGCCATCGCTTCGCCACGGCCGCGCCGCGACGTAGCCCTCAGCCACCAGCCAGGCGTACAAGCGGTTGATCGCCGTCGCCTCGATCTCCCACGTCGTCTTCGCGATCGGCTCGGGCTGCTCACGCGTCCGAAGCGCGCGATACTCCAGCAGATCCGGCTCAGTCGCCGACACCACGTCGACGCCCGCCTGGGCCAGGAACTCCGACAGTCTCAGCGCGACGTAGGCGTATTTGCGCATCGTCTTCGCGCTCCGACCCATCAACGCCAGGTGCCGAAACCACGACGACACCGGCTCAACCGGACACATTTGCTGGTCCAGCAAGATCGGCATCCCGTCCAGCGCAAGCCGCCGGTCGAACAGCTCAACCAGCTCAGCCCCATCGATCCCCGCGACCGACCCGTCGGCGACCGCACGCCTGCGGTCAGTGAAGAACAACTCCAACGAACCCTCCGCACATCCGTGATCAACAACCACTCCGGAAGGCCTAACGAGCCACAACGAGACCGGCATCTGGGTGAAGCAATGAGACAGTTCTAGAACGGCTGGAGAAGCTCCGGAGTCGAGAATCCACGGTGCGCGATCTGCGATAGGAAGGTTGTAGGCGTTTTTGATGCGGCGCAATCTGTTGTGAGACACCATCAGCGGCCGGTCTGTGATGCCGATCCATTGCGGTTCAGGGGCTCCAAGGTAGAAGGTCATCGACGGGTCCTCTGTGGAGTGTGTGTTGATTCGACGCGCCAGGGCGTGAGGTCCGCCAGGCGTACCTCGGAAGGCGAGCCGGTGTCGGGGCGAGGCCGATGCGTAGCGAGACCTCGGCCCGGCACCGAGGAAGCCGTGTGTGGATGCCGTGGCGGATGCGGCTGCCGCAGCACGCAAGGCGGGTGAGTGGGTGGCCCACCTCGGATCGAGGCGGGCCACCGCGGCAGGGATCAGAAAGGCGGGTCATCGCTACAGCCCACAAGGTCAGGACCAGCGATGCGCTGGGCAACCCTCTTCGCCTCGAATTCCTGGCGCTGCTGACACAAGGCGGTGTGCGCCGCTTCGGCGACTCTCAAAAGCCGGCCCGCCAGCCAAGCGGCGCGAGTTTCCACGTGCGCGAAGTGCGCGAACTCCCCGAGATGGACCTGGCGGGCCAGGTAGTCGAGCTCGGTGTTGAGGTCGGCGAACTCCGCGAGTTCGAGACGTGACTCGTAGGTCTTCCGAGCGTTCGCGTAGGCGGCTTGCGCATCGCGCATGATCTGCGGTGAGGAGAGTTCGATGTAGCTGCCGAGAATCTCCTGTAGCTCATCAGTAAGCCTCTTGAGGTCGTCTGGCGTGCGGGGCACTCGCGCTCCTGGATGTCGTTGGTGTTCGTGGACGAGCGCTCGCCGTGTGGTGCCCCGGGGCGGGTCAGGGCCCGGCGTAGCCGGCCGCGGAGCGGTATGCCTTGACCCGTCCCGGGGCACTGCTGGGCTTACGTGGGTTCACGAACGCCGACGTTCTGGAGCGCGTCCCGCTGGACGGGCGACGTGGCACAGAACGCTCAAGCGGACGGACGGCAAGCGACGAGTGCGTAAGCCTCACCGACGGCCACCGGGCGACCGCGCAACGTTCCTCATCTGGGTGGGGCTGGGTGGCCGCTACATCCGGTATGTGGCTCGCTTCGAGGCTTCCGGCACTGCGTGCCACGGGGTGGTTCGTCGGGCCGGGCGCTCTGCGGGACGGCGAGCAGTGGGCGTCCCGCAGAGCACGGATCCCATTGGGGTCAGGGGATGATGTGCATCGCGTCCGCGGCCAAGGCATCGGCGAGCCGCCGGAGTGTGGTGAACCCGCGCTCTGGACTCTTTGCTGTGCCGCTGTTGCTGTACGGCGACGTGGTGCTGTGCCAGTTGGACGGTGGGTTGTCAGTGATGTGCGACCACTCGCGCGAGGGAGTCAGCACATCCGCACGTGCTGTGGACTGATCGGGGTAGATGTCACGTGCGACGGTGACGCGGTAGGTGTTGCTGGTCTCGGTGATCTCGTCGTTGTCGCGGTAGAACCGGACGACGCCGTACCGGTAGGGGCGGCTGTCTGTCACTTCGTGGAAGCAGACGGCTCCGTGTGGCAGTGTGGGGATCGGATCGGTCATGAAGTGCTCCTGGCCGGTGTGGGTGTGCGGGACCAGGTGGACGTGCGCGAGCCTGGCGGACCCGGTCCGGGCTCGGCGGAGCCGACCGCGCAGCGGCGCAGGCCTGGACCGGGTCGCCAGGGGTGCCGGGGTGCCCGGATCCCGCTGACCACACCAGCTCAGGACGAACATCGACTGACCACGGTCAGCCACATCGATCGACGGCTGGCCGATGCTCCTCCAGTCGCGAGCGTGCCTGTGCTCGCGGTGCGCACCGTGAGACCCGTTCGCACCCTGGCGCCAAGAGGCAGCTGACGACTGGAGAGCCTTGACCGGTTGTTCGATGTGCCGGTGCGCACGATCGGCCTCCCACCAGGCTTCTGCGGTGATCGGCATACCGCGGTGTCCCGTCCAGGAGTCGGTGTGGCCTCCTCGACGGGACACGTCAGCGGCTGGCTAGAAGTCGAGTGTTCGCGCCTGAGCGCGGCTCAGAACCACCGAGACGGCCGTCTGTTCGTCCTTGTCCGTTCCGGTCGTGCCGGAGTCGTTGCCGCTCTCGCTCAGTTCGTATGTTCCCTCCGGGAGGACAAAGCTATTCCCGGCCCGGACCGCATCGCGCATTCTGAACCGCACGCCAACGCTGTCGAAGTCGTTGATCATTTGCACGCTGTCGAGGTCGAACAGGTCCACATGTCCGGTGATGATGTCGTAGTGACCGTCGGGCCACTCGATGCGGGCTTCGACCTTCGAGTCGACGCGCCTGGGCGCTTCATGTTGAGGTCGCCGATCACATCCTTGAACTCTTCGCCGCCGCACAACTCGAACGCGATGGCCCGAAGGTGGTCGAAATTAGTGTCGTGCTTGCGGGTGAATTCGACAACTTCTTCGATCTGGGACTGTGAGATGGCCGGAACCTGGTCACGCAGGTAGGTGGTCACCGTCTCGGGTTCGGGGTAGGCGAACCTGAGGTGGTAGTGGAACCGCCCGGGCCTGTTGAGCATGAACTCGTTGACCCGGCTGAGGTCGTTCACCGAAAGGATGTAGAGGCGCTTGGTGGTGCTCAGCCCGTCGAACAGCCCGAGAAACTGGGTCTGGGACATTTCGTCATCGCCGCTGAGCGTGAAGATTTTTTCGAATTCATCGAAAATGACGGCCACCTCGCCGAGTACGTCCAAAAAGGGACGCCAGGCCAGGCGTCGACTCCTGCACGAGAATCGTGGGCAGCTTCAGCTGATCACGGGCCTTTTCGGCGAGCATTCGGAGCATGAGCGATTTGCCCATTCCTTTGTCTCCCGACAGGATCGCGCCCACAGACCGGTTCATGCACTTGTAGCCGCGGATGATGCGGTCCACCCGTCGCGTGTGGGAGCCGTAGACGGTTTCGTCTCCGGGGGCGAGCGGTGCGACCTGCCGGAGGCTGTGTCCGCTCATTTGGTTGAAACGGATGGAGTAGGTCGCCACCGGCAGCCGAGGGTAGGTCTGCACGGAGTCGTCGAAGAAGCGGTACAGGCCGCCGGAGGCAACGATGGTGGAAGCAGGCATGAGGGCTCGCTTTCGCAGATAGGAAGCTGATGAGGTGCAGCGACGTCACCGCGCCCTGCCTGCCGCCGTCTGACGAATGTCGTCGGGCGAGCGTGGCTCTGGTGCTAGGTGATCTGCGTGCCGAACATCAGGCCGTCGACGGGCCCGCAGGGGCGCGATGGTCCGGGCCACGGGTTTGGGGCCGGCCATCGCGCGCATCCGGCGATGGTCTGATCGGCTTCACGCAGGTCGCCGAGCGCGGGGCCCTTCGCCTTGGCACCGTCTGCTGCGGTCGTCCGCGGGAACGGACCGAGCGCGCGCGGAACTCCTTTTCAGAGCCGTCGGTCGCCAGGCGTCCTCACTGGCATCCCATTACGCTCGCAAGGCCGTGGATGGGGAGCATGTCGGGTGTGGTCGTCGAGGAGTCGGATCTGGCGACGATGACGACGCGAGGATGTATCTTGCTAGCGCCAAGGCGTGCTGTCCGCGATCACATCACAGGCGGGCGCCGACATCGGCAGGGACGTCGAGCCCTGCGATTGCACGCAGCGCTAGCTACGAGAAGATCGCCGGGGTGTTACAGACGAGCCCGCGCGAAGCGAATAAGCATCGGGGCTACCTAGGACGTTGTCCGATCGCGTAGCCGTCGTGAACTCTCGTCGGGACTGGATGCACCAGCATGTCGACAGCGATCGTGGAGCCGACCGGCCTCACGTTGGTGTCTGCTCGGTTCTAAACCGGTGGTGTGTCGTTGGGGCGGCGGAGGAAACCAGCCTCCCAGAGGCCATCCTTATATCGCCACGACCAACGCAGCTCCTGATCGGTAAGCCAGGGCCCGAACCGCTCGACGACAATGCGGTGGTGAAGCAGCCATGCGGCCTCGTGGTCAATGCTCCCGGCGATGCCGAACGTCACCAGCGCGTAGCCGTCTGGACTCTTGTTTCGTCATTGTCCGTGTCGGGTTACAGCCCGCCGTCAGCGGCGTAGTGAACCGCAACCAATGCCTCGGCGTCTTGGTCCGGCGCTGCTTGCAGCATGTGCACGGCTCCGAAATCGTGCACGTGGTGGTGGGCATCGGGTGACAGGCCGACTGCTGCGCAAGCATGTGCGAACAGTTTCTTCGCATCCGCTGGGTCCTGGACGATGACATCGGACGAGACACCCATGGTCCTCCTTCCCCCTGGATCCGCAGCCGCCAAAACCCTCGTCTAAACCGACTATCCCCGGGCTTGAAGGGGCGTGCCGCTCAAGGCAGCAACCCCTCCACGAGCGGGCGCCCGCGCCCGCCGCCAAGTGACGACGTGTGAAGCTTACGTGGGCCAGTCAGAGCGCGTTCGACATCGCTCGAGTCGCTGTCGCGTCATCGTGCCGCTCTACGCGGTCGCCGATCCAGGCAAGTTGACCGGTTTGACAGGGCACCAGTGGCGCCGAACCGAGGACTGATCACGCCTGGCTTGAGCGTGACGGCAGGCCCAGGCTCGACGCGCACTAATAACTCACCGGGTCGTGAAGTATCTCCGGATCCGCGCAACGACGCCGCGAACTAGACGCAGGAACACGGCCGGACAGACAGGACACACCGCAAATTCAAGCCTCGGGAGTACGCCCGGGGGTTCATGACGGCGGCGCAGACGTCTGGTCCGTGTACCTGACGAAGACCGGAATCGTTCCGTGCTGAGCTTCATAGTCCGACAGGCGCTCGAATACTCTGGCCCAATCGCGGGCTTCATCGCCGCGACGCACTTCGACGTACACATAGGAGTTGTCGGTACTCAACTCCGGGCACATTTTCCGTGCGAGCCTCAGGCATCGCCTGTCCATGGCACCGCCTTCGGCGACGTCGCCGCCTGAGACGGCGACCCATGCGTCGCCGTCGGACAGCGGCTCGCCGCACACCTGTTCTCCAGATTCTGCATGTCTCATGAGACATCGACTTGGCACCTGGCAGGCGGGTCAAAGGGTTCCCAAGAGAATGTGTCAGCGCGAACTTGGCGACCTATGAGACAACCGGCACGCTGGTGGGGCTAGTGGTGTGTCCACTCGGTTGAGGGAATTTTGTCGAGGGCAGGCGAAATCGCCGTAACCGCCCGCGGTGAGCATCCAGCGCCGCCGCCGGACTTCGTGTACCGGGTGCTGCAGGCTGCTTCCAGGGTCGACCGGGCGCCCGCGCCGGGAACACCAACGTTGGGATTGTGTACGCGATCAGGCCGATGCTGGAGCTTGAATCGACACTTGAGTTAGTGTGCTGGTTTGCGGTCGAGCACGACGATATCCCAGCCTGCGGTGACTACGAGCTCCCCGCCTGGTCCGATGGCGATCGAGCCGATGCTTCGGAAGTCAAACATGCTGATCTCATCGGCGGTCGCTAAGTCCCACACCCGCACGGTCGTGTTGTCGCTGGCAGATACCGCGACCGGCCGCCTATTCAGCCCGCCGCACGCCACCGAGCTCACCGGGCCGGTGTGGCCGGTGAAGGTGACGATCTCCTCTGCGGTTGCCATATCCCATACCCGCGCCGATCTGTCGTCGCTGACGGTCACCGCGACCGGACGACCTTTGAGTGCGCTGCACGCCACCGCGTTCACCGGGCCGGTGTGGCCGGTGAAGGTGACGATCTCCTCTGCGGTTGCCATATCCCATACCCGCGCCGATCTGTCGTCGCTGACGGTCACTGCGACCGGACGACCATCCAACACACAGCACGCCACCCCGAACACCGGCCTAGTGTGGCCAGTAAAGGAGATAATCTTCCTCGCTGTCGCCAAATCCCAGACCCATACCGTTCGGTCACGGCCGGCGGTCACCGCGACCGGACGACCATCCAACACGGCGCACGCCACCCCGAACAACGGACCGCTGCTCGGGGCAAAGGTGGCTTTCCTCTCACCTGTCGCCAAATCCCACGCCCGCGCATTCCAGTCGCGGCTGGCGGTCACCGCGACCGGACGACCATCCAACACGGCGCACGCCACCGCGTTCACCGGGCCGGTGTGGCCGCTGAAGGCGACGATCTCCTCCGCTGTCGCCAAATTCCACACCCGCGCCGACCTGTCACGGCTGGCGGTCACCGCGACCGGACGACCATCCAACACAGCGCACGCCACCGCGTTCACCGGGCCGGTGTGGCCGCTGAAGGCGACGATCTCCTCCGCGGTTGGCAAATCCCACGCCTGCGCCGTTGTGTCGTCGCTGGCGCTTACCGCGACGGGACGACCATCCACCACACTGCGCACCGCGGCCTCAATTTCGGCGCGACGCCCGATATGCGTAGGTTGTCTTTTCGTGGATACGGGGCGCCAGACTCGCGCCGTCGCATCGCCGCTGGCGGTTACCGCGACCGGATGACCGTCCAATACACCCCACCCCACCCCAAGCACCGGGCCGGTGTGGCCGGTGAAGGTGACGATCTCCTCTGCGGTTGCCATATCCCACACCTGCGCCGTTGTGTCGTCGCTGGCGCTTACTGCGACCGGACGACCGTCCAACACGCCGCAGGCCACCCCGATCACCCAGCTGGTGTGGCGGTCAAACGTGCTGATCTGTTCCGCCGTCGCCAAATCCCACACCTGCACGGACGCGTCGCCGCTGGCGGTCACCGCGACCGGACGACCATCCAACACACCGCACCCCACCCCAAGCACCGTTCCGGTGTGGCCGGTGAAGGTGACGACCTTCTCCGCTGTCGCCAAATCCCAGACCCACACCGTTCGGTCGCGGCTGGCGGTTACCGCGACCGGACGACCATCCAACACAGCGCACGCCACCGCGCTCACCGGGCCGGTGTGGCCGCTGAAGGCGACGATCTCCTCTGCGGTTGCCAAATCCCATACCCGCGCCGATCTGTCGTCGCTGACGGTCACCGCGACCGGACGACCTTTGAGTGCGCCGCACGCCACCGCGTTCACCGCGCCGGTGTGGCCGGTGAAGGTGACGACCTTCTCCGCTGTCGCCAAATCCCAGACCCACACCGTTCGGTCGCGGCTGGCGGTTACCGCGACCGGACGACCATCCAACACAGCGCACGCCACGGCGTCCACCGGGCCGGTGTGGCCGCTGAAGGCGACGATCTCCTCTGCGGTTGCCAAATCCCATACCCGCGCCGATCTGTCGTCGCTGACGGTCACCGCGACCGGACGACCATCCAACACACAGCACGCCACCCCGAACACCGGCCTAGTGTGGCCAGTGAAGGTGGCGTGGAGGGCATGGTTGATTTGGCGTCCGGTCGCCCAGCGCGGCGGCCAGACGAGCTCGGTGGACAGGTCATTGAGTAGACGAGTGGCCTTGAATCGGGCGGCGTCGGTGGCCAACACCTGACGGCGCCGTGATGGCGGAATCGCTCGGTGGATGTCAGCGGAGCAGCGGTAGATCGCCCCGATGAGGGCGCCGCCGTCGGTGACCGTCTGGTGAAGGGCAAGAAGGAGAGTGTCGGGTTCGGCGTATACGAGGTAGTCGGCGTCTGTGATCAGGGTGTCCAGGAGTCCTGCGCGCATAGCGTGGATGGCCAGGTGCCGCAGGATATAGGGGTGGGCACAGGTCCAGTCGCGTCGACCGTCGAGTGCACGCGGCACCTTGTTTTGCAGGACCTCGGTGATGGCGCGGTGCATGCTGGTTGAATCTGTACCGATGCGGAGGTGTTCGGCGAGGGCCTGGTGGTATAGGCGGTAGGTGGAGCGGCCTGACTCGGTGGCTTCGACGACGTAAGAGCCTGCGTGCTGGCGCAGCCAGAGAAGGTCGTCGTCGGTATACGTCTTTCCTGAGGCCGCCGACGCGACGGCGGCCCAGATGTCCTCCCACGGTAGGCCCTGTCCTTCGGCGAACGCCAAGGGAAGGAGCAGGTCCCGGACCTTAGCCGCGTTGGCTCCGAGCCGGGTCTCCAGGTCACGACGCATCGCGTCGCCGGGCAATCGGGGGAGCATCCGGTGCCAAGCGGGATCACGAGGGTCGGCTACGGTCTCCTGCGCGGCAAGGGTGGCGCTTGTGATGCGAGCGACCAAGAACGACGGTTGGGCTGCTGCGGCGACCGCGTCAGCGACCGCGCGGATCAACCGATGTGACTGGCTGCGGTAGGGGCTGTGAGGTTTGGCCTCAAGGAGCCCGCGAACGGTGTAGGTGGTCAGTGCCTCGACGTCGGCGTAGCGGTCGGCGTCCAGATCAATCGAGTCGGAGCGCCGCGTTCCTAGGCGGCCGAGCAGGTAGGCGCGGGTTCCGACAAGGAGGCGTAGTCGGCCATTGGCATGATTGGCTAGCGGGCGGAGTAGACGCCGGGTGAGGTGGTCGGGGTCGGCGGCTTCGTCGACTGCGTCGATGAGCACGGTCAGCGGCCTGTCTCTGCCACTCAGCTGGTCCAGGAGCTTACCGATAGTGGTCGCGTGCAGGTGTGCGGCGGCGGCGATACCCTGCAGCACTTGGTCGCTGGTCAGGTTCTGGGCGTATATCGCGACATCAACCGTGCTCGGGTCTGGGACCGCCGCGGCGGGAAGCCCAAGGGTGGACACGGGGACGGTCGCGCGTCGGTCCGGATGGGCGAGTGTCGCGATCAGGCCAAGGACAGCGGTCTTGCCGGATCCCGGGTCAGCGGTCACAGCCAGCAGCGGCCGGCCGGGATCGGGGTCGTGGAGCCAGGCCGTGATGTCGAGCAGCGCGGTGTGACGACCGGCGAACCACCAGCCCTGCGCGTCGTGTCCGCCCATCGCCCGGACCAGCAGCCGCGTGCGGAGCTCGATGTCGCGGCGTTCGGCTTGGACTTCCCATTCGCTAGCGTGTTGGATGGCCAGGTCGACGTCGGTCATGCGCGGATCACGGCGCGGGTTGGGCAGGAACGGCGGGATCTCACCGGTCAGACCGGTCACGCTGGACCCGATCGTCTGAAAGCCGGGCTTATCGGCGCTGGTGTTCATCGCCTTGACCACAGAGTCCAAGGGCAGCGTGTCGGGGGTGTATCCGGCGGTAGGCAGACTGTGGACTGCGGCGTGCAACAGTCGTGGGAAGGTGCCAGTCTTCGCCTGCTCGGATGGTTGCGCCGAGGTGATCACTACCAGGCCCGATCCGTGTTCCTCGCCCCAAGCGCTGGTCATGGACGTGATTGCCGCCGCGGCGAGCGCGTTGCCACCCTGCCCGGAATAGCAGGTATCCAGCATCAACAGCACACGCCGGACCCGGGTGTCGAGCAGCATCTTGCGGGCCAGCTCGGCGGTTGGAAGGGCATCCGCCACGTCGTCGGGATCAGTGTCCGCAGTCAGCAGCACGTGATCATGGGTCGTGTCGAGGATTTCGCCGTGGCAGCCGATGTACACGGCCACCAGGTCATCCGGCCGACGATCGTCATCCCGGCAGAAAGCCCGCAGCAACTTGGTCAGCTGGCCTTTGGTTGGATTCAGGCCGAGATCGCTGACATGCTCATAGCCAAGGTCGTGCGTGAACAGCGCGACTATCTGATCGCGTGCCGTCGCTAAACCCGGGCGATCCCACTGCGGCGCGTTCGGATAGTGCGCAACAGCCGTTGCGATCAGGTATCGTCGCGGACCGTGACCGTCATCGTGCACGCAATCCTCCCGCGACGGCAGCGCCGGTGAGTTTGTCGGTCAGATAGGCGGTCGCGTCATGGGCGTGTGCGCCGTTGTGCACGACAGCGTTGACCACCCGCTCCCCAAACCGCACACGCAGATCCTTCTCCAACGAGACGACATCCCCGCGATCGGTCACGTTCGTCCACACCAACTTCTCCGACCCCGGCCACGCCCCCACCCTGCCGCATGGAGCCGGATCCAGCCGATCGAAAATCAGATTCGCGATCCCCAGCGGCGACCCCAACGTCACCAACGCCCGCACCCCGTGTCCAGGCATCGCGGCCAACGCCTCATACGCCACCACTGACCCCAGCGAATGCGCCACCACCACCCGCGTCTCCGACGTGATCACACCGCTGACGGTGGCACGGGCTGCCTGTCGCAATTCGTGGTCCAGCAGGTACCGACGAACTTGCTTGAGGTCGAACACCAACGCTCGCAATGCCAGACCACCGAAAAATGCCGACCTCGACAACTGCCGCAACGCCGCCTGCACCGACCCCGGCACCCGGACCAGTGTGTCTGCCTCAGGCGGCGCCACTTTCGGATCTACTCGCGCGGCCTCCTGCCACCACGCCAGCAGCAACTCCTGCTCCCAACCCGGCTCCACATCAGCCGCGGTGAACTTCGGATCCCCGACCGCCAGCAGCTCCCCTGCCGGCCGGAACAGGTCCCCGTAGAACGCCATTACCACATCAGCAGGGCTTGCCGCATCGCCGTGGTCCGCGCGTGCGAGCCCGTCCAGGACCGCAGGCGTCCATGCCTGCAGCAGCGACTGCTCGCCTGCGACCTGCTTTCCAACTCCGTGCACGCACACAATCCGGCCCACAGCGCTCCTCCCAACGCATCTGTCCGACCAAGACACAGCGACGCTACAGCCAGTGATCGCAGGCGGGCCGTCGATCGGTCCCACCCGGACCGCCGACCACTCGAACAGACCAACAACGCTCGGCGGCTGTCCGCGTCAGCCGGATGTAGGTCGCGGACGAGGCGCGCGGAGTACAGCTACGTACCGCCCGCCATCGTGAACTAGGCAACCTCACATTGATCGCCCACAGTGCCGCTCGCCGCCACTCTGTTGCTGCTGGTCGCGCAGGTGCTGCTGCCGGGGCTCCTCTATCTGTGCATGGTCTCGGAGTTGGCCGACATCGTGGAGATCGGCCCGTTCATGGGGGCGCTATTCGTGCTCATCGTGCCGCTGATGGCCGCCACCCTTCTGATTATCGGCGCCTCCCGCGTATCGAAACTCGGCGACAGCCTCGCCGACGTGGCCGCCGTCATTCCCTCTACGTGGCATTGCTAGTAGTCATGGCTTCACCGGATGGTCGGTGGCGAGGATCTTCCGCCACGACGTCCCCGCCGCCCGAGCCGTCGTGTTCACCGGCGCTACTCGCAACTCCCTGGTCGTCCTGCCACTTGCCTACGCACTGCCCGACCGACTGGAGCTAGCCGCGGCCGTTGTACTTGCCCAAACCCTGTTCGAAGTAGTCGGCATGGTTGTCTGAATCCGCGTCGTCCTTGCCCGCGTCGACGTTGCGCCCTCGTGAGCGACAGCTCGTCCCGTCGATGTCGCCAGGCGCGTGAAGGCGGACTGACTCCGCTGCTAGTGCTCGCTTCGGTACTGGCTGAGGTCGGTGAGTGATCCGTGTTGCGCGTGGGCCTGGCGCAGCAGCGTGTTGTCGTGATGCAGTGCGGCGATCGCGGTGGCCGCGGCGTCGAGCTGTCGTTTGAGGTCGGTGCATTCCCTGATCTGCGTGGCGAGCTGTCGCCGGACCTCCTCCAGCTCATGGGTGACGCGAGCCTCGCGAGCGGAAAGGCCGCCCGCGGCGATGACGCGGCTGTCCCATTCGGCCATCACGACGGTGGCACGGTTCATCGTCGCCCGGCTGACACCGGCCTCTTTCCACAGATTGGTCTTGATCAGGCGGCCGTCGGTGCGTAGCGGTTGTCCGGCGAGAAGGCGGTCCATCGCGGCGCGCAGTGCCGCGCTCGTGCGCGGTGAGACGTTGTCCTCGGTCGCCGCCGCTGTCTCTTGTGGAAGGTTCGTCACGGGCTTTCCTGTTGTGCGGTAGAGAGAACGTGGTCGACGTCGCCGAGTTCGCGTTGCAGCGCGGCCTTGCGACACGGCGCCAGTTTCGGGCTTTCGAGCAGTGTCAGCAGGGTCTGTCTTTCGGTCCGCCAGATCGGCAGGTGGTCTGGGGTGATGATGCTGTTCGTGCAGCGGTCCGGTCGGCACCGGTCGTGCAGAGGGCCTGCGTGTCCGTCCGGGATGGCGGCTCGTTCGAGGCAGAGCGCCCCCGCGGGATTGTTCTCGTCGAAGGCGCAGTGATTGAGGGTGCCGAATCGCAACGAGACTCTCGCCTGGCGCAGCAGCGCGCGGGCCACGCTGGCATCTCCGTTGCGGGCCGCGACGGTATCGTGGATTTTGTCGAACAGCTCGGTGAGCCGCTCAGCGGCAGGTCCGAAGCCGACGGGCTTCCCGTCGGTATGTGCGCGGTAGAGGTCTTCCAGACGCCGGAACCGGGCGGCGTCGAGCGCGCGATCGAGGTGGTGTGACCACGCCGGGTCCGCGGCACCGTATCCCTGGGTG
Source organism: Amycolatopsis sp. WAC 01375 (assembly GCF_003947325.1). Taxonomy (NCBI): domain Bacteria; kingdom Bacillati; phylum Actinomycetota; class Actinomycetes; order Pseudonocardiales; family Pseudonocardiaceae; genus Amycolatopsis; species Amycolatopsis sp. WAC 01375. Next base: position 23,881 of record NZ_QHHW01000061.1, read on the forward strand.
GAGCGGTTGGCGAGGGCGCGTGCGGCGACGTGCTTGAGCTGGATTCCCAGCGCGATCTCGGAGCCGGCGAACTGCTCGGTGAGCATGGCCATGGTCCTGCGGAACATGTGCGACCGGACAGTGCCCGCAGGGATCGGGGGCAGCCCGGAGATCCCGGTGTGGGCGTTGACCGTGGCTATGAAGTTGTCGATCATGACGCTGCCGCGGATGGCATCATGGCCTACCCGGCCGGCGACCGGGCCGAAGACATAGTCGGAATCCGAGGGCAGCTGTTCACACACGGCGATCGCTTCGGCGACGGGATCGATGATCCACCAATGCTTTCTGGGCTCTGCCGGGTCGTGCTTCAGCTTCGTGGAGACGATCGCCGGAGTGCCGTAGTACTCAACGACCGATCCTCTGGAGATCTCGGACGCCTCGCCGTCGCGCATCATCGACAAGGCCAACACCAGCACGAAGCAGGCGTTGCGAAGAGCACGAACCTGTGTTCCGAGGGCTCGGGCGTCCACGCCACGGATCCATGGCGCCGGTGGCCGGTCCCGGCGCGGGGTGAGAGCGGGGTTGTCGATCAGCCCGCTGTCTGTCCTCGTCCCGTCGGCGACGAGGGCGGTGATGGCGGCTCGACGCTGTCGCCCGCCGACGGAGTGGGTGCCGAACATGGTCCTGGTGTGGCGAGGGTGGAATCCGATCCGCAGGGTCAGCAGAGGCCAGATCGCCTCGGGATTCCCGGTCTGGTCGCGCACCGGCACCCTCGAACCGGAAGCGCTCAGGCAGGCGGTGAACGTCGCGGGCAAGTCGCTGATGTCGTCCCGGGCGCTAGCCAGCAGCGCGGTGTACCGAGCCTGGCCCCGCAGGATGTCCGGTGCGAAATCATGCACGTAGCCCCAGGCCGCCCGGACGAGCGGAAACCATTGCTCTGGTGGGATCACCGGAGTCGTGACGACGTCGGGTGAGGTGGTGTCCCCCGCGACTTGCCGTGTCGTTCGTCCCTGCCAGGGGTCGACCTGGAATCCTCCGCCGCTGAGCAGGTTCGTGGCGTGGTGCAGGAACTTGAGCAAACCGACCTGCCCCTTGACCGAGCTCACCCCGGCGTTGTCCTGCCGGTACCGCAGGAACCTGCGAAGGTCGCTGTCACGCCAGTCCGGCAGCCGTGACGGAAGCCCTGCGGCATGCGCCCACCGCGCCAGCACCCGCAGGTGGGTCAGGTCACCTAGGATGGTCGCGATCCTCGCGGGACGCGGGCGCAGCGGCAGGCCAGCCGCGCGCACCGCGGGATGGCGCGGATTGAGCATGATCATCGCGACTTCTCGGGCCAGCAAGTTCCAGGCGGGGTCGGCCAGTTCGAGCGAGAACACGAGCTTCCATCCGCCGGGGTGCGTTCCAGCCGGGCGCCGCAGGACTGTGTTGAAATCCCACACATCGTGCTGTGCGAAGCACGGTACGACGGCACCCGGCAACAACGAGTGCTCGCCCAGCACGGGCTCCTCGTCCCGGAAGGTTGCACTCGATTGAGGTCGGCACAGAGGGCTGGTCACAGGTCGAACTCCACGGTGGCGCGCAGGGGAAGATGCAGTGACGCGCCGTCGCCGATCTGCCTTCGGGCGAGAGCGAGTTCTTCGTCGGTGCGCTCGGCCAGCGCCGCTGTGAGATTGACGTAGCTCTGACCCCACAACGCGGCGAAGTGCTCCGGCAGCATTCGTCTGCGGAGCCGGTCGAGGTGGTCGGCGAACAACACCAGCTGAGGCAGGTTGTCCGGCAGCACCCAGGCGTTACGGCATTCCAGGCACCGCAACGGCGCGACGGCGCAGAGCGTGCCGGGGCGGCTGTAGGGCGAGTCGAACGGATCCCGGCACTGCGTGAGACCCATGTCGAGAGTGCCCTGCCGCAGGTGTTCGGCTTCCTCGGCGGTCAAACCGAGCGCGTCCAACTGCTCAGTGGTGGCGCTGAGATTGCCCATACCTTTCGTGGTGAGCACGGTGGGCCCGGTGAGCGCGGTGTCGAACCAATGCTGCTGCGCGGTCGCGATGACGTCTCCAGACAGGATCCGCAGCGTGGTGCCCTGCGCATAGTGCCGACGAAAGGTCTCCTCGTGGTGGTCGTTGGCGATGTCGGCGACCCTGCCGCCGAACGCGATGGCCTTCTCCACCTTGGTGGACTTCCGCAGCCGCCGGATGTCGGTCGTGCCGCAGACCTTGATCCCGGCGGCGTCGAGCCATGCGCGAAAGCTGTTCGGTCCCTGGGATGACCAGAGCCCAGCGCTGAGCTGGAACGCGGAGGTGAGACCGACCGCGGTGAACAGCCGCTGCTGCATGTCGCCGGCCAGGAGGCGGGCGTGCTCGGTGACCGTGAGCAGGCGCCGCAGGATGTTGCTGACTTCCAGACGCGGCCGGTCGGTGAAAACGTGGGTGCGTGCGCGTTTCGCGCGGTTTTTCGTCAGCCGGAGCCGGGCACCGTCCTCGGTGAACTCGACATCTCCGGTCGTCAAGGCGGTGATCTCCTCCGCGGTGTGTCCGGTGGCCGCGATCATCAGGACCCGGAAGGGGTGCAGGTCGATACTGCGCGGGTAGAGCAGGGCGAGCAGACGGCGCACCAGGGCCTGCTTGGCACCGCGCAGCGTTCCCGCGGTCGCCGGGTACGGGATCTGTTCCCGCAGGCCGGTCGGCCAGTCGTGAAACGGCGGCAGGTGCTGGGGGATCTCCTCGGGTGTGATGCTGCGGTCGGCCAGGCCTCGCAGCAGGTTGTCGGTGACCAGCCAGTCGGCGGGCTCGTCGGGATGAACGCCGCGGCTGGAACGATCCCAGCCGTGACGAAGGCGTTCCTCGAGTGCGTGGATGTCGGACCAAGCTGCCCGGATCATGCTGGTCTTCTCGGCACGGGAGAACTCGTCGAGTTCGTCGGTCCGTCCCCATTCCACGGTGCTCGGTGCGTGCATGATGCTGAGCAGGTTGTCGTCGACCGGTCTGCGGCCGTGCTGCGCCCGCAAGACGATGAGACCGCGCAAAGCCGAAGCGATCACCGCAGGCCGTGTGGATCCCGGCCGCGATCCGGACGGCAACCTGCGTTCCCAGTCGAGCAGGATCGGCCCGAGCCGCGGCCTCGACGAGGCCAGGCTGGCCGCTGCTGCGTCCGCGCCGAGCTGGTCGTCGACCGCACGGCAGAAACTTCGGATGCCTTGCCGGTAGTAGGTGGCCGTGCTGTCGCGGGCTGTGACCGCCTCGATGTGATCGACCCATTCGTCGGCCAGCTCGCCGGCGAGAGTCGAGCACGCGAACTCGGCCGGGTCGAGTTGAATCCGGCACTCGCGGCCGGTGCGATCCTTGGCATGGACAACCCGGATCCCGACCCGGCTCGCCGGCTCATCCGCCTCCCGCCCGGCAGGTGGGAAGCTCCGCTGCCGGTCGCCGCGGCGGGGCATCAGCGGCCCCGCCCGGCAGAGGAGGCGAGCATGTGCCGGGCGATGTCGGCGTAGGTGTCGCCGTCCTCGACCGTCCACTCGCGAAACGCGGCGTCGACCGCGTTCATCGGGTCATCGGTGTACTCGAGGTAGGCGTACGTCGTCGCGGGGCTCGCGTGACCGAGACGTCGGCTCACGATCAGCAACGGGTTGTGCTTGATATGCCCGCCCAGGTACGCGACGTGCCGCCGCCGCCGAGTGACCGCGTCCGGCGCCTCACCGTCCAGCTGTTGTTCGAGAAACGACAGCAGCTGGAGCGCGAACGTATGCCGCAGGTCGTGCCAGCGCCACCGGCGCGGCGGCAAGGGCGGCATGTCGGTCTCGCCGGAGTGCCGCCGCATCCGATCCCAAGCCTCGCAACGGATGCGGTACCAGTTCGACGGCCCGATCATCTGCCCGCCATGTCCGATGAACACCGCCAGTGCTTCCAGGCCGTCGTGTGTGTCCCGGACCGCGATCCGGCGCAGTTGCGGGCTCATCGCCGAGAGCGTGAACGCCCGCCGTCGTCCCCGCAGCACACCGTGGCAACGGCCGATGGCTCCGTCGATCCGGTCGATCACGAACAATTCATCGCGACGGCGCTCGAGCGCGGCTGCAGAGGCCGCCGCGAGCTCCGGCCGCTCCAGCTCGACGAAGTTCGCCACCGAGTCCACAGCGCCGGTGGGAACGAAAACCTCCCGCCGCTTGCCGTACTTGGCGCAGGCCTGCACCTCGAACACAGCCGGCGTCCCCGGGCGACGTTCCCCTTCTCCGAGTTCGGGCAACAACAGCGTCGACCACTCCTGCGGGCGCATCCCGGTCGACAATGCGAGATCACACGCCGCACGAGCCCGGAGCGAGCTCCGGCCGCGGAACGTCGTGTCGATCCGCGAGTCCGGCAGTTGGCCCGCCAGCCCGATGTCCCGGAAAAAGCGGTACTGCGCCAAGGACATGTGCCGAATATTCATCCCCTGTACCACTCTCGGGGCGAGCGCGCTGCGGCCATTGCGCGCCTGGCGGACCGGATTCACGCCGGTGTAGCCGGACTGCTCCAGCCAGCGGTGCAGCTGATTGAGCAGCTGGGCCTCCTTCGCCCACATGGCCTCTCCGACGGGTCGGTCCTGAAGCTGCGTTCTGAACATTCGGTACGCCGCGAGGTCCGACTCGGTCGCGTCACGAAAACTGCGGCCACGTGACTCCAAGAAGCCCACGTACCGCCTCACGATGTAGGCATACTCCCGCAACGTCTTGGCGCTCTTGTTCTCGTATGCAAGGTGCCGGAACCACGAGCACAACGGTTCCACCGGCAACATCGAGACCTCGTCGAGGAAGCACGGCGTCCCATCCGGAATCGCGCGCGTATCCAACAAGCGCTCCACCTGCCTGGCATCAGCGGCAGAGCCTTCGAGGAGTCGGAACAGCAACGAACGGTCCACAAACGACAGAAACAACGTCGGCCTTCCACTCGATGAGAATCGAGGAACAGACCTACCGGACCTGACTACCCAACGCGAGCCGCGTCGCCGCCACCGATGGATGAGACTGAGACAGTTTCAAACCCTGAAAAGAACACCTGGCACAGCCACGATCGTTGAGCTTCGAGCCCGCGCTGTTCGTTGAGAGCCGTCCAGGCGACCCGGTCGCCGATGACGGGCGCCAGCCACGGGACGGGGCGGCCCTCCAGGACCGGCCGCGGCAACCCGCGCCCCGGCTGGTCCTGGAGGACGACTTCCCCGGCGGGGACTCCGTCGCACGAGCAGTCTCTGTTGAGGCAGTAGGCGTACCGGTGTCATCCAGCAGCGTCACCGACTCCCGGCATCCCGGACACCGAGCAACGCCGGTGATGCGGCTCATCGACGCGTCCGGCACCGCTCTCGCCAGCTCAGCGCCTTCTTATCGGTGGTGGGGCTCAGTGCGTTGAGAACTGCGGCGGGCGCCTTGGCCTCGCTGGGTCCGTCGGTCTCCATCATGTCGAGGTACCGGAACTTGGCGCCGCCAGCTTTACGCATGGTCACCACCAGTGCCCAGACCTTGCGGGTGCCCTTCGTGCGCACGGCAGCGTAGAAGACGTTCTCGACGGTCGCGGATTCCACGATCGTGTGGTTCGAGTACTCGAACAATTCGCGTTCGAAGTGCTCGCGGTCGGTTTCGCTCGGCTGACGGACGGAAGTGCTCCTGCCCATGGCTTTCTCCTGTTCGGCGCGTTGTGCGTGGACCAGGAGGTCAAGGGCGGAGCCCGGCCGGGCTGTCCAGGTTCGGCGAAGCCGATCGCGAAGCGACTTGGCTTGGACAGCCCGGCCGGGATCTGCTGACATCGCGGGTTCCTGCACAACCCGCGGAACCGGGCGGCGGGTCTGGTCACTCAGCCCGCCGGGTATCGACGTGTCAGGAAGGTCTCGGATACGCGATGCCCTCCCCAGCCGGGTACGGTGCATCTCCCGAGCGACGCGGCACGCGGGCCGCCAGCCGTACCAGGACTTCGCCGTGGCAGGCTCAAGGTGCGCGCCAGCACCCCAGAGTCTTCCCGCTCAGCTCACTGAGCGAGGCCAGCAGGTGTGGTTGCGTAAGCAGCCATTGCTCGTAGCGGGCGATGACCTGCTCGCGAGTGCCGTGGGTGCCGATCTTGAACGGGCTTCCCCATTTGCCGCCCCGGCCGATGTAGACGTCGTACCGGTCACGTTTGCAGTGGACGACCAGCGGATGGGCCACGGTGTGCTCCTGTTCTGCGGACTTGTGATCGCCCGCCGGGCGAGGGCTTCGCCAGGCGAGGTCAGCCGAGCGGCTGTCGATCTGCGAGCCGCGAATCGGACCGGGAGCGGGCCGGCGGGCGGCGAGGATCGCCCGCACGAGGGCGCCGTCACCGGCGGAGGGTTCCAGGACCTCGGCCCCGGCCTCGAGGTCGGGGATGTCGGACTCGGTGACGATCTTCTCGGCGAGCCATGCCGGGGTGGCGAAGTAGCCTTCGGTCACCCTGGCCAGCGGCGCGATCTTGCCTCCAGCGACGACGTTCGCGATGGCCGAGCTGGGATCACTCGTGAACAGGTGGGCCTTGGCCTTGCGGTTCCAGGTTCCGCCCAGCGCTTCGAGTACCTTGTTGACTCCTTGGTAGAGCTTGCGGTCGAACTGGCGATCCGACAGGTAGAGGCGGTTGTCGTCGATGCGGCACTCGGCAAGGACCTGGCGGACGGTGTCATCTACGGAAATGGTTGTGCGCACTGTGTTCCTCCTGGTCGGCGCGATGCGTGGACCAGGGCGGAGCAGCGGGGCGGCGATGCGGGGCGGTCCAGACTCGGCGGAGCCGGACCGCGCGGTGGTGTTGGCCTGGACCGGCCGTCGCCGGTCTGCTGGCGTGGCCGGTCCACGCGCGCCGCAGGCGGCAGGTGGACTTGGTCGCGGATGCGTGCGGCCTGAAGGGATCGGTCGCCTCCCGAGCGCGCGGGAGACGACCGATCCGAGGAGCTGTTCAGTGTCGGGCGTGTCTTAGGGCTGGGTTTCGGTGACGGTGATCTGGATCGCGAAGCGCTGCGTCGGCCTTGCCCAGCCGTCGGGAGGGAAGCTCGTCGGCTCGAAGATCCAGGTGCCGTCGCCTTGGGGCCGCATCTGGTACTGGATGGGGACGCCGTTCCCGGCCATGGTCCAGCCCTCCAGCCAGAGAGGTCCGCAGGACGGCGGGGGTTCCGGCGCTGCCCGCCCAGTTCAGCAGCTGTCGGGAGGCTGCGGTCTGTTGGGCGGGCAGCGCCGGGTTCATCGCCGCGTGCCTCTCCGGCGGCGTGCTCGGGTTCGTGCGGCCGCGTCGCCAGCGACGCCCCTGGACCTGGCCCTTGGGAAGTTGCGAGGTGCCCGGCGAGAGGGGCTCATCAGGGCGGCCGGGTGCTACCCGGCCGCCCGTCGGAGTTCAGCGTTGGAAGGCTGCGGCGTGCCGCATCGCCGGGATGCCCTGACGTTCCAGCTCGTAGGCCTGGTCCGCGTCGGTGATGGTCTGCGCCGCGCTGGTAACCGCGTGCAGCACACCGCCGGAGGTTCGGTCGCCGGCGTCGAAGAAGTGGTCGAGGATCACCGCGCGTTCGGCTTCGGTGAATCGCAGCTGCTTGCCGACGTAGGTCAGGGTCTCCATGACCTCGCGCACCCGCACACCGGCTTCCGCCTCCACCTCAGCGATCTTGGCCTTGAGGTAGGCCGGGTTGAGGAAGGTGTTGACCGCGTCGCGGGCCTGCTTGACCAGCACGTCCAGGGCCGCGGCCTGGGTATCGGCACTCCAGCGGACGACGCCGTCGGCGAGCTTGCCGCCCAGGTGCACTTCGCGCATGACATCCTGAGTGAAGGTCATACCGTTGTCGCAGACCTCAACGGTGATCCGCGGGGTGATGGAGAAACTGCCGTGGCCGACTTCGGAGTTGCTGAAGACGAACCCGGCGAACACCACCGGGTTGTCCGCGCCCCGGTTCCCGGTGAACGGACTGGTGTAGTTGCGCAGCAGCGCGGGGGCGTAGGCGAAAATCTCCGGGCAGCGGATCTTGACGTACATCCGGGTTTCGGTGAGGTCGCACTGGGACACGTCCACGTGCACGCCGGCCAGCCGGATTCCTTCGAGGACTGCCGTCAGCACATCGAGGTTGTCGACGAAGCGGTAGTTCTCCGACAGGAACGCGCGGGAGATGCCGGGGGCACCGTCGACGCCGCGGAGGTTGCGTGCGAGGAACCGCTTGTTCGGGGCCTCGGCGAGCCATTCGTTGATGTTGTGGTCGAGCAGGTCGAGGTGTCCGGTATCGCGCATCCGGCGCAGGTACTTCACCGGGATGCCGAGCTTGTCGGCGAAGCCGCCGTCGCAGGTGGCGGTGGGCACGAAGATTCCGGTGCTCGAGGTGACGCCGTCGAGGGTGATCGTCGGCTCGCCGATCCCGTCGATCGCAAGTCGTCCGCCGACCATGCGCAGGTCACGGGCGGGGACGACGACGTCGAGCTTGGCGTCGTGCTGGCTTTGCAGAAGTTCGGCCATGTCGCGCAGGGTGGCGTTGCGCCGGGTGAGGACGGACTCCACGGTGGTCATCGCGTGGTGCTCCTTCGGGTGTGGTGGGGAACCGGCGTGTGGCGAGCGCCGGCGGACAGCGCCTGGCTTGGTTGCTGTTGCTCACCTCGTTGGCGGTGGGCGTGGCGCTCGTCCGGGCCGCCGATGCCTGGACCGGCCGGGGCCCGCCGCGGTCGGCCGACCGGGTGGGATCGCCGGAGGCGACCGAGCGCAGCGAGGCGCGTCTCACCCGATCGGCGCGGTCGTGCGGGCATCGGGCGCAGCCGGGCGCCGGTGGTCCAGAGTGCGCGGCCGCCACCGGCGGCGGGCGAGCATCAGCAGGCCGGGGTCAGTTCGCCATGGCGGGCAGGTCACGCCAGCGGGGCATCATGATGAGGCTTCTGCGGTCGGATATACCTTCGGGCTCGATTGACCAGCTGAATTGTGAGGATCAGGCGATGCGCAGGACCACTGCACCGATCTACAGCAAGAGCGGTGACGTCCTCGGTCACCTCGACCTGACCGACGCGCACTGGCAAGGCGGCGAAGATGTTGCAGACGGCGTCGAGGTCGTCGAGGTGGCGTTTGTTCAGCACACGGACGGCGTCATTTACACCGCGGTCCGGCGGACCCCTCCCCTCACTGACGAGGACTTGGTCATGACGTACACCCCGACGGAATGGAAACTGTTCGCGGCACAGGCCTCCACCGGCTACTTCGATCCTGAAGCTGTGATGGAGCGGCACCGCAACCGCGAGCATGGCGGCTCAGCCACCGCATGATCGCCGGAGTTGGACACTGTTCATTCCGGCTCGACCAGCCGTCTGCCCGCGCGGCTTGCGGTTGGGGCAGCACCTGATCCTGACGTCGTTGACCTCATCTGGATCTCGCCACCACCATGCGTCGGAAAGATCAGCCGGTCGCTGGCTTCAGAAACATGCTCGCGGCCCTGAACCCGCACCGCCCCGACCTCCAGCTCAATGCCAAGTAAGCCGATCACTGCGCCCGGCGGGACGCAAGTACGTCCAGCGACAGCCGGCCGACGGTGACGAAGAATCCTGCAACTAGCCCACCGATCGCCTGTCCGGCGAGTCGGTACGTGGCTTGATCAGGCGCGCAGGTTCGATAGCCCAGCCTCGAAGGCCCCCCTCGCTCGGCGTCCCAGGAGCCGCAGGAGGTCGGCCGTGGGTCAGGAGGGCGAGGTCCGCGGCATCCGGACCGGGTGGCAGGCGCACAACCGTGATGCGCAGTTCGGCCAGTGCTGACGCGATGGTGTCCGGCCCACCGTTGGCGGCGACGTGGGCCGCTACCACGTGGTCGGTGCTCGCCTCCGGCGAGGAGCGCGGTGAGCCGAACGCGCAGGGACCGGAGCGTCAGGACCGCGGAGCCGAGCTAGCCAGATCCAGCGGGTTGGTGCGATCGTCGATATTCCCGGCATCGTGTCGCGGCCGGTGCCCGGTGGGCACCGGCCGCGACACGCGGCGGAATCAGAACGGAGGTTCGTCGGCAGGCGCCGAGGTGGCGTCGTTGGCCCACTGGTCCCCGGACGGGGCACCGCCGCCTCCACCGGTGCCGCGGCTGACCTTGTTCACCTTGGCGGTGGCGTAGCGCAGCGACGGGCCGATCTCATCGACCTCGAGCTCGACGACCGTGCGCTTCTCGCCTTCCTTGGTCTCGAAAGATCGCTGCTTGAGGCGCCCCTGCACGACGACACGCGCGCCACGCGTCAGCGACTCGGTGACGTTCTCGGCCGCCTGACGCCAGATGTTGCAGCGCAGGAACAGGGCCTCGCCGTCCTTCCACTCACCGGACTGCTTGTCCAGTGTGCGCGGGGTGGACGCGACCGTGAAGTTCGCGACCGCCGCACCGGAAGGGGTGAAGCGAAGCTCCGGGTCGGACGTGAGGTTGCCGATCACCGTGATGACGGTGTCTCCAGCCATGGCATCTCTCCTGATTCTACCAAGACACCTGTCGTGTCCTGTGTGGTCGGTGGTTGTGGTGCGTGAACACGCGTCCCGCAGCGGGCCGGACGGGCGAGGTGCAAGGCTCGGCGCTTGCGACGACCGCGTCAGCGGTTTGCCTTGACCCGCCCAGCCAGGTCTGCTGACGTGCTGCGAGTTCTCGTTCCACCACCGGCCAGCAACAACGACAGTAGATGCGAGACAGGGAGATGTCTGGGAAGGACACCGGGGTGTTTCGCCGGGACCGGCTGTATCCGGCGACGGGGGCGTCCGTTCCGGTCGGGCGTCCGCGGGGTGATCACCGTTTCAGCCCCAGCGCTACTGATCCGGGCCTGCGGGACCAAGGACTGCGGCTACCACGGCCGCGCTGTCGAACGGTGGCACGGCCCAGCTCGAGTCACAGAGCTGATCAGCTGCTCGATGCAGTGCGCTGCCTGGGGCAAGATCAAGTGCCTCGGCGATCGCGAGCAATCGTTGTGCCGCAGTGGCTTCGAGACTGAGCACGTTCCACTTCCTCGCCAGGTCCAGTCCGGCGGCGGTGAGCTGAACGTAGCGGCGCGGCGTGCCATAGGCGCCCGGTTCCTCGCGTGTCCGCTGGGCGAAGCCTCGTGTGGTGAGGGTGTTGAGCGCCCCGTAGACGGAGGCGGACCGAAGCCCCGTTTCGCGGGCGATCTTCTCGCCGTAGGACTCGTGGTCTCGGGCGTGTGCGAGTGAGCGGACGATGAACTGCATCGAGATCGAGCGGTTGATTCCCGGCACGGTGTGCCCTTTCCGTGGTTGCAGGGTGGGTGTGAACCGGCACGGCCCGGGAGATCCCAGGGCCGCGCCGGTGTCGGTCGTGCGCTGGCTACGAGGTGCCAGCCGCGGCGTGCAGGGCCAGAAAGTCCTCAGCGGACATCGTGGGGACACCGAGTTCGTTCGCTTTGGCGAGCTTGCTGCGGGCCGAGGAGCCTGCTCCAACGATGAGCAGGTCCGTCTTGGCGGTGACCGAGCCGGACGCGGTGGCACCGAGTCGTTCGGCGGCTTCCTGTGCCTGTGTCCGGGTCATGCTCGGGATCGCTCCGGTGATCACGACACGCTTCCCCGCCAGAGATCCGTCTGCCACCGCCGGTTTGGTGTCGTGGACGGTCGTGATGCCCACAGCGATCAGCCGGTCGAGAACTGCGTCGGCTTCGTGCAGGCCCGCGCGGATCCAGCACGCGGTCACCGTGCCGATGCCGTCGACTACGGCGAGATCATTGGTGGTGGCAGCGCGCAGAGCGTCGAGCGTTCCGAAGTGCTGAGCCAGCATGCGGCCCATACGGCGTCCGGTCCCGCGGATCCCGAGCGAGGTGATGTGCCGGGCCAGTGGTCGTTCCTTCGCCGCCGCGATGCCGGCGACCAGTTTGGCCGCGGTGGCCGCACCGATGCGGCGCCCGACCGCGGTGCCGGCGCGCAGGTACGATGCCTCTGCGACCCGGTTGGATGACAGCGTGTACAGGTCGGCTAGGTCCCGGACGAGGTCGGCTTCCACGAGCGCGGCCGCGACCTCCTCCCCCAGCCCGTCGATGTCGAGGACGTCGCGGCTGGCGGCGTAGGTCAGCAAGGACACCAGCGAACAGGCCGGCGTGGTGCAGCGCCAGAGCTGCCCAGAGCGTTCCCAGGACTGATCGCATTGCGGGCACCTGGTGGGCGGAATCCAGGGCACCACATCCTCCGGCTGCTCACCAGCGGCCGCGGTGACCCTGGGGATCACGTCGCCCGCGCGGACGACCGCAACGCGGGAACCGACACCAAGCCCCTGCTGAGCGATCCAGTCCACGTTGTGCAGGCTCGCGTAGCGGATCGTGGTCCCTGCCACGGTCACCGGGTCGATGACAGCACGGAAGCCGGCGCGGCCGGTCCTGCCGACGGAGACATGGATCTCTCGCAGTATCGAGTAGGCGGTGTCGGGGGCCCACTTGTACGCCACCGCCCAGCGTGGCGCGCTGCTGTGGCTGCCCATCCGGGTGCGGACAGCACGCGAATCGGCCTTGATCACGGCCCCGTCGACCGGGAACCCGAGGCGTGGCCGTAGCTTCTCGAGCGCGTCGACGGCACGCTGCAGGTCCTCGGCACGGCGGCCGTAGGTCAGTGTGCCGGCGGGAAGCGATCCGGCTGTGAGCATGGCCGCGGTGGTGATCCCGGCCAGGCGGGCGTGGGCCATGCGTTCCAGGTGGCTGTCGACGTCCTCGAGGCCGTTACCGCTGATGGCGTAGGCGGCGAAGCTCATCGGCACGCTGTAAGTGCGCTCGATCTTGCGGATCGAGCCAGCGACCGCGTTGCGCGGGTTGACGAACGGCGCCTTGCCGGCGGCGACGCGGGCGTTGTTGGCGAGCTCGAAGTCGGCGTTGGTCATGAAGATCTCGCCGCGGACCGACCCGCTCCATGCGTGCGGGAGGCTCACGGGCAGCCCGGCGACGCCGGGTTCGCGGGTGACCTGGTGGGTGATGTCATCGCCGGCTGCGCCGTCTCCGCGGCTCACCGCGCGGACTAGGCGGCCGTCACGGTAGTCGACGTGGCAGGCCATGCCGTCGAACTTGGCCTCGACCACCGCCGTGCACGTGCTCAGCGTGTTCGTGAACTGCCGAAGTTCGGCGGCGGCGGTGATCTTGTCGAGGCTGAGCATCGGCGGCTCGTGCCGCACCGCCCCACCCGACTCGCCGGCGGCCACCGCGGTGGAGACACCGCGATCGTCCCACTGCGGATTCACCGCCACGCTCGCGGCGATGCGTGCGACCAGGTGGTCGTAGTCGCCGTCCGGCATGGGCGGTGTCTCGCCGCCGAAGTAGGCCTTCGCGGCGGTGTGTGCTCGCTCGACGGCCTGCTCGAATACGGCCAGATCGTCGAACGGAGTCGCTGTTGCGGGGGCGGAGTCCATGAGTATGTGCTCCTCGCTGGTGGTGACGTGGACCCGTGCGGAAAAGCACGACGCGCCCGGCCCCCAGGGGCTCGGCGCTTGAGCCGACGCCCCGGCCCGAGGGCCAGGCGCGTCGTGCTTCAGTCGCAGGGGTGCGTCACCAGCCGCGAGTTACGTTGTCTCGGGTGCCATCGTCAGATAGGGCCAGGAATCGGAGAGGCCCAGCTTCCGCAAGGCCGCGGGAAACAGCGGTTAAAGCAGCGGGCTGTTCGTCGCGCGGGGAACGGGAGTCCAGCCGACCGCGGAGATCACCCAGCCAGATTCGGCGCCGAGGCCGCGGGCCAGGCGGGAGAGCTCGCCGGCCAGCAAGGAAATCCCGTCGAGTTCGGGACCGGCGGACAACTCGAGCCCGATCTGAAATCCACCTTGCGGCAGCAAGCTGACCTGCATGGTGGGCACCAACGCTCAATAGCTGTCCTGGCCCAGGCGAAGACGTTCCCGCAGTTCCTCGCGAAGCGACCGGACCTCGTCCTGGTACCGCAACGCGGGGTGTGCCTTGTCGATGGGCATTTCACGCCAGCCGGTCGACGACGTCAATTCCGGGTGCTCAGGTGCGGCGCCCGCGAATGAGAGCGCTGTGCCTGCGGGCAGAGCAGCTGTCCGAAGTGGATGTCCGATCGCGACGTTGCCGGTTGCGTTATGGACGAGGTGCAGTGCGCCAGCGTTCTTGTCGTCTCGTCGCACCCACCTACGCGCCGTGGTGACCGCGATGTAGTCGGCTCCAGGCGACCACGGGTGGATCCGGCGAGTCGCTGACTCCGGCAGCCGCAGCACCGCATGCACGGTCGGTCGCGACAACTCGGGGTCGAGCTGGTCATTCAAGCGCGCGGCCAGGGCACCGGGGATGTAGACAGGAAGTCCGCGACGCTGCGCGTACTTACGCAGCCGGTATTCCAACCTGGCTGGCGGCTCCGGCCACCCGAAGGATCGGCCGCAGCGGTCGTACACGAACTCGTCAACGGAGTCCCAGATGTTAAGCGCGGCGCCGATCGATCGTGCAGTCGCATCCGCAACGTAATAGGAACAACGCGCGGTGACGTTCGCAAGGTTCACGAAGTTCTCCCTCTGGGGGCACGTGAAGTGGGACGCAAGTCCAACCAGCGGGCGCGCAGGGGGCCGACAATCGCTTATCTTGCCTGCCCCCTGCGCGTCTGCTGTGGTCGCCGAGTACCGCAATCGCTTCCATGGGCAGAACGCGGGATTCCTAGTGGGCGTCGCTGACCGACCACTAACCTCGGCTCAACGCTGCGAGGCGCGATTTAATCGATGTCGATCACATCGGTTGAATACTCGTTTCGGCATGAACAAGCGCCCACGACTACGGCTGCGCGGGACGTCGAGCGATGCTCACGGCCAGGATCACTGACGCGGTGCAGGGCCGGACTGTGGAAACCATTTCAGTCCAGTAGCTCTCCGTGCCGGTGGTGGTCGGACCGCCCGGCGAGGGCGGCCCGACCACTAGTGCCGCCGGAGAAAGGCCCACGCCGTGGGCCTACTTGCGGTCGCTGAGTAGTCCGAGGCGCGTGGCGATCACGATCGCTTCCGCGTTGCTGCTCGCGTTCAGTTTCGTGCGCGCTCGGCGCGCCAGGGTTTGGACGGTGTTGACGGTGCGGTTGGTCAGGAACCCGATACGTGGTTCGGTGAATCCCTTGGCGACCAACGACAGGACCTCGGTTTCCGCTTCCGTCAGCTTGGCTGGCTTCGGCTTTCGGCCCTTGAGCAAACCCAACCCAAGGGCTTTACTCACCGCTTCCGAGCGGGTACTTGCGCCCAACTTCTTCAGAATGTTCTTGACGTGCTTGTCAACCGTATGACTGGATAGCCAGAGTTCGCGAGCGGCTTCCTGGTTGGTACGCCCCGCGGCGATCTGCTCAAGGACTTTTTGCTCCGCAGGAGAAATAGCGTTCTGAGCCATCTCGGTGTGCGCTCCCTCGTCGGCGGTGTGTGTACGCGTCGGCAGGAGCGGGCCGCCGGTTCGGGCGGGCCATGTGCTGAACGTGACGGTGCTCGGGAATGCCCGCCCGAGCCGGTGGTCTGCTGTGCTGGGAGCGCCGCACGCGGCGAGAGGAACGAGCACCGGAAGGGCAGCAGGGGCTGGGGAACCGGGCGGGTGAGGCGTGGCAAACTGTGGCCCTGCAACCCCAAGCGCTCCTACGCGAGGAAGGCAGTCACTCGATGTGGCCGTTCAGGCGTAAGCGGACCAACCTGGGCTGGGGCGCTGCTGGTGAAAGAAGCGTTCAGTCTCCGGAGCTGGCTTGTGACGGCGATGCGGAACATCCACTGGCTGAGTGGGCGGCTGCGACGTGGATCGCTTGGGAAGCGGGGAGCAGGGCATTCCGGGACAACCTGGAGGACCCTCGCGACCTGTGCCCGGCCTGCTACCACGTTCTGCAGGCGGAGTCACAGCGCTTCGTGGCCGTCAGGCAGGCGAAAGCGGCTGCCCGCAGGCTGTGGATCCGCCGTGTCATTGACGCCGAACGGCGGTTGGCGAATCTCGGCTCGTGCCGATGCGAGCACCGCTTAACTCCCGGACAAGCCGCCTCAGGTGCAGCGAGAACGCTGGCGAAATACCAACTCTAGTAGACGGGTGCCACATGCATTCTGGCTGATGGGCCTTCGGCTGTCTGGGCACGACCACTGATTCGCTGGAGTGTCCGACAGCTACTTGTGGCAGACGTGGTTGGCCTGCGGCACTGACGTCAACTCGACTCTTGATGCATTCGATGAGTGTTCTCGCCGCAGCGCGACAGGAGATAAGTCTTCGATTCGGCTGGGCGCTGGACGGAGTGACTGCACTTACTGGATTCCGCGCCGCTGGCGAAGGAGCTGACCGCCAATAACCGGCTGCGTCTGCGGGTGTACCCGGCGCACCTGTTCGCCTCCGCATACGCTGGGAGCAGATGATCCTGCGGATGTCTGGCGCTGCGTCGCGAACACCGACGCCGATCTTGATGCCCTGCCGCGGCGTGTGCAGCTGCTCTGCTCGCGGAGCGTGGCTGCCTGTGAGTATAACGTCGGCCGCCATGGGCAACGATCGGATAGCAATGACAGGCGAGATCAATCATAGCCATCAGCGGCCTGTCCGCCATCGGAGCGGATCACCACAGGATTGGTGGCGCGGCGTGCACCCCGGGCGAGCAATCGAAACTCACTGCACGGCACGCGGCGCTGAGCGCCACAACGTTGCGCCCTCCCACAGAGAATCTCGGTGTGACGAGGCATCGAAGCCACGCTGCGGACACGACGTACCGGTCCTAGAACCCGATTGGTCAAGTCGTGCCGTCCTCCTTTCGGAATCCAGGACGTTCCGGGTCAAGGCTTTGTCTGGGTAGCTGGTTCAGGATCGCGCCTTCAGATCGCTGCATGATCGTTGCTATCACCGACACGACCTTCGCGGGGTCACGAGTTGCCTCGGGTGCTTGAAATTTCTCCTTGACGGTGTCCGCCGACACGTTCAGAGCGGCCGCAATACCCTCGACGATCTGCTGTGCCGGAGCGCCGGGATCGGCTGCGGTCCACGCGCCGTGGAGCGAGGCCTTGAGTTCGTCGGTCCACGGACGGTGTGATTGAGTGGGTTTGCCGTAGCCACGGCGACGGGATTTGCGCGCTTTCGGCAGTCGATGGTCTGGGAAGGCTTCGCTGAGGAGCGCACCCAGGTGCGGCAAGGCGTTCTTGTGGACAATCAGGCGGCCCTCCACGATCACTTCGGCATCGGGTGCGGCGCCGATCAGGTCGATGACCCTAACCTCATCGTCGTCCGGGTCGGGTCTGACCGTCACGACATAGCGGTGCTTGTCCATCTCGATGTCGCGGGTGTACTCGAGCTTCGCGTCGTGCGGGCTGTCTGAATGGGACATGGAGATCATCCTCTCTGCTGTTTCCTGGTGGTTGTTTCCCGACTGGACGGAGGCGCGCGCGGTCGGGACCTCGTATCTGCGGACCCGACGGCCGGTCATGGCGCTGGAACAGGTCGGGCTACGTCTACTTGCGTGGCAGCGCCGGCCGTCGGGTCTGCTGTGCTTGGCTTCCGACCGCGTCGCCTAAGATCTGCAGTCAGCCGCGGTGCTGCCTGCTGCATGCGGTACCTGGGACCGATCTGCTGACGCGGCGCCCGCCTGCCACATCGAGGCCTGGAATGTTCGAGTGCGGACACTCTGCTACCGAAACGGACAAGGTGACGACCAGCATGACTGAGCAGCAACCGACCATCCCCACTTCGTGGCAGGTGCAGGTTAATGACCGCGGGACACAGAACGCGGCATGGGTGCTCGTCAGCGAGCATGAAGGTATCGGCCCTGTTGCTGAAGCCAGCCGACCGGGTGCTGCGGCCGAACCAGACCAGGCGGTGGCGGACTGGGTTGCCCAGGTTCTCGAGGTCACTGGTGTCGTGCTTGTTCCAGCGGATCTCCCACACGTCTGGTCTGTCGAAATAACCTATTGACCCTGCGGTTCCGGCGGACGCGAAAGCTGTTCTATCCCTCGGTCCAGATCGTCCAGGTAGAACCCCTTCGGGTTGTTGCCAGGTCCGATGTTCGTGTCACGACTGTGGACGATAGCCCCGCGCGTTGCCTTGCGAAGCTCGCCGACGAGCTTCAGCTTGTCGATGACGATGCCTCGTCGCCGGAGTCCACGCACGATCTCCTCCCCTGAGGCTCGCGCCGGCCGTCGTCCTTCGCGGCTCGCGATCTCAAGGACTGTCGATCGCACCGCCGACAAAAGTTCGGGTACGCCCTGACTCTCTTCGCGAGCAACCACGTCCAAGTACTGCTGGGACGGCTCGGGGCGCATCGGTGCTCGCTCGCTGGCGCGCCGGACGGCGATGAGGCGGTCCGTCCGGTCGAACCGCACAAGAACTGGCGTGGTCTCGGCGTCGACGACGAAGCCTTTACCTGCATCGTTGGCGTGCGTGCGGGTCGCTTGGCGGAAGAGATGGGGCCGGACTCCGAGTTCGCGTAGGTGCTTGGGCAGACCTTGTGCGTCTTCGGCAGACATCCCGAGGTACACCTTGAGGTGGACCTGGCTCCCCAGCCGTGAGGTCCCCATCATGTCGTTGACGGCTCGCTGGTTGGCGAGGATGACCCACACGCCGGCTTTCGCCCCGTAGGTGACGATGTATTCGACCAGGATTCGAAGCGCGTCGATCTCGGCGACCATCCCGTACTCGTCGATGACCACGACGTGGCCCGGCCCGTCTGTAACGGGGTCGAAGTTCCGTGCGCCGAGCCGAGCGGTGTTGTGCCGGATCAAGTCGACCGCGTTCTGGAGGATTCGCTCGGCGTTCTCCACGTTGGGACCGAAGGCGGACCGGCGCACAGCCATCTTCCAGGACTTCAGGTCCGGGCCGTCGCTGAGGTCGATAGCGACGATGTCCACGTCGTGACGGGATGTGAGCGCGTCGAGAAAGTCATGAAGGACACCGGACTTTCCCGATCCTGTGCGCCCGATGATGAGCGTGTGGCGTGCGAACAGTTCGAGGGCAAGGCGGCCCCCGTCGTAGCGGGTCGCGAGTTCTACGGGATCGCGTACGGAGCCCCAGGCGCGTTCCGGGGAGTCAACAGGAGTGGCGAGGAGATCCCGCATCACGATCCTCACGACCATGACGCGCGCGGCTTCCGGAACGCGCGCGAAGACAAGGCCACCGGTAGGGGTGTTGAGGTGACGCTCCAACGCGTCCAGTTTCGCTTCGGTGATGTTGTCGAGGACTTGCAGGGTGACCGTCCAGCCCCAGCCTCCGGGTTCGGCTTTCACTCCGGCCTCGTTCACGTCCACGCGGATCTTGCTGCTGGTGAATGCGTCGCTCAGCGTTGTGGCCACGCCGCGGGCTGAGTCGCCGAGCGAGAGGCTCTGGGGCATCGCTTCGGCGGGTCTGTCGGTGTCGTGCGGTTCCGGTACGGGGCGGCCGATAAGGGCGAGGATGGGCAGAACCAATGCTCCCGTCACCACGACTGACCACCACGGCACCTTCGCCCACAGTTCACGTCCCCAGTGGTCGACGCCGAAGTAGGTGAAAGAGCTGAGGATGAGTAGCAGGACGACGCTGTTTCGACGGTCGCGGCGCAGTTTCAGACGGGCTCGGTGAGCCCCGTCGGGATTGCTGTGGTCGAGCATCGCGGAGATGTACGCCTCGCGCTGCGGATCCCACAGGACCTGCCACAGCGCCCGGCCCGTTCGGCCGAGGCCGCGCAGCACCCACCACGCGTGCCGGACAAGCCAGGTTCCGGTTGTTCGGGCGCGCTGTCGCCGAGCGATCCGGCGCTCGATGCGCTGGACCTGTGACGCGGCGTCGCGCTCTTGGTGCCGGCGAAGTCGGCAGGACTTGAGTCTGCGTCGAGCGGCGTCCATTGCGGATGGTGCTGGAGCTCGCCGTTTGGTGAGGTCTCCTGAGGCGTGTGTGGTCAAGTCGTGGCCCGCGTGCGCGTCGGGCTCCGTCGTGGGCGGATCGTCGCGGTCAGGAGGGTGGTCAGTCATGAGTCCTCGATCAGGGTGGGCGGCCTGGACGCGTCGCCGTAGCACAGCGGACGGTGGATTTCACGAGAAGTGGATCGTTCTGGAAGGTCCACCGTTCGCTGTGCTGAACTGGCCGCTTCCAGGGCGCCCTGCGTCAGCTCCACTACTAACGCTGGAGCCACTGGTGTCACGGTTGTTGGCTGTCATGGTCCGCGTCGACGTGGAGGCCGGCCCATTCCCCGGCGGTTGGCAGCCAGCCTTGGTCGAAGTCCTCCCGAAGCAGTGCACGCAGGTCTCGTGCGCGTTTGGGACTGATGCGAAGTCCAGTTCGTAAGGCCTCCGCGGTGACGTGAGCCGCCGACGTCCACCCCCACTGTCTCGCCAGCTGCCGCGCCTCGTCATGCAATTCTTGGATCGATCGGATGGATCGACCCGCCGCGATCGACGAACCGCTCCGATCGTCACTCCCTGACCGGTCGGTGTCGTGCGCGGATCGATCAGATCGTGTCGCGATCGGGCGACTCTCTGAGCCGGGATCGGGCATCGGCGCTCGCCGCGCAGCTGCCCTTGGCGGGGCGCCTGCCTCCGAGACGGCTGACGCCGAACGATCGACGGACAGAGGAGCAGCGGGATGCCGTGGTGGTTCCTGCTCATGATCGATCGGTTCGTCGGACACGCACACCGGAGTCGATGCCGATCCTTTCCCCGGCCGGTCGATCGATCCGTCGTCGAGCTTCCTCGTTTCGTCGATCAACGCAGCTGCTGGTGAAGCTGTCCCCGCTGATCGCCGCCGACGACGCAGCCAGGTCGAGCGCGGTCGCCCACCCGATCCGGTCTTATCGGCGAGCGAATCGACGCCCCACCGAGGCACCTGCTGTAGTTGCTGAGACAACCGCTCCAAGTCGTTGACGACCGACTCAAGCCGTCGACCGACTCGATCGATCGACACCGATTCCGGCCGGTTCGGCGCCTCCATCAATCGGCGATGCTGGGCGATCGATCGACGCACCACGCGGCGCCACCGCACACCTGCCAACCTGCCGACTGTGTCATGTGGCAGCCGTCCACGATCGGCTGCGGCCAGGGCTTGATCGACGTTCTCGATCCGATCCCGGACGGCCTGGCGGTATGCCCGCAGCGTCCACACCGGGAACAGCACGACCTGGTCGATCGGGAACCGCGGCCGTACCGGCCTGCTGACCAGTTTTCCCTCCTGGTGCAGCTGGATCCGTTGCTGCGACCACTCATGCATCTCCCAGGCGACCGGACCGGCGACCGACATCGCCGCGAGCACGACTCCGTTGTGCTCGAGGTTGCTGTAGGCCGAGAACGCGATCACCGCCCAGCCGAACATTCGCACCCGGAGCGCACGGTGACGGAACTTGCCCAGGTCGCGGGCGATCCCGAACATGCTGAGGCCGAAGAGTTCCAGGGCGGTGGCACCGGCCGCCGCGAAAAGAACTCCTAACTCCATCGCCTCACGCAGGAATCGGTACTGGCCGTGCCATGCGGTCGCCACCGCCAAGGCGACGAGGATCGCGACGAGACGACCAGCGAGGGCTGCCTCGAACCGTGCACGGACTTCGGCGCGAGCTACCAGGCGAGCGCGCCGTTTGAGCTGACGACGGCGCCGCCTGACGGCCACCCGAAGCAGCCCCGCTCTGCGTTTCAGGTGCTTTTGCTGCTCCGTACGCAGCCTGGTCACCTGGGTCTCTCGCTCGACGAGGTCGAGTTCGGCGCGGCGTGCCCGGATTGAGCGTTCCAGATCAGCGTCGGCCAGCCGGATCTCGGCGTCTGCCTGCTCGAGTGCGGACGGTCCGTTGTTCCCGGTGGCGCGTGAGCGTGAGCGGCCGAAGACCGGGATCCGTGTCATTCGATCATCACGCCCGGCGGCCGCACGTCGATCTGCGGGTGTTCCGATGCCCACCAGGTGCACCAGTCGAGCAGACCAGGAAGGTCATGAGGGTCTGCGTAGCCTTGCTTGTGGTGTTCGACGAACGCCCCGGCCAGGCTGATCGCCGCATCCTGATCTGGGCACGCCACGGGAAGTGTCACGCCTACCGTGTCCTGGTCTCCGGCATACGTGACGAACCACGTCGTCAGGTCGATCGACACCCTCCTGATCACTCGATCGATTCCGATTTCCGCCGACACCGCGGGCCAGACTGTGACCTCCTCGCGGATCGTGTACGCCGCGATCGGGTATCGAACACTGTCGATGACGGGTTCCACCACCACGTTGGCCAGGTGGGCGCGCGTGCGGTCCTTCGGCTCGGTGGCCAGTTTCGGTGTCATCAGATTTGGACCCCGGCGTAGCGGTCGGCTGGACGACGTGCGACGGGTTCGTCGTCATCGTCCGCGACGAGGTCTGCGGCGCGCGCGGCCGCGCGGTTGACAGCCCTGCCGAGCCGCTCAGCGCCGTCGAGCAGCAAGTCGGCCAGCAACTTGCACGCCCAGCTGTCGTGAGCGGCAGCAGCCATCATCAGTCCGGCCAGGGCGCCCAGGGGTCCGCCCAGGGCGAATCCGATCGCCGCGCCGACGATGGATCCCGACGCCGATGCCGCGACCTTGATCATAATCGCTGCGATGAACGCACCGACATACAGTGCGGACCATCGCCAGGAGGGCAGTACTGACAGTGCGCATCGCACTCCCGTCGCGGTCACTGGAAATCACCGCCACGCCCACCCTGACCAGCGCGGGAGGCGGGGGGAGCAGGTTCAGGGGCGCCCTGGCCGCAGCGCGCGGATAGTGATGCTGAGAACATGAACGGCATGGGACCGGTGCTCCTCAAGTGTCGGTCTCTGTCGCCTCTGGCTCGGGGCGCAATCCCGAGCCAGAGGCATCTGTCGCCTTACGTGACCCGAGAGTACTTCAGGTCACGCCTAAAGGTGTCGGGAGACCGAAAAGAAGTCAATAGGTCACGCCTATTTGCTTCTCTTGTTACTTGCAGTAACGTCATAGCGTCACAGGGGAGCGTCGATGGTCAGTTCACGCGTGCAGGAGTTCGCCAACAGGTTCCGCGAGCAGATCCACGCTGGCGTCTACCTGCCCGGTGACCAGCTGCCGCGAGCCGCCGACGTAGCCGCAGAGCACGGCGTCAGCAAAGGCCTCATCCAGGACGCCTACGCCCGACTCCGCGACGAAGGCCTGGTCGAGACCCGGCCTCGCCACGGCACCTTCGTGACTGACCCATCCCGTGACCAGCTCCCCTGGACAAACCTGGTCCAGCGTGACTCCGCCGGCTACGTCTTCGGCGCGACGAGTCTCACCTGGAGCGTCCTCAAGGACTTCGGATCCCGCACGACCAGCGCTCCCCCCGGCATCGATACGTTCCTGAACCTTGATCCGCGCACCGATGTCGTCATCAACGAGCAACTGCTCGGCCTTCCCGCCGATCGAACCGCCGGCCGCCGGAAACAGGAGCCAATCCAGCTGGTCGCAACCTTCCTCCCCGCCTGGATCGTCGAGGCTTGCCCCGCCTTGACCCAGGACGACATTCCACGCTCAATACCGGCCCTGATCGAGGAATCCATCGGGGGACCAATCAGCTGGACCGCACACATCGGATCCGAGCCTGCCAGCCAGTCCGACGCCGGACACCTTCAAGTGACGCCCGGCAGTCCCGCGATCCGGATCTTCACCGTGGGCGCGCTTCCCGACGGCAGACCAGCCGAAGTCACGGTGCGCACACTCAGCGGTCAACGGTTTCAGCTTGGGCCACTCCCCTTGGTCCGTGACGCGTCGGCCGCTTGGTCACCCGCGAACACGACCGGGCACCTGCCAACTATCGGGACGCCCACGTAGCAGTCTCGTCGCGAGATCAATCCGCCACCAAACCCGCTCGACCCCCGCACCAATTCTGCTACCCAGTGTTACCGCCAGGTGCGCTCGACGTATCGCGCGGCGACACTGGCTCTCCTGTTAGCCCCGGTCATTCAGAACAAGCAAGCAGCAAGGAAGCTACGACCTGGCGCCGTCGGAGCGACTTTACAAGTCCGACAGCGAGGCGTCCGATCGCTTGCTTAGCCGCTTAATCGCATCTAGAACGGCTATTCCGCCGCTTGGCCGATGCTTTTCGCGCGTCGGCGCGTGTGCTGCCCGCAGACTGCCTGTGCGTCAACTGGCGCGTGCACCTCGAGATCAGATCGGTGTCCAAGCTATTTCGATGCTCACGCACAGTATCGAACGCGCCGGGTCGCCTAAGTGCGCCTACGGCGCCGTAATGGTGTGAACGCGCACGCACATCGACCATCCCCTCAGCCGACGAGGTGCTCGATCAGACCAAGACTCGGTTACGGCGAGCCGGTACGCCGAGGCATGCGAGACCGGTACTCCAACACCGCGGGTCCATAGGTGACCTCGACGATCAGGTCCACCCCGTCGTCGCCTTCGTTGTCGTTGTCGTTGTCGTTGTCGATCATCCTCATCCGTCGCCCTGTACCGCGACGGAAAGCAGCAAGTCCGCGTGGCCGCTGGCCTCGCCATCTTGACGATCAAGCTCTGGCGGGTGTTCGGCACCGACCTGTCCGGGCAGCCGACTAGTACGGACCTGACCAGTTACTCGATCACCATGGGGCCCAGAAGAAAGCACTGATGAATCTGCTGGCTCGACAGGCCGCTGCCATCGACCTGCGTGGGGCAGACCCGTGTTCCGCGCAGTTGCGTACCGGCTTTAAGCCAGCTTCGATACATTGACGTGAACGCGCACACGACGAGCGACTCACCGAGCCGATGACCCACTGGAGGGCTGCGTTGTGAACACAGGTAACCCGAACGGCTCCGCGAGCAGCACGGCTGGTACGCCGACGGCGTGGATCGACGCATTGGAGACGTTCAATGACAGGATGAGCCGCGCCGTCACCAGCGCCGAGACCTCGCCGGTAAGGCAAGCAGCGGTCGCGGACCTCCGCGCCCATTTGCCTCATCTAACGACCGCCA
This sequence comes from Amycolatopsis sp. WAC 01375, assembly GCF_003947325.1. Classification (NCBI taxonomy): domain Bacteria; kingdom Bacillati; phylum Actinomycetota; class Actinomycetes; order Pseudonocardiales; family Pseudonocardiaceae; genus Amycolatopsis; species Amycolatopsis sp. WAC 01375. The sequence goes on from NZ_QHHW01000061.1 coordinate 48,606, forward strand.
TGCTGGGCCGCCTCGCCGACCTGGACCTCGCCGAGTCGAAGTGACACCGGCCCCGCGATGTGCCGGACCAGCCGGAGTTCCCTCGATCAGCGTTCCCGATCGACTCCAGGTGCGAGAAACAACGGTCCGATCCGGTCGACGAGAGTCGCCTCGCCGGGGTCAGGGGACAGCGCATGCGCCGAGGCGAACGACTCGTCGTATCGCTCCTTCGCACGAAGTAGCCGTTCGAGCACTGGGGGACGTCGCGCGCTAGGCGCGCGGAGCAACTGCCGCGCCTCCTGGACCGACAACTCCTGGTCGATCAAGGCGGCGTAGAGATCCAACTGAGCAACAACATATTCGGCTAGCAACGGGTCATCATCGACCAGGAAAGCTGCCGACACTTCAAAGAAGGCGGCGATGCCGCGGATCCGTTCCAGAGACGGGTTGACTTCCTTACCTTTGCGGAGTTTGGAGACGTACTGGTCGCTGACGCCCAGGGCAGTCGCGAGCTCGGTGGCCTTCCGGTTGCGGTGCCGACCGTTGCGATCCTTCTCGGCCGGATGCCGCACCTTCTCGAAGAGCAAGTTGAGGCGGCCCGCGAAGGTGTAGGGGACGCTGGGGTCTGACGTCACGTAGAACTCCAGTGTCAGGCTCGGGATGACCATCAGGTCGCACGCATAGTATCAGCCAAACTTAACTGTCACGCGACTCCGCGCGGCTCAGACGGGCACTATCTCCCACCCGCTCAGCCCGGCAAACGTCGTTGCCGGACAGCGTTCGACCACGCGGCGATCCTCGTCATCACCGTGGCTCTGGATAATGCGGAGTGCAGCGGCCGTGAGCCTACGTCTGCGCACCAGCCAGGCGAGCCAGGTGCGCCTCCTTCCGGATGGCAGTGTCGCGAGCAGCGCCCTTCTCGCGGTTCTGCGCCGTGAACGTTCGACCTCGCTGAGGGAGTTCCACCAACGACGCTGCCGGCAGATTGCGAACGCCTTCCTCGATGCCGCCGTGGACAGCGCGTTGTGGTGCTGCCACCTCGCCGCCAGGTGGGCCTTCCACCGTTCACGGTCCTCGTTGTGCGTGTGCCGCAACCGTTCCACGTTGGCTGAACCGAGGGCGTCGCGGTAGGGGGCGTACCGCCCAGTGGGGGAATCTCGATCTTGACTCCCCCGAGCCAACATTTTCTGAAGATCCCGCGCTGGCAGCCAGGCGTCACAGTCGGCGGCCGATCCACCGTACCGACGGACCCGCTCGATCAGTCCCAGCTGCTGCGCAGCGTCGCGGGCACGCCGTATGGTTTTGGGATCCAGGCGCGCTTGTTCCGCCCAAGCCCGGATGGATATCGACCCGGCCCGGGTCACGATCGCCTGCCCGAGCACGCGTAGGGCGATGCAGAGTGTTTTGAGGCGAACTCCTCCGGGCAGGCGGTCGCCGCCGGTAGCCGCGCGGCATGCCGCCTCAGCGAGCCGATCCGACATCCCAGCTACCTGGTCTTGTATGTCCCGCGTGGCGCTCGCTCGCGCTTCGGGCGTTGTGTCTAGGACGTTGCCTGGCGTCGTTCTGGTGCGACGGGGACGACTCCTCCCCGCTTCCTCGACGGCTGGCCACCATCTCGACGTCAGCCATCCCGTATATCCGAGGTGAGCAGCCTGTTCCGGGGAGGCACGGCGGAAGTGGTCCCACGCGGACGCGATGTCGATCCGTCGTTCCGCGTCCACAATGGTGACCGCTGGCGCCCAGAACCACCGCCGCCATGCCCTGTACCCGATCTCGTGTGCTTTCGAGCCAGGGCGCTGGGCAGCCGCCCACGCTCGTTCAATCGGCCACAGCGCACGTACGCGGGCGAGCGCTTCGCCGAACTCCGACTCAGACCTGCTGCTTTGCTTCGCGGCGTTCCGGCGGAGCGGCACGTCGTCGCACCGGACATCCGACTGAGTTCCGTCGTCCGACTGGGTTCCCTTTGAGGATCCCGACGGCAGGTCCAAGGCGGTCTGAAGGTCCTCAAGACCGGCTCTGGTCAAGTTCTGGGACGAAATCTCGCTCGGCGCGCCTGAGCGGTGAGGTGCGCTCAGGAGCCGGATGGTCGACCGTACCGTCGCCGGTACGCCATGATGGCCGGAGAGCGTTCGAACTACGGTCCGGAACTCGGGTTGGAGGACTCGGGGGACGTAGACGATAACGTGGTAGTGCCCAGGGCGACCGGACTCCCGCTTCGTCCACCACAGCCCGCGCCGCTCGCACCATGCGACGAGCAGGTCTGTCAGCGCTTCGCCAGCCTCGGCTTCGGCACCACAATCCTGAGGATCGATATCCACGGCAAGAAGCTGACGTCGGAGCGCGCCGGCGATGGTTCTTGCCTCCGGATGTGATGCCACGTAAGCCTGCGCATCACCTAAGGAGCGTGTAGTGGCTAAACCTGCGTTCTCGCTGTCGATGAGCACGTACGGAGCAGTGAACGCAATGCGGTCAAAGCCTTCTGGCCCGGAAGGGCTTTCGCCCGATGGTGCACGATCGCGGTCTACGGGCGCGAAAGAGTCTGCTTTCACTGAGATCCTTGCGTGAACTGACTGGTTCTGACCCGACCTTTCCCCAGGACGGGCGTCTCTGTTGCTGCACTACGGGCTGGAACAGGCGCGTAACAAGTAGGGCGTCCTGGCTGCAGGCCACACCCGCATCCTGAGGACCTCCCACGCAACCATCCCCGAGGGTTCACCCAGTAGATCGTCCGGCGCAGCTCACGTCAAGGGATAAGTCGCGTGACAGTTGACTAGTTGGCGATAGCGACTAGTCTCGGTCATGTGGAGTCAACTGCCACGCGACTTGTCCAGGGTGAAGGTCAGAGACCGTCACCTTGCCCCGAGACGCGCTCACCATCCGGCGCACGTCCAGCACCACTAGGCGGACACAATCCAACCCACTCAGATTCGCCAAACGTCCAGGACAACTACAGCTGGGAGGACTCCTCACCTGACGAACCGTAGACACAACGCAGACACGAGGCCCCAGTGGACCTGCTGCCGGGCTACCCCGAGGCACAACTATCCACACGTCCTTCGTAGACGCCATACATCCCCACCACTCAGCGCCCGCCGATGCACGGCGTTCACGCCGAAAACAACCAGCGCGACGGTCGGCGCAACATTCCCCGCAAGTGGCCCACAAGCCGAAGAGGTAGGCGCCAGACGTGAAGCTCGGACCAACGCCCGCACGCATCAGTTCATCGACAACAGAGACAGAGGACCATGAAGGGAAATATCAAAGCTTCAGAGTGCTATAGCCCCAAAGGCCTCGGTTTAGGCTCGCTTCGCCCCGTCAACCTCTCTGCGCACTTGTCGGCCCTAAAGCCGCGGGCACACCTTCACTGATGGCGTAAGAAATGAGGTCATGCGAAGGCGGCGAGAACATGTTGTCAACCGACGATCTTTCCAGGTATCTTGGCGTCACCAAGAAAACTCTCGCCCACTGGCGCCAAACCAGATTTGGGCCACCATGGGTTCGCATGGGCAAGTATGTGAGGTACTCCCCCGCCAGAGTTAGCGACTGGCTGGACGACCTACATAAAGACAACGACTCGTGGTGACCAGAACACAGGAAGACAAGCATGGCTTCGATCGAAGATCGCTGGATGAAGCAGAAGCGCGACCCAGACACCAAGAGAAAACTGTTCGACAGCGACAAAAAACCGATCATGATTCGAACCGAACGGTACGGAAAAGGGAGCCGGTATCGAGTCAAGTATCTTGACCCAGACAAGAGAGAACGTTCTCGCTCATTTCCTGACGGGAAGTACACGCTAGCAAAGAACTTCAAAACCAAGATGGAGAACGACGTGCTGGCTGGCGTGTACCGAGATCCGAAGGCCGGCGAACTCCTCGTCGAGGACTGGGCAGCCACCTACCTGAAAGGACGCTCACAAGACGCCTCAAGCCAGTACACAGTCGGCAATCTATTCAGGTGTCAAATTTTCCCCAAACTGGGACGGAGAACACTAAAGAACATCGACGACGCCGCCCTGCGTGAGTGGAAGCACTGGATGAGCAGCGTTTCCAAGATCTCGGCAAACTATCAAGTCGAATGCTGGAACAACCTAAGCGCCATGCTTGACGCAGCGGTAGCAGACGGAAAGATTCTCTTCAACCCTTGCAAAAGAAAACACATCTCTGGACCCAAGCGGATAACACGACTGATCACACCATGGAGCGATCGAAAATTCCACGCGATCGAAGCCGCTATACCAGATAGGTACAGAATAGGAACAACCCTTGGAGGCGGGCTCGGCTTACGAGTAGGCGAAACGCTCGCCTTTTCCCCAGACTTTATCGACCGCAAACGGATGATATATCGCTGCGCACGCCAGCTTGTTTCTCGTTCTACCCCCCTCCAATTCAAGCTACCCAAGGGACACAAAGAGCGAGAAATTCCCATCAGCGATGGCATACTACAGCGAATCGACGCACACATTCTCCGTTATCCGCCGATCAGCGTCACATTGCCTTGGGCTGAGCAGGACGGCCAGGAGTTCATGACTGTGCGGCTACTGTTGACAAATGCTAAGGGCAAGGCCTGGTGGTCCAAAGACTGGGCCACGGAGGTCTGGAAACCAGCCTTCGTGACGGCCGGCGAGTTTTACGAGGGCCAGGTCGATGGCACACACGCCCTGCGGCACCTGTACGCATCCCACATGTTGACTCAAGGCGTCAACATCAAGGAGCTGGCCGCGTTTCTCGGACACGCAGACGAGGCTTTCACGCTCAGAACATATGTCCACTTAATGCCAAGCAGCCACGAGCGAGCTCGTGCTGCAACCGATGCGATGTTCCCCCCTGAAGATGGGACGATCCACGCCCGGCCATCCAGAACAACACCAGGCGCGACTTCGAAGAAACGTCCTTCAGGTACCTCGCGAAAGATAGCGGGCAGACTTCGACGTCCGCGCCTTGCAGGACATTGACCTGGCCATCCAGCGCCTGCGTATGTCTCGTTGCGCACACGCAGCGATTGGGTTGAGCGTAGGCCACAGCGACTATTACTCCGTCGTGATTCTACAGTTGGGCACACGTTCGCCGCAGCACCGATGCCACACTCAACAACAGCCGCGTATTCGTCACCCGAACCCGCTTGCCTAGGCGGTGTTCCCGCAGCCTCGGATTGGTATAGAGTCCCTGGTTCTGAGCGAAACCGCATAGATGACTCGGGAGTTCTCACGGCAGGCGAACGGACGTGGCCCGTCGGGCGACCTACGCTGCGTGCGGCGAGAACGGAGATTCTGCGGCCAGAGCGACCTTGGTCGCCGCCAACTGGCGCGATCCGTCGGCGGCCGAGCCGCGGGCTGAACGGATGTGGGACGATCGCCGCCGTGTATCAACGTTTGTTCGTGGGGCACTCGACGTCCCGGGCGGGAAGGCCTGCCACTTAGGTGGAGTTGCCCCCGGATGGAGGACACGGGGATTTCACGCGGCTTGGTGGTGACTGTAGCTGGTTCGGGTTTCGTGGGGTGTTCGGTGGTTGAGTGTCGAATGTAGACGGTTGTGGTTGTAGTAGTGGAGGTAGCGGTATAGGTCGTGTCGTGCCTGGTCACGGGTGCGCCAGATGGTGGTGCCGATCTCAGTTTTGAGGGTGGCGAAGAACGCTTCGGCGACGGCGTTGTCGTAGCAGGACCCGGTCCGTCCGATCGACGGGCGGATCCGGTGTTCGGTGAGCGCGGCGCGGAATTGGCCGGAGGTGTACTGGACGCCGCGGTCGGAGTGGAACACCGCGGCGGGGCGGATCAGGCCGCGTGCGGTGGCCAGGGTGATCGCGTCGCAGACCAGGTCGGCGCGCAGGTGATCGCCCATCGCGTGCCCGACGACCTCACGGCTGTGCAGATCGATCACCGTGGCCAGGTAAAGCCAGCCCTGGAAGGTGGGCAGGTAGGTGATGTCCCCGACGAACCGACGGCCAGGATGCTCGGCGGTGAAATCACGGCGGATCACATCCGCCACCGGTGTCACCGCAGCAGCGGCGGGCCTGGTCAGGCTCCGGCGTTTCCGACGGGTGCTCCCGGCCAGGCCCTGCTCACGCATCAGCCGCTCGACTCGCCTGTGGTTCACCACGCGTCCGCGGCGGCGCAGCTCCGCGGTGATCCGGGGCTGCCCATAGGCACCCCGGCGCTGCGCGTGGATCGAGGCGATCACCGCTATCAGCTCCCGCTCCTGTTCCGCCGCGGCCTCACGGGCCGCCTCGGCGGCGGTCCACTCGTGGAAGCCCTGCCGACGCAGACCCAGGACCTGGCATAGCCGCTTCACGCCGAACTCGGCGCGATGCTCGGAGATGAACCGGTAGCGGTAGATCATCGATCCATCTCTTTGGCAAAATAGGCGGCTGCTTTGCGCAGGATCTCCTTCTCTTTCTGCAGTTCAGCGACTTTTTTCCGCAGTCGTTAGACCTCGTCCGTGACCGCGGGATCCTCCACCGGCCCGGCTTCAGCGGCTTGCTTGGCGGCATTCACCCACGACCGCAGGGTCTCGTGATTGACCCCCAGCTCACGAGCGATCTGACGCAACGGCCTGTCACTCGTGTTGACCAGCTCGATCGCGTCACGACGGAACTGCTCCGGATACTTCGACCTGCGAGACACCAGGACATCCTCCCTCCAGACCAACGTCTGGAATCAAGGTGTCCGCTCCCAGGGGGCAACTCCATAGGTGTATGTCTCGTCTGTCTTCGCCTACGCCTCCCAAGCCATGCCAGGGGCGGACGGGTCTGGCGCCACTACTCGCCCCGACTGACAGGAGCGAGGTCAACCACAAGTTTGCACCGCGAGGCGAAAGTCGCCTGCGATGAGGACGCGGCCGCTGTTTGCCGACCGAGCCCTCATCGCAGGCGTCGGGCTCATTGCCGCCCGGACGAGCACAGCGGACGATCCGGTTCATAGAAGAGTGTCCTGACTCGTTGACATGATCCGGCAACATGCCCACTGACCTGTTCGGAATCAGTCTCATTGAGATCGCCGCTCCTGGGTTGTCTCAGTGAATGTGATCCCAGCGGAAGCGTAGGGGCCGATCGCCTCGGCCCGAGGTGCGTCGCCGACGGACGTAGCAGGGTCGGCGCGATGCAGGGACGGCGTTACTGACTGGATCAGGATCACGCCGAGGATCATGCCGATTCCGCCTGCCCAGATCGTGAGCAGGAACAAGGTACGTACCGAGCACAGAACCTTCATCTGTCCACTCCTTCTGGTAGAGACGCCCTGGTCCTGACCTTGGCCTGGTTTCGGCAGCTCAGCCACCGCAGAGCGACGACTTATGGTCATGATGACAATTCCGACCGTCCCTCGAAAGATAGCGCCGAGAGCTCTTCTGGTCAATCAGACAAGAAGGTAAGATGTGGGCCATGAGGCTCAAAGAGCTGCCCCACTGCGCGGTCGCCGTCGACCTGGCGATTCTCACCGTCCGCGAGCAGACACTGCAGGCCTTGGTCATCGAGCGCGCCACCCCACCTCACCAGGGCGCGTCCGCCCTTCCGGGTGGCTTTCTGCTGGCCGGGGAGACGCTGGACGATGCCGCTCATCGCAAGCTGGCCCAGGAGACCGGCCTGGATGTCACGCACCTGCACGTCCGCCAGTTGCACGCCTACAGCGAACCCGACCGCGATCCTCGCGGCCGTATCGTGTCCGTCCTCTACGTCGCACTCCTGCCCGACCTTCCCCTGCCCGCCGCCGGCGGCGGAGCCGCGACCGCGACTTGGCGCCCCGCCGGCGAACTGCTGGCTCAACCGGACAAGCTGGCTTTCGATCACCACCAGTTGCTCACCGACGCCGTCGAGCACGCCCGCGACAGCCTCTCCGACACGACCGTCGCCACCACGTTCTGCCCGCCGGAATTCACCATCGCCGAACTCCGCTCGGTCTACGAAGTCATCTGGGACACCAGGCTGGATCCCTCGAACTTCCACCGCAAGGTCACCCACGCCGAGGACTTCCTCATCCCGACCGGCCAAAAGGCCGCCACCGACGGCGGCCGCCCGGCCGCGCTGTTCCGCGCCGGACCGGCCCCCCGGCTGCACCCCGCCCTGCAACGCGAACGACACCCGAGAACTCAGTAACCCGACACCAGCACTGCGCACTCGCTCAACCACAGGCACGAGCACGCGGAGGATGCCATGACCACCAGCAACGACACCGTGCTGGGCACCGCGGTGATCTGCACCGCCCTGAACGTCGAATACCGCGCCGTTCGCGAACACCTGGACGGCCCCTTCGACGAGCGCGAGAAGAACGGCACCCTCTACCAGGTCGGCACCTTCCGCACCGGCCACGGACGCTGGGTGGTCGCGCTCGCGCAGACCGGCGTCGGCAACACCCAGGCCGGGATCGAACTCGAGCGTGCGATCTCGGTGTTCCACCCGCAGGTCGTGCTGTTCGTCGGCGTCGCCGGCGGCCGCAAGGACGTCGAACCTGGCGACGTCGTGATCGCCGACGAGATCTACGACTACGAGTCCGGGAAGGACACCGCCAGCGAGTTCCTGCCCCGCATCAAGACCAAAGCACCGGCCCACCGGTTGATCGCACGCGCGAAAGCCGTGGCCCGGGACGACGCCTGGCAGCACCGCATCCTGCCCACCACCCCCCAACCGGCGCCGAAGGCGGTGATCAAGCCGATCGCCGCGGGCAGCAAAGTGATCGCCGACCAGAACGCCGCCACCGCCCGCTACCTGGCCACCTACTGCGGGGACGCCGCCGCGGTCGAAATGGAGGGCTACGGGTTCCTGCACGGCGCCTACGTCAACGACACCGTCCAGGCCCTGGTCGTGCGCGGCATCTCCGATCTACTCTCGGGCAAAACCGAAACCGCTGACGCACACTGGCAGCCCACCGCATCCTGCCACGCCGCCGCGTTCGCCTTCGAACTTCTTGCCCGCCACACCACACCGCCGAACCCGGCGACCGGCACCGTTCCACACCAGCTGGTCGCGGCGCCGGCGAGGTTCGTCGGCCGTGCCGACCAGCTGGCAGAGCTCGACCGCGCCCTCAGCGCGGCTGAGGGCTCCTCGCCCGGAGCAGGTCCGGGTGGCGGCGCGACAGCGATGATCTCCGCGATCGGCGGCACCGGCGGCATCGGCAAGACCTGGCTCGCCCTGACCTGGGCATACCGGCATCTGGATCGGTTTCCCGACGGGCAGCTGTTCGTCGACCTGCACGGCTTCAGCCCCACCGGCGAACCGGTGCAGCCGGCGGTGGCGGTGCGCGGGTTCCTCGACGCCCTGGGCGTCGACCCGGACCGCATTCCCACCGACCTCGACGCCCAGGCCACGCTCTACCGCAGCCTGGTGGCCGGGCGGCGGATGCTCATCGTGCTGGACAACGCCGCCACCAGCGACCAGGTCGCACCGCTGCTGCCTGGCTCGCCGTCCTGCACGGTGCTGGTCACCGGCCGGCACCGGCTGGCCTCGCTGATCGACCGGCACGGCGCCCGCCACCTGCCCCTGGATGTCCTGCCACCCGAGGAGGCCCGCGGCCTGCTGGCCGCCCGCCTGGGCGCCGACCGCGTCGCCGCCGAACCCGAAGCGGTGGACGAGCTGATCGGGCTGTGCGGGGGCCACCCGCTGGCGTTGTCGATCACCGCGCGCACCGCCGGCACCCGCCCCGGCGTCGCGCTGGCCGAGGCCGCCGCCGAACTACGCGATCTCGGCCTGGAGGCGCTCGACCACGACACCGACCCGGCCGCCAGCCTGCCCACCGTGCTGTCCTGGTCCCTGCGCCACCTCACCGACACCCAGCGCACCGTGTTCGCGCTGCTGGGCATCGCCCCCGGTCCCGACACCACCCCACCCGCCACCGCCGCCCTCACCGGCCTGCCCGGCCGCCTCGCCCGCAGGACGCTGAACGCGCTGGAGAACGCCTCCCTGCTGGAACGGCGGCCGGACGGCCGCTACGCCATGCACGACCTGATCCGCGCCTACGCCACGGACACCGCCCACACCACTCTGCCCGAGGAAATGCGGGAAGCGGCCCTGACCCGGGTAGGGGACTTCCACCTGCACACCGCCCACACCGCCGACCGCCTCCTGGACCCCCACCGCCCGCTCCTGTCGCCCGAGCCGCCCGCGCCCGGCGTGCACCCGCACCCGCTGCCCGACACCGACGCGGCACTGGCCTGGCTGGCCGCGGAGCACGCCACCCTGCTGGCCACCCAGCGCACCGCCGCCACCCTCGGCCACCACCACACCGTCTGGCACCTGGCCTGGAACCTGAACACCTTCCACCAGCGGCGAGGACACCGGCACGACGAGGTCACCACGTGGCAGGCCGCACTGCACGCCGTCGACCACCTGCCCGACCCCGCCACCCGCAGCCGCGCCCACCGACGCCTCGGCCGTGCCTGCTCCCGGCTGGGCCTGCACGAACAGGCCACCACCCGCTTGGAGCAGGCCCTGGACATGGCCCTGCGCAACCACGACCCCACCGAACAGGCCCTCACCCACCGGGCACTTGCGTTCGTCTGGGGACGACAGGGGGACGACCGGCAGGCCCTGGAGCACGCCCGCTGCGCCCTCGACCTCTTCCGCGCCCTCGACCAGCCGGTGCGGGAAGCCACCGCGCTCAACGCGGTGGGCTGGTTGTCCGCGCGCCTAGGCCAGTTCGACACCGCCCGCGAGCACTGCCAGGCCGCCCTCGCCCTGCACCGACACCACCACGACCCCGACGGCGAGGCGGCCACCCTGGACAGCCTGGGCTACATCGCCCACCACACCGGCGACCACCACCAGGCCCTTGACCACTACCACCACGCCCTCACCCTGCGCCGCGACCTCGGCGACGCCTACAGGGTCGCGGACACCCTCGACGACGTGGGCCATCCCCACGCCGCCCTCGGCCGGCACGAGCAGGCCCGCACGGTGTGGCGGGAGGCGCTGGAGCTGTACCGGGACCAAGGCCGCGACACCGACGCCGAGCGCGCCCAAAGCCAACTCGACGACCTCGACCACACGTGAACCGCGACGTTGGTAGAAAGCATCCAGGCCGGGGGCGGTTTGCGCGAATCTGCCCGTAGACGAAGACGCAGCAGTCGGAGTCGGAGTGTCAAGCGGCTTCGGACGTGCGGGCCAACAACTGCACTCAAAGCAGACCGGTTTGGTGCAGCTTCACTAGCGCGCCGACTACTCCGGGAGTGGCGTCGATCAACAATATTCGAAGGACGAGCACAGCGCGGTCGGCGCGGCGGTGATTGCGGTCGACCACCGCGACCAGCCTTCCTGCGTGGTCAGCGGGTTGTCCGGGTGGCCGGGTCCGGGGTCACAGCCACCGCTTCGTCTCCTCATGCGTGTCGAACACGCCGAACGGGATCACGGTGCCCAGCTCGTCGTCGCCAGCAGCCTAGTCGTCGAAGCCGTCGTCGGTCTCCCGCGCGTCGTAGTCCGGCGCGGCGGGCAGCGGGGCGGAGGTCGCGGCGCGGGCCTTGACCCGCGCGTCAGCAGGCCGCGTCCGTGGACGCTGCGCCAGGTCCGGCGCCAACGCGGGTGAGCAGCTCATCGAGCGTGCAGGCGATCGTGGTCTCTCCAGCCGGAGCGGGCGGCAGTCGCTCACCATACCGACGCCTTGGCGGTGCGGGCGAAGAAGGCCAGCGTGCGTGAGAGCGCCCGACCGGTGTCAGACCGCAACAGCCAGATCGGCTGCGTGGCAAAGGAAACCACGTCGTATTGGAAGTTCAAGACCATGGCCGTGTCGCGCTCCAGCCACGACTCGAACGGCACGTGCGCGTCCATCGTGGCCGTGTAGTCATCGGACCTTTGTGCAGCTTCCGCAGGGCGTTCTCACGTCTCAATGCGATCAACTAACCGTCCGGCAACTGCCGCGCTAATGCTCCAACTCTCGACTTCCAGTCCATATCGGTCCTTCAAAGAAGATCACAATATTCACGCCAAACCCGCGATCAAGCGCTCGACTCTCGCGCGACGCAACTTCCTACAACTTATAGCTAAGAACGATCATTTACAGCTGCCAGCGGAAGAACTCGACGGGGTCCGACCAGCGCAGTCACATGCATCGAGCCTGCACGGCCTCCGACCTCGCGTCCTTCAGAGTGCCCCGCCTCGCAGTAGGCCCGAGGTTCCTGAGGCGGCCCAGATCCGGCCCGAAACTCCATTGTGGACTGACGTCCGAACTCTGCGATGTTGGACCTACGGCGCTTCTACCTGCAACTTCTCTGCATTTCGGCAGCCCTGCCGAGCACGGAGATACACGTCTTATCTGCACCATTCGACATGTCCTTCATATCAACGGCGCCGCGGCCCCAGACGTAGTCGTCCTGGATCGCGCCCGAGAACGGGTGGACCGACCACTCCGAGGCGTCGGCCGGGACGGCGTCGAGGTGACCGTGGATCAGGAGCGCGC
>NZ_QHHW01000062.1:0-57352 GCF_003947325.1 Amycolatopsis sp. WAC 01375
CGCGGGAACACTGGCCGCGATTGACGAAGCCGTCACCCATTATCGGCGACTCGCCGAGAGCGACCCCGGCGCCTTCCTGCCCCAACTCGCTGGCTCGTTGAACAACCAAGCCGCTACGCGCAGCGAAGTTGGTAACCGCGCCGGAGCGCTGGCCGCCAGTAACGAAGCCGTCACCCACTATCGGCGACTCGCCGAGAGCGACCCCGGCGCCTTCCTACCCGACCTCGCTGGCTCGTTGACTAACCAAGCCGCTACGCGCAGCGAAGCTGGTGACCGCGCTGGAGCACTAGCCGCGAGCGACGAAGCCGTCACCCACTATCGACAACTCACCAAGATCTTTCCCAGCGCATTCCTGCCCAACCTCGCCACGGCGTTGAACAACCAATCCACTACGCGCAGCGAAGTTGGTGATCGCGCGGGAGCGCTGGCATCGATTGACGAAGCCGTCGCCCATTTTCGACAACTCGCCGAGAGCGACCCCGGCGCATTCCTGCCCTACCTTGCCACGGCGTTGAACACCCAAGCCAACCTGCGCAATAAGGCTGGTGATCGCGCGGGGGCACTGGCCGCCAGCAACGAAGCCGTCACATTGCGGCGGCGACTCGCCGAGAGCGACCCCGGCGCATTCCTGCCCTACCTTGCTACGGCGTTGAACACCCAAGCCAACCTGCATAACGAGGCTGGTGACCGCGCGGGGGCACTGGCAGTCTTCCTGACTGTATGGCGAGGTTTAAGTCCGGGACCGCAATCCCAACTAATTGCCATGCGAGCTCAGTGGCGCCTGCACGATCTCAACGTCTATCCCACTGCCCAACCGTTTGATATCGACAGCGTGTTCGACGATCTAGCGTTGGCCGCATCAACAGCAGCTGAGCCCGATCTCCCCGTACGCAGCGGTCCCGCCCGCCGTAGAATTCGCGACACCGTCGCTAAGGTGGTAGAAACGTTGCCAGACGCGGCGACATCCTTGCGTGCGCGGTTGCCAACCTGGGCCTGCGCAGACCTATCGGAGCCTCTACTAGACCTGCTGAATCAGTGGCTCGGCAGCCAGAATGGGGAAGCCCGCGAGTCCTTCATCCGGGACAACGCGACGACACTGCTCTCCGACGATGGAACAGCTGGCGTCACGCTGGCACGATTCCTATACCCGGAGTTCGAAGGCCTCAGCGAGTTGCACGACCTGCTAGACGCGGTTCGCGCAGGTGGGCTGGACGCAACCTTAGCCACTCACCGTGCGACGCACACTCACGCGGCAGAATTAGAGGCCTGGCTGACAACGTCGACCTGGGAGGAATCCCGCACGCTCCTGAAGAACCACCCCGGCCTCATTTCCGACCCCCGGACGCTTACCCTGCTGGAAGCCGCCAGCGAGCACCCGATGGCCCGCCAGCACCTCGGCATTCTGCGGCTGATCCACCAGTCGGCCATCGGGTCGATCGACGACGTCTACGACGCAGTCACTGACCCACTAATCGCCGCCGACCAAGCCATGCTCTGCCTGGAACGACTGGACATCGAGTCCCTGGAGGAGCTACTGCGCGCCGCGCCGGACCTCCTGCAGGCGCCATTCGTCGGCCCGTACCTCCTCGCTGTCCGTGCTGCGATCTCTGCAGCCACATCGTCAGCCGACAACAAATCCGACACGGACGCGCGGAGGGCGATTGAGATCGCCGCCCGGACCGGCACAGCAACCCAGCGCGCGGCAGGTGCCGCCCGTTTGCGTCGTATCGCCCGGCGCGAGTCCAACGTGAAGAGCATATTCGAGGACTTGGCGGCACGGCTGGGTCCCGCTTCAACTGAGAACACCGGTAAACAGCACCGCTGACCACGCGGAGGCGGCCCACCACCGAGGAACTCACTTGGTTGACCGCCCTAGTACTGCAACGGCAGTTCGGTGAGTGGGTAGCCTCGTCGTTTGTAGTGGCTGAGGCGGGCTTGGTGTTGTCGTCGGCGGCGGAAGGGTGACCAGTGCCAGATGTGTTCGGCGGTGTCGGCGACACGCAGGATGAGTTTGGTGAGCAGGCGTCGGATCTCCGGTAGCGTGAATCCGATCATGCCTGGTTCGCCGACGCCGATTCCCCTTTTATGGCAAGGGATCGGGAGACGGCGAGCCAGGCGTGGGCGAGCATCGAGAGTGTGATGTGGGCATACCACGCGCGCCAGGATCGGACCTGGTAGTGATCGAGCCCGGCTTCGTTTTTGGCTTGCTGGAAGCATTCCTCGATGCGCCAGCGGGTGCCGGCGATCCAGGCCAGGTCCAGCAGGCTTGAGCGGCGGGGCCCGTAGCAGACGTAGTAGGCGATCTCGGTCGGATCGCTGATCGAGCGCCGGGCAAGTAGCCAGTGTCCGCGACCGGCCCGCCACCTGGAGCGGATCGGGATCCGCGCCCAGTCGTACTCGCGTGGGCCGTGCGCGCCGGCCCCGACCGACAACCGTCGCCACGACCGGGCGGGCAGGTCCGCGATCAGCTCGTCGGCCCGTGCCTCGCCGCCGTCGGTGGTGCCCAACAGGTCGTTGACCTTGGTGGCCAGCAGATGCGCGGCGTCGTGGTTCTCCAGCCACGCCCGCAGATACTTGACCTGCCCGTAGGCCTCATCGGCGGTGATCCACGCGAACGGCACCTTCGCTTCGAACGCCCGTGCCAGCATCCCCATCGCCTGCCGCGGCTTCGTCTCGAACTCGGTCCCGTCGGGGATCCCCGCTCGCCGGGCGCGGTCACGGTCGGCGATCCACGGTTCGGGCAGATACAGCGCCCGGTCGATCAGTGCATGCCCGTGCTCGGAGGCATACGCCAGGAACGTGCCGATCTGACAGTTCTCGATCCGGCCCGCCGTCCCGGAGTACTGCCGCTGCACTCCCGCCGACCGGACACCTTTCTTCAGGAACCCGGTGTCGTCCACGATCAGCACACCATCCGGCTCACCGAGATGCTCGATCACGTAGTCGCGCACGTCGTCGCGGACTCCGTCGATGTCCCAGTCCGCCCAGCGCAACAACCGTTGCATGCCGTCCGGGGACATTTCCCCGGCTTGCTCGGCCAGCGTCCAGCCGTTCTTCCGCTCCAAACCCGCGACCAGCCCGGACATATACTCCCGCGCCCTGGCACGCGGCTCCGACCGCGTGAACCGACCCGCGATCCGCTCATGCACCCGATCCAGCTGATCCATCACCACACCGACCACCACCACGATGATCTACCACACACCACCCGAGTGCCGTTGCAGTACTAGGCCAGACTGTGCGAGCCGCACTATCGCAACAGGACCGGAGAGCGGCCCTCGGATTGGCAAATCCAGCAGGTCACGCAACTGGTACTAGATGCGCTGTCTCATGAGACAACGCACTCTGGGGAACGGCGCCTACGACGTCATCAGCCGCCATGGCGCCTTCCCCGACGACGCGCAAACCTACGCTCGCGCGGTGCGGACCTACGACATGCAGATCCGCAACCTGCAATGGGCCTCCACACAGGACTACCCTTGTGAACCTGAAGCGCTCGCGAGAACAGGGCTGACCGCCCTGGATCACCAGACCCTCTCCGTCCAGTCCTACCTGGACCTGACCGCATGGTGGCAGCGGCTCGCGCCGAACCGCCCCTCACCGTTCCGGCTCGTCGTGCAAGGCGACACCGTCGAGTCCTACCTTCGGTGCTGGGAAATGTTCGGCGAAAGCGGCGTCGACCTCGCGTCCGCCGAGCTCGTCGGTGTCGGATCCATCTGCAAGCTCGAGAAGACCGACCTGCCGAAAGTCGTCGACATTGTCGCCGCGCTGCGCGAGCGCACCCGAGCCACGCTGCACGGTTTCGGTGTCCATGCCGACGCCAGCCCCCTCTTCGATGACGTCGACTCGATGAGCTGGAGCAAGGCCGCCCGCGCCCGGCGCGCCAAACATCCGGAATGCACGGCATGGCACCGGGTTTGCTCCAGCTGGCTGCTCTACGCGGAAGACTGGCACGACCGAGCGTCGGATCTGCACGCCGCGCGTGCCGCCTGACACCCGTCCCGCAGCGCCGATCAACGACCGGCCACCGCGAGCCGATGTCGTCCTTTGCGCGGTGCGGTGACGGAGACGCGCCAGCATCGCAGCCCGCCACCGGGTCCCGCACCCCTCGCGATCAGCCCTGCAGCGAGGAGACACGCGGGACCCGGTGGTGTCCCGCGTCGGGGCACGTACCCGTCACCGCGCCGACGACAGATGCCGACGGCGATCGCACTGCAGGTGCCGGGTCCCTGCCCGCCAACGGCCAAGGACATCGCAATGAACTCTCTCCCCGCCGGCACGGACACGTCGGCCACCGTGGTTCAGCTCGGCTACACCAGCAGCCCGCAGAAGAACGGCAAAGGGCAACCCAAGAAGACACTGCATCGCAACTACGCCGACCCCAACCACCCCGGACTGTCACGGCTTCTGCACTGCAACACCAGCTCAGCCAAGACCGTCGACATCATCGTGGCGCGTGTCGATGTCACCGCCAACGCCGACCTCGTCACCGAGCTCCTGCGCCTCGACGTCACACCCAGCCGGCTGTGCCGCCGGTGCTTCAACTCCCCGCCGTGGTCCATCGCGCACGCCTACCGCACAGCACTCGCGATCACCGACCCGGACGCACAGGCGCTGACCTTGACCCTCACCCATGACCAGATCGCCGTCATCGCCTACCTCGTCGCCTCCACCGAGTCGCGACAGATGGCCATCCCCACCGACGTCGGGAAAGAAGGCGCCCCCGTCACCACCGTCGCCCTCTCCGCTGCCGCACACGCCGTCGTCTCGGGATTCCTCGCCCTCGACGACGGCGACGATCCCGAGAATGGCGTCAACCCGGACGGCATCCTCGCCGACGACCACGTCTGGGACGAACTCCGCGACCGCTTCCCGCTCAGCGCGTACCACGCCTGGATCGCCACCGACCCAGACGCGAGCCCCACCGATCCAGACCTCATTGAGCCCCTGCGCACCACCTTCCCGATCTCGGCGTTCTGGGGCTACGTCGCAGCCGGCACCGTCGACGACCCGAACTACGAGCCCGGCGCCGGGTACTGATCCAGCCGGGTCGTCCTGGCTTCGTTTGGTAAGTGCAAGGACGACCCGGCTCGGGGACGACAGAAGCGCCGCGAAATCGGGAAAGAGGAACTCGCCGAGACGCCCGCAGCTCTGGTCGTCCCAGAACGCCGTCAGCTGACAAGTGCGGTACGCAGTCGGCGTATCAGCGTCCCCGCCGGCCGGTGTCAGGTAGTCGCCGAACCGGGGGTGACCGTCGCGCTGGGCCGCGGCGAAGGCCTCGAGGTAGGTCTGTGGCTGGGCGCCAACGGACGCCATGAAGGCGTCGAATGACTGTCGATTCTCGGAATTCATCTCGTTCCTCACGCGTATTGGTGGCGTCGAACCAACCCCGCTACTACGGGGAACGAGCGGCCACCACTCTACGACAGCCTCGGATGAGCCTCGCGCTGTGTCCCGGCCAGCCACGCTTGAGACGTCAACTTGGCCAAGCTGCGGAAGGGCTAGAAGACGGATCCGCTCCGGGATCTCGTCTCGTGGTCCGCACGGCAGCGAGCCGGGCCAGCGGTCGCGCGGCGGCCTGGTCCTCGCTGTCGCGGTGCTGAGCCGGAGGACAAGCCGATGCCAGCGGAACCGCGTGTGGTGCTTCAAGGGCGCCTTCGGCGTCGCGCGCGATGGGCCTTCGGCCCACCCTTTCCACGCCACACGCGGTTCCGCTCGGACCACGCTCGTCCCCGAGCATCACCCCGAACAGGAGAACCCATGTCGATCACCTGCGGAAACCGTGCTGGCCATGATGATGGGAAGCCCGCCATCCACGCGACGATCGACGCCGTCCGCGCCTGCTGCACCGCCGGGCTGGTCTGGGCCTGTGACTGGCTCGTGGCCCGCACCAACCCCGAAGACGGCGAAACCTACACGGTGGAATGCGGCGGCCTGTCCTGGCACCTGCCCGATGGCCGCGGCACCACCTGCGAGTTCGGCCACTCACACATTTACGCCGAAGTTCGTCAAGACGAACGCTGGGACTACGCAGAAGACGATGAGGAAGCCAAACGTCTCGCCCACCTAGGCGTGGCGCCCTTCACGATGGACGGGAAGCCGTTCGACATCGACTCGGACGCGCTCCGGTACCCGGCCGAGTTGACTTCTGCCCTCTAAACCGGATAGGCGCCGATGGCCGCTCGTGTCCACAACGGACGCGAGCGGCCACCTTCGCATCTTCCTGCAGGGGCACCGAGCGGAACCTGCCCACACCGGCCACCTGCGGCACCCGGCCATGGCACCGAGGAACCCTGAATTCTGAAAGGATCAGCTCATGCCCTTGGAGTACGTGACCGGTGACGCGACCCGCCCTGGCGCACTGGGAAACAAGGTAATCGGGCACGTCTGCAACGACCGCGGCGGATGGGGACGGGGCTTCGTCCTCGCGGTGTCACGACGATGGCCGCAGCCCGAACACCACTACCGGCAATGGAGCCGAACGTCCGGCTTTGAGCTCGGCGCGGTGCAGCTGGTGCAGGTCGAGACGGACACCTGGGTCGCGAACCTCGTCGCCCAGCACGGCTACCGCACCCGCGAGAACCCTGTGCCGCTGCGCTACGAAGCTCTCGACACCTGCCTGGCCACTCTCGCCGACCACGCGGTCGAACTCGACGCAACCGTGCACCTGCCGCGGATCGGGACCGGTCGCGCCGGCGGTAGCTGGGACCAGATCGCCACTCTTCTCGACCGGCAGCTCACCGCTCGCGAGATTTCCACCACCATCTATGACCTCCCATAGCACCGTTTGACCTCAGGCCGCCTGCCCGCCATCTCGTCCCAGCTGAACGATTGACCGGCATCCGGCGGCACCAGGCCCGGCTGGCCTCACTCGCAGCTGCCGCGCGGCTTGCTCGCCACACTTCAGCGCAGAGGCGGAACGGGTGACACCAGCACGGAGGACGGGGATTCGCGGCAAGAACCGCACGCCCGCGCCGTCCGGGTGAGACGAAGCCTCGCTGCGCTCGGTCGCGCTGACGCGCGATCCCACCCCGGACGGCCGAGCGCGCGGCTCTTGCCCGCCCTGCGGTCCCCATCCACCGTGCTCCGGCGCGCTCGTCCCATCTCCAGCACGACCGAAGTGGACAGACGCCGTGAGCCACACGCACATCGACAAGTGTTTTCAGCCAAGCCTGAAATGCACGTTGTCACCGCACACGCACACCTGGCGGTGCGTACCGCAGGACTGCCCGAAGTACCAGCACAAACACAAAAGCAACTGCTACCAGGCTGTCCTGAAGCGCCGGAAAGGGCTCGTAGCCGTCACGGCCTGATCCGGCCAGCGGCCATGGCGTCCCTGCCAGGGGACGCCATGGCCTCCCACCAGCGACAGCGTGCTCAGCACCGCGACCAACCGGAGGACACGATGAACCACACGGGACTGTTGCTGATCGACGTCGACGGCCCCCTCAACCCCTACGCGGCACCGCCGCACCGCCGCCCGCGGGGGTTCGAGACCTTCCGCTACACCTCCAGTGGCGGCTGGTTCTCCGGACGGCAGACTAGAAAACACAGAGGGATGCGCGTGTGGCTCAACCCGGCACACGGGACCGCCTTACTCGACCTGGCCGCCGACACCGGTCTCCAGCTGATGTGGTGCACCACCTGGCAGCACGAAGCCAACACCCACATCGGACCGGCGATCGGGTTGCCACGGCTACCGGTGATCGAGTTTCCAGAGGAAGACCTTCTCTCCTATGGCGCCGGCGCGCAGGGCTGGCGCCGCGACGGCAACTGGAAATGGGCCACGGTCGCGCGCTACGCGGCGGGTCGGCCTCTGGCATGGCTTGATGACGACCACGACGACCCGGCGTTCGCGGCCGCGCGAGCCGACTTCGACAAGCAGCGCCTCGCGGCACCGACCCTCCTGAGCCACGTCGATCCACGCACCGGCATCCAGTCAGATCATCTCGACCGGATCCGCACCTGGGCTTCGGCGCTCGGGACACCCGCGCGGCACTTCTGATCGCCCCGGTGCGGACCCGGTATACGCCGTCACCGCCGTCCAGGCTGCACCGCCGCGCGGCTGCGAACATCTTGCCTGGACGGCGGTGACGGTCGCCCGCTCCGGGGACCTGGTCCATGCACCTCGCGAGGATCAGGAGCACCGGCATGGCGGAATCGCTGAACCGTATCGACCCACACGACTGCGGCTGTACCGACTGCCTCACCGGATACAGCAGACCCCTGAGCCAACGGGGCGACGTCACACAGTTCCGCATGTTGCTCAACGGCCAAGTCACCGACGGCACGGGCACCGAACGCGGGGCGTGGATGCGAGAAGCCGCCCGGGTGTGCCCGCAGGCAATCGCCGAATTCGTCGCTGACGAGTTCGCCGCCGGCCGCCTGCTCTCCCGCGCCCTGCTGCAGGAACGCCTCACCAACCGCGTCCTGGGCAGCTTGCTCGACCTCTGACACCGGCACCCCGCACCGCCAGACACCCGGCAGCGGCCAGGTGCCTGGCGGTGCCGAACCTTGAAGGCAGCAGCTGATGAGCGACACCAACACCACCCTGATCGTCCACTCGTGCCCGCCGTACCGCGTCCGCGCCGTCGCCGCGGTACTCCGCGCCCGCGGGCTCACCGACGACGACCCCGACTCCCGCCAGACTCTTCACCTCGGTGAGGCCTACATGTCTTCCGACCTCGTGGGGCGTGACGTAGCCGTCCTGATCGACGACCTGACCCAGGTGGCACCGGAAGCGGCGTTCACCGTGTACGAGGACGCGACCGATGAATGGCTCGGCACTGTCGATCGCGTCGTGCCACCGCTGGGGCGGTTCACCGCGGCGACCGACCATGACGGCAACGCGGTGTTCACCGTCGACGAGATTCTCGAATTCGACCAGCTGGAGCCGGGCGAACGGCAAGCCCGTCTCGGCATCCCCTGGGTGAACGCGATCGCCACCATGCCTGAGGGCGCCATGGCCGAGCCGGTACCCCACGAAACAGAGTGGACCCCCGCCGACGGCAGGGTGATCGTGCTGGCCGCAGGACAGGACGGAGCCGACGTCCTCATTGAAGCGACGTGTCTGGCCACAGTGGACGACCACGGCAACCTGGAGACCGCCGCAACGGCCGATGCGGCACTCGCCGGCGCAGGGTTCCTGCGCGCGAACCCGTGGGAACCGCTGAACCAGACGTGCCGGAAGTGGGGCACCGCTGTCTACCGGACGCCCCGGTAGGGCCGTGATCGTCAGCAGGTCATATATCTGACTCTGAACTCGGGCCGGTTCGATCTGTTTGTGTCGGACCATGCCGTGAGTCACCTGCGGCGCGCATAACGCTTACATACGACTAATACTCGGAAGTTCCGCAGACTTCGGCTTATGCCGACGACGGCCAGGCGAACTCCACGGCCGAGTGATCGACCAGAGCGTTTCAGGGCTTCGGGCTGGGCCTCGTCGGGCGTCACGTGGACACAGCGGTTGCTGCTCCCGTGTTGAGGGCTCACCGACGCTGACCGACGTCCGCGGCTGCGCCCGAAGCGCTGAACGCCCAGCCGACCGGGTGAGACAGGCCTCGCTGCGCTCGGTCGCGCTGACGCGCGATCCCACCCGGTCGGCCGAGCGGCCACGCCCCGGCCGGTCCGCGACCGCCGCTCCTGCTGGTTCCGCCCCTAAACACCGTGGAACCCGCACCCTCGCCGGAGTTCACGGCGACGCATCAGACTAAGGAGCTTGACGAATGGGCAAAATCGCTCGCGCCGCGAAGAAGGCTGTCAATGAGATTGTCGACGAAGCAGTGACGAATCCAGCGAAAGAGGCAGTCAAGCGCGCTAACGCGCCTCTGAGGTCACAAGTTCAGCGAAGCAGTGACGAGTCGCTCCGCCCGTGCTCCTGCGGTAGGCCGTTCTACGGTCGCCTGCACCGCGGGCGCAAGTGCTTGGGTCCCGCGGACAGGGTGACGCTACCTCACCGGTCGTGACTCGCCGCAGGACCCTTGGTGTCGTTTGTGTCTGTCTAATGCAGACACAACGGTTGACCTCACGGGCAAAGTGCAGCACCAACGAGTGCACCGACGTGCCCGCGTTTCGCTGCGTGCACCACACAACGCCACAGGCACTCCGCTGACCTCCCTGCCTTCATGCGATGTCCGCATGGTGGCGTGCCAACCCGAATATGTCGCGGTTCGTGCCGTGCGAAATTCTCGGCCAAGCTCCGGGCCAGGCGCCCGAGTGAAGGGGCGACATCGGGCTCTTTGCGGAATGTCTGCCGGGCTGACAGGGCTACCGCAGCATGCACCGGGACCGGGGTGACCACAAGCCGCGAACAGAATGCGGCTTGTGGTCACCCCGGTCCCGGTGCTCGCAGGGTGGGCCCCGTCAACTCGGGCGGGGCACACCGAGAGGACCATCCGATGGCGAACTCCGAAGAAGCCTCCAATTTCGACGCTCTCGCCGCGACCATCAAGAAGGGCCTCAACGGCTTGCGTGAGGCCAGTGCACACATCGCCGTGCCCGTTGGGCATGCGTCGAAGTCTTTCGGGAAGGCAGAGAAGGAGCGGAAGGAGCGGATAGCATCGGCCGCGAAGGAAGCCATCGACGCCATCGAACTGGCCGAGGGTTTGGTTCTGAGGATCGTTCTGGAGCTGAAGGGCGCCGCGAACGACCGCCGCCGCTGAGTTCTGGCGAGTGTCGTCCCCGGCGAGGCCCGGGGACGACACCCGCGCCTTTCACCCAGCCTAGTTTTGGTCGCCGTAGAAACCTTGCGTGGTAGACGTGCTGGTCGACTCCAATCCACCCTGCATCCGTTTTCTAGGCTGGTACCAAGCCCAGTCGGATGATGCCGGACGACGTCGAGACTGCCCGCCCGACGAAAGTGTCAGGCAGCTGTAGCGCGTTGAAGCTACTGGCCGATGCTCTTCGAGCCGCGCCAGCGACCAGGCGTTGCGCCGCTGTGAGCACTCTGCGCGAATGACGACTGCCTGAACCGATCGCGAATCAGGTGTAGTAGGCGACGTTGTGGCTGCGGACGCAGTACCCCGCCCGATCACGCGACCTGCGGGCAGCTAGCACTAGCACAACGGGCGCGACCCAGCAGACAAGTCCGAACGGTGACTGCTGTTCGTTCAGCGGGCCAGCGAGGCCACCAGCTGGCGGTAGGCTACCAGCGAACCCAACCGCACCGATCGTTTCCGTGCACCCCTTGCGCTGACTCTCCCCATCATCGACGCGACTGGCGCGATCTCGAGTTCGTGTACGAACCCGCAAGGTGAACACCTCCCTCCAGCAGGTCGAGCCTTGTGAGGACTTCCAGAGGACAGCAGACCGGGCGGGGACACGCAAAGGCGCTTCGCGTCGCTGCGCGATGGCCGCAAGCGGCCACCCCTGCCTGCCCCCGCCCCGCCTGCAGGCCTTGCGGCAGTCCACACAGCACCGACCAGCAAGGAGCACGCGATGATCATCCTCGACGGTCACGCCATCGATCCCCGCCCGATCACCCTCGCCGAGCTGGGGTGCGGCTGCATGCAGGAGTACAACGGCCACGAGATCGAAGTCGGGGAGATCGTCGACTGCGACATGCAGGAGACCTGCACCAACTTCTTCTTCGGCCCTGCGCAGGTCCGCCGCGTCATCCGGACCGGCGTCCTCGACTGCGATGTCCGTCTCCCGGATGCCGCACTGGTGGCCACTCAGGCGGTCTAGCCCCGTCAGCGGGTCTCGTCTCCCAACCGAAGGAGACGAGACCACCACGCTCGACCGTCCATTACGGACGGTCGAGCGCGTACTTTCCTACCGCACCAATAGGGAGTAAGAGTGAGTGATCTTGTTATGCGCTGGTGGGCTGAGGTCGACGGTGACTCCGCGGCGTACGACGAACGCAGCGCGGACCGGGTGGATGTCTTCACCGAAGCCGGTGACCACGTGTGCACCCTCTACCGCGAGTCGTCCGGTCGCTGGGCCGACGTGCACCCGGCTGACGTGACCAGGGCAACGATCCTCTGGTCAGATGTCGCTGCCTACGTTTCGGATCCAGACGGAGTTGGCCTTGGATAGCTCAGCTCTCAGCCGGGCGGCGGAATACGATGCCGCCGGCGTCGCAATGACGTTGGTGATGCTCGGCTACGTCGCGGGCAGCACCCACGCGGGCGACAACCGGAACCTCATCGCCTTCGCTGGGCGGTGAAGTCGATCCAGCCGGCCTCCTGAACGAGGCGCTCTGCGCACTCGCAGCAGCCCGTGAGAGCGCAGAGCGGGTCCCGGCAGCCCCAGAAACCGTGCACGAAGCAGAACGACTCGTGAGCTTCGTGGAAGCACGCTGGAGCCAGTCCTTGTAGGTGCGTTCTCCGCCAAGCAAGCGCCCGCCGGGGGCACCACGGCCCGGCGGGCTGCCACAACGCCATGCTTCTCTCTGCTCGTGCAGCGTGCGCAGTGCGTCCAATTGCCACTGTCCGCCGGTCTGTCACCTGTCGGCCGCCGCGGCGTCGTAATCCATAGGCCGCTCGGCGTCGAGTGTCCAGGCCGAGGCTGACCGACGCTAACCGGTGCCCGTGGCTGCGCCCGAAGTCCTTTCGCCCGGCCGTGCGAGTGAGACAGGCCTCGCTGCGCTCGGTCGCGCTGACGCGCGATCCCACCCGCACGGCCGAGCACAGCACCCCGGCCGGTCCATGGCCACCGGTCTGGGTCGTGCCGCCCCGCAAACAGGAGGGGAAGCCACGCCGCCAGCTCACGCTGGCCGAGGACATCGACCGGGAGCCGGACATGGACAAAGCCGAGTTCGTAGCGAAGCAGCTTCATCACCTTGCGCCAGACCGACGTGAGAAGGACGTGATCAGCGCGATCAGGATGATCGACAACGTCCGCGTCGTGAATCCGTCGCCCGCGTTCATCCAGGGCGAGCTCACCGAGACGCTGAGCAGGAACGCGCCGTTCACGCAACTGGAGTTCATCGAGGAAGCGGTCACGAAGTTGTCATCCCGTTCCTGACCTCGCTCCGCCGCAGCGGCCTGCGTACGCCCGTCTCTCCGTCCGGAGGGGAGGGCGTCACAGCCTAGACCGGCGCGGCGTTCTCTTTGGGAGCCTTCACCACAGCCGACGCAGGGGAGCCCCGCCTCGCTGCGCTCGGACGTGCCCCCTGCCCTGACGGCTATCGCAGAAGGCTCCCGGCGTTCATCGCCGGCGCCGGTCTCACGGTGACGCCTCGCCCCAGCCGGGACGAGGCAGGTAACCGTCCACAGGAGACCCGTGTGAATCAATTCCCGCAGCTACTCGCCAGTGCCTCACCGCCGCCCGGTAGTGAATCCCTACTCAACCTCGCGGACTGGGGTTGGTTGAACTGGCTCAACTTCCTGATCGTGTGGATGCTCGTCATCGTGGTTCTCGTCGCGGCCCGGGTACTGGTTCAGCGGTTGTATCACCGCGGCAGGCTCTGTGTGGCCCGCGAGTACGGCCTGCGTGGCGGTTTCACCGAGTACGTGAACAACGATTTCCAAGCGAAGGTGACCGAGCTGGAGTGGCTGTTGTGTCAGGCATACGAGCACTTGGAGGGCCGCGGCGTCACTGTCGGAAATGACGGTGCGATCGCGCTTCACTTCCCCGTGGGGTTCTGGAAGCAGGACTTAGACGGCCGGGTGACCGTGGAGATCACCAGCAGCGCCTTCGGTGCCGAGCGGGTCACCCGGTACGGCTCCATCGACGGCGCACTCGATGACGTCCGCCGCTGGCACCGGTCTGAGATGAAGGCCGGCTGAGCATCGTGGGCCCGGCCTGCAGACTTCGGGCCGGGCCCACCGCCTCACCTTCTCTACGTCTCCCGGCTTGCTAACGAATCCGCGCGGTCGCCGCGATCCTCATTGTCAGCGCCAAGTCCTGACTCAGCCTCAGGCCGCCATCGCCGCAGAGCGGTGCGGCGACACTGTGGCCCATCGGCGTACGGACAGCCACAACGACGACCACCCGCACCGTCCAGGTGAGACGAAGCCTCGCTGCGCTCGGTCGCGCTGACGCGCGATCCCACCCGCACGGCCGAGCACGTCGCCCAGGCTGTCCATACGCCGATAGGCCTGTTCGTGCCTTGCCCCGCCAGCCGGCGGGCAAGGCGGCCAGGATGAGACGACGATGCCTGCTGCCTTCCGAGCCGCGACTTCGTCGCGCAGCCATGAAAGGCCACTACGTCGATGAGCGGCCAGCCCACCGAGGGATTCTCCACCGAGGACATCAAGAACAGTGCCAAGGCGGCTGCGGGAGACGCCGCTGAAGGCCGCAGTAAACGTCGGCCCACCGACATGACGAGGGCTGTCGAAGGGAGCCGGGCGGCCAACGAGGAGTTGCGCCGCCGGAAGGCGAACTGACCTTCGCCCCTTGCTGGGGTGGTTCGGCGGCAGAGCTGTCCGGCCACCCCAGCACAACCCCTTGCCCAGCAACCGAAGTTTCGGCGCGCCGTACTGCGCTGCGCGGTCGCGCTGGACACGGAACGGAGACCTGACGTGCACGTGGTCCAATACTCAGGCGGCATCGGCAGCTGGTGCACGGCCCAACGCGTCGCCGCACAACACGGCATCGGCGACCTGGTCCTCCTTTTCGCCGACACCCGCATCGAAGAGCCCTCGCTGTACGAATTCTTGTCCGCCTCGGCGGATCAGCTCGGCGTCCCGTTGATCAGGGGCGCCGACGGAAGGACACCGTTCGAGGTCTACTGGGACTCCCGGTTTCTCGGGAACGCACGCATCGCCCCGTGCTCAAAGATCCTCAAGCAAGTTCCGGCGCGGCGCTGGCTGGAGGCCAATTCCGATCCCGACACCACCACCCTCTACGTCGGGATCGACGCCACCGAAGCGCGCCGTGTCCCCGGGATCCGCCGCGGCTGGGCGCCATGGCAGGTTGAGTTTCCGCTCACCGAAGAGCCAGGGTTGACCAAGGACGCAATGCTCGCCGAGGCCCGCGAGCTCGGCCTGCCCCCTCCAGCCGCGTACCAGGAAGGCTTCAGCCACGCGAACCGTGGTGGCTGCTGTGTCCGTGGCGGCCAGGCACATTGGCTACGCCTGATCGAGCAGCACCCCGACCGGTACGCCGACTACGAGCACAAAGAAAAACAGTTCCGCGCCGAGTTCGGTGATGTCGCGATCCTCAAGGAACAGCGCAACCGCCTCGTGCGACCACTGCCACTGGCCGAGCTACGGCGACGAACCGACGCGGCCGCACGGGACATGCCTGCCTGACAACCCGCGGACGACCCCGATCGATATCCGGCTACCTGCCTCACATGGACTGTCGCACCGTGTGGGTTCTGGCGTGCACCGGACCTGGACAAGTCACGGCTGGTGTGCCGCGGAGAACCAGGGTGCATGCCCGTCGATCCCGCCGCCCCGGGGCCTGCGGAACTGCGCTAACGAACCAGGCCAGCACACCGGTCGGGGGTTTCACGGCCGACCAGGCGCATCCATCCGGCCGGGTGAGACAAGCCGCGCTGCGCTCGGTCGCCTCCGGCGATCCCACCCGGCCGGACGAACGCTCCCGGCCGTCCGCCCTACGGGCCCCTGCCCGGCGTGCTGAACCGCAGCTCGTCAGCTCACCAACCGCAGCCCCGGGAGGCCCCTGTGACCATGCACCACCTCACCCCCCGCGACCCGGCCAACGCCGACAGCGTCGTCGTCGGATACGACCACGTGCTCAGCACCTTCTTCGCCAAGGCCAGCCACAGCAGCAACACCGGCCCCACGCTCTGGGTGGGTCACACCAAGCCGCGCGAGATCACCAGCGCCACGAATGTCATCGCGAAGGTGAAGCGCTATGCCCACATCCCCGGCGGTCTTCTCCGGGCGCTCCAGGACGACCACGACAAGGTCGACCAGCGCACCCAGACGGAGCGGAACGCGGTGACCCACTGGTCCCGCACCGGCATCGACCACTGACCAACGGCAGGGGTGGCGCGGCCGTCCGGCTGCGCCACCCCTGCCGCCACTTACAGCTGCAAGGCCAGCCTTTCCCGATCGCAGGAGTCCTTATGAGGCACAACGATTTGATCAGGATCGCACAGAATCGTCACCGGATCATGAAGAGGCCGCAGGCGGGCGAAGTGCTCGTGCGGTTCCCCGGCCCGGCTGACGGGCCCATTTTCCCCGCGGTCGTCGACGAAACGTGGAACAACGCGGCCGTCCCGCTGTTCCGCCGCGAAATCGCGAAGCTGGTCGCCGCCCACATCAACTCGCCGGGATCAACCGCACGAGCGGCCTGGGACGGCGACACCCTCGTCGTCACCGAAACGGACAAGGTTCGCGACCCCGGCTACGTTCCCGAGCGCATCACGCCCTCCAAGAGCGGCCGGTACTGCATCCTCGGGAAAGCCTGGTCCTGGGAGCTGGTCGGAGAGTAGAAAGCCGTCCGAGCGGTGAAGTGCGCGAAGGACTGTTGTAGCCGCGCACTGCCGAACCCGCCTGGCCCGACGGTTGCCCTCGCACAGGCGATGTAGCGCTCGCCAACCCCGCCCGTGCGCTGTGTTGACCCCGGCGCCAGTGGCCTCCGTTGTGGATGACGCCAGACCAGCAGACCGGCCGGTTCCGCGCACCCCCGGACACCCTCGCGACGCGAGGTGCCCGCGGTCACGCTGCGCGGAACCGGCCCGGCCCGCTCAGGCCCGTCTGTCCACAACGGAGCCACCGGCTTACGGGGAGAACAGATGGCAACTCACCAGCGGAACACCCGAAGCAGGAGAGACGACACCGGTCGGGGCAGGTTCCGGGTGCGAATCGACTACACCACCAAGTGCGCGGCGATCCTCGACAGCGCAGACGACGACCGGGTGATCGAGGCGTACGGGCCAGGGGTGGTCCGCGCGACGGTGGAAGGGTTCATCGCCGCCGGGGGATGGGTCTTGACCCCGCCGACGGACTCGGACTCCTGGAGCGTGTGGGTCGACGGGCGTGAACATCCGGTTCATCGCCGGTAGGACAGCAGCACTGAGCCGAAATCCTCCACACTAGCGCGGGAAGCGTCTCCTGTCGCACGTCAGCCTGCGGACCCGTTGCCCTGTCCCGGAGTTGGCTTAGTCGCCGTGCCCATGCCGGCCCCGCAGCGATCAGGGGCGCGCTCAGGATGACCGGCGCCCGCGTCGTCCCCGCCACTTCGCATGCCCGCGCCGTCCGGGTGAGACGAGCCTTGCTGCGCTCGGTCGCGCTGACGCGCGATCCCACCCCGGACCGCCGAGCGCGATGCGGCGGGGCCGTGTGCGGGCCCGGTCCTTCAGGCGCCGCCCCACACGCGGGGCCGCCGATGAGCACCTGCTCTCGGTGTGCCGAGCGCAGGACCGGGAGAGACCTTCATGGAGAAAGCCGCTGTCGTCGCACAGAAAATCGCCCGCCTGGTCAAAGCTGCGCACCCGCTTAGCTACGTCACTCACGCCGTCGAGCGCATCGACGCCCAGCGAGCGATCGACGCGAGCCCGTCCGCGGTACGGGCCCAGCTCCTCGCTCACTACGGCCCGACGTCCGACTTCGTCCACCTGGACTTCATCAAAGCCGCGCTTAAAGAGCTGAGCCGGTGATCACACGTGGACAGACCACCTGACGGCGTCGCCGTCCTGCGCATCGCCCTTCCGGGGCGTTGTGCAGGACGGGCGCTGTCGCGCACCTTGGAAGGAAAGAGTCCTGATGAGCCTGTTCGACGACGTAGCCACAGGAGTCAGCTACCGAACTACTCGCGACGAGATCACCGGCCAGGCTGAACAGATCGCGACCGAGCTCCGTCTCGTCGTGCACCCTCGGGCAACGACGCCCCCGGAACACCACCGCGCCACCACACCGGTCCGGAGCGAGTCGGTCCTCAATGGACAACGCCGAGCGAAACCCACGGGGGACGACGAGGCGGATCACGACAATGGGTTCGTCTTGATCTGCCTGTACGCCGACGATCGCGACGAGGTCTTCCCGGCGTGGGTGTCCCCGCACCGGTGGAACGGGTGGGCCGTGCCGCACTTCGGCCGCGAAGCCGCCGAGCGTGTCGTGGACTGGATCAACCGGCTCCACGCCGAGGCCCCGGACAGTGTCGCGGCCGCGGTCTGGGATGGGGACGACCTTTTGCTATTCGACACCGAGTGGGAGGAGTACGGCCTCCAACGAATCACCCCGACCCCGTCCGGCCGCTACGTCATCGGCGATAGCTGGATCTGGGAAGTCGAGAGGTGCCGAGTCTGCCGAGCCACGTCCTACCCCGGCGAGGACGAGGGCTCCCGCGTGCTGCTGCACGAACCCCACTGCCCATCAGACCCGCCCTAGCAGTTGGCCAGTTCATCTCAGGCGCCCACCGTGCGCCATTCCACCTACCGGAAAGCGAGTCACCATGCACGCGAACGATCCCGGCCTGCGCCGGGCGTCGAGCACCAACGATCGACTCCAGCAACGTCGGTCGCCTCTGCGCACCTGCCGTGCGGTCGGCACGGCGATCCTGGCCCTCGGCCGCACTCTCATCCCCCTCGGCCGCGATGCCGACTCCACCGGGCACCCCGACCTCCGGGGGACTCGCTCGATCGCCGACGTCGGCGACGGCTCGGATACGCCGACGATGGTGACACGAGGAGGCGTGGACGAGCTTCCCTACACCGTTGTGGGTTTGAGCGAGTACGACGGCGGTCCGTTCTTGGTCGCCGCGGTCCTGAGGGGCGAGGTGCCTGTTGTGGACAACAGCTATGGCAGCGGCAAGTTTCAGCGGCACTCGATCTTCGTCGTGGCCACGGATCCGGACGAGGCGGAGGAACTCGCGGCGCGGGAACTCGCCGACGAGGAGGAACCCGCCGCCTGACGCCGATCGGAACGAAAGAAGCCCACCCCGGTCTCCCGGGGTGGGCTGGCCGGCCACGTCCGACCCGAAGGTCCCTCGCTAGCAACGAGGTGCCAAAAACGTGTCCGGCATTGCATGACCCCACAACCCCGGGGTGCTACCCCGGGAAGGAAACGCGTGCACAGCCTACCGCGCTCGCACGTCTCGTGGCCACAGGCATCGACGTCGGCTCCAGCGGCAGGCTCCGGGCCAACTCAGCCGAGCACACCGCGCGGCGGCGGTGCGGCGATGAACCTGCCCGGAGGGCCCAGGTGAGCACAGTTTCTCGCCTGGCAACGGATCGGGCCTCCGGGCAGAACCTCCGCCGTCCTCCGGACCACCGCTCGGTGTGCTCATGACGTCGTGTCCCTGACGCCCAGCCGAAGGAGCGCGCCTGATGGCCCAGCACCACCCGACGACACGGTTCGACCGCGAGCAGAGCCTCGACGTGACCAACACTGCCGCACGCGATCGGCCCCACGATCACGGCGACAGCACGGTACCCACATCGGACAGTCTGATCGCCGACGGCATGCGGTGGACAGCCAGTTCCGAGCAGGAGAACGATGCCGTCCACGCCCTGCTGATTCCCTGCGACCTCACCGATCCGGTGCGCAGGATCTCGCTGAAGCGCTCTGAGGACGGGACCGTGCTCGCCGCGTTGGCCGCCTATCTGGGAAGCCCGATCGACGCAGCCACCTGCTTGTCCACAGTGGACTTCCTCATCAATGATGACGGGCACTACACCGACGACCCTGACCGCTATGACAACGTGCGGGCCGCCGCGTTCCGCGCCGGCGTGTGGAAAACGGTCATCGACGGTACCCACCCGGCCAGCCCCTCGGACGTCGAACTCGCCCGTGACATGTTCGGCAGCGGACCGGCTTTCCTGCCGCTGTTCGGCCCGGTGGTCGTGGTCGGCGTCGACCCTGCCACCGGGGACTGGCGGTCGGCCCCTGAACTGGTCGTCGAGAGGATCCTCGCCGCCGACGCCAATGTCGCTCGCGTGTACACGCTCCTGCAGGGCCTGGCACTGCGCGTCGGGTAGCCCCCGGTGGTGCGTGGCGGACGCGGCCGGCTGAGCCACCGCGCCCGCCACGCGCCGTCCGGATCGAGGCGCCGCCGACGATGGCGGATCGCGACGGGCCGAGCGCGCTGATCCTTGCCGCTCACGTGGCCCGTCGCGATCCGCCCTGAGTGACGGCGCCCTCGATCCCGACGGCATCAGATCGCCACCAACGCCCGATTCGGTGGTGTGCAGGGGAAGGACATCTCATGACCGCGTACTCCGCGGAGGCGGCGCCCGTCATCACGCCAGGTCCGGCTGAGCCGCTGAGCCTGTCGACAGACCGCGGCGCGCTTGCCGAAGCACTCGTGACGACCGGGCTGGTGCCGATCGATCGGTCGTGGTCTGGCTGGGGCGGTGTGTTGCTGGAAGGCCGCGGCGATCATCTGATCGTCACCGGCGCCAACGGGGACACCACGATCCAGGTTCGCGTCCCCGATGCCGACACCATGCACGGCCGCGTCCTGCTCAACCGGGTCGAGCTGACCAAGCTGCTCACTGCACTGGTGAAAGGGCACCGCAAGAAAGATCTCGCCGGTATGCGGGTCACCATCGACGCGACCGACCCGGACAGGCCGGTCCTGGAACTGGCCGGGTACGCGGTCCCGCTGACCGCGGTACCGATGGACGGATTCCCTCCGGTGCCGCGTGAGCTCGCGACCGTGGCGCAGCTGGATCGCGACCTCTTCGCGTCCCAGGCCACTCGGGTGCTGCGCGCCGTCCGGAATGACGCCGCGCTGCCCATGCTGTCCGGGCTGCATCTGGAGGTACTCGACGGTGCGATCAACCTGGCCGGCACCGATCGCTTCCGGCTGGCGACGACCCGCGTGCCCGCCATCACCGTGCTCACCGACACGACACGTGGTGGCGCCGTCGTGCAGGGAGACCTGCTCGCGAAATTCCTCAAGCGCCTGACCGCCGACCGGATCAAGGTCGGCTGGCACGCCAGCACTGCTGCCTCTGAGTCCGGGCACCGGCAGCCTCCGATCGTGTCATTCAGCTGCGGCGACACGACCCTGATCACCACGTCGACCAGCCCTGAGTACATCGACTATCAGCACGTTCTCCCCACCGAATCGCGGGGAAACACGGTCATCGACCGGGAATGGATGCTGCGCGAAACTCAGCGAGCGGCGGCCGTGCTCACGGCGAAGAAGGAGATCCCGGGGCGAGTCGCTGTTCTGCTCGACCCGCTGGCAGTGCGGATCACACCGGTGCTGGGTGATCGCGGTGACCAGGTCAGCGCGCCGGGCCGCGTCGCCATCGTCACCGGCATCAGCGAACCGACGGAGTTCCTGTTCAACCCGGAGTACGTCGTCGACGCCCTGCAGTCGTTCGGTGAAGAGATGGTCACCCTGCACCCGACGGGAAACACGGAGCGGCCGCTGGTGCTCACCGACACCCCTCCCGAGCTCCTGGACCCCACGGCGTTCCGGCACCTGCTCATGCCCTTGCGGGACCCAGCGGCCTGAGGGCATCTCAGGCGGCACTGCCAGCCGTGGGCAGCGAGGTCGAGGGCAGCGACCGTAGCCGCCGGGTGACCGCGCAGCCACACCCCGCTGCCCGCGCCGTCCGGGTGAGACACGCCTCGCTGCGCTCGGTCGCGCTGACGCGCGATCACACCCCGGTCGGGCGAGCGCCAGGGTGTGGCTGCGCGGTCACCCGGCGGCTCGGCGGTGGGCGCCCTCGATCCCGGGGCGCCCGCCGCCACCGGCCCGGTGGCCTGGCCGACGATGAGGAAGCACCCGCCATGGCCCGCATCCATCCCGACCTGACCATCGACCACGAGCCCTGCACGACGCCCGCCTACGGGCTCATGGTCCAAGGACACATCCACGCCCGCGGCACACATCTGCGCGATCTGTTCGGCGAACCCGCGCGTTCTCTCGCCGGCGGTGCCGAACCAGGCGCGTGGACGCTGGACTCTCCGGCCGGACGAGTGCACCTCGCCGCCCGGCAGCTCCGGACCACCCTCGTGTGTGGCGACAGCTCGTCGTGCTGGCTGATCCTCGGCGCCCACGACGCAGTTCTGCCCTGGGCCTTCAAAGCCGTGACGGGCTCGACCGCGAATTTCGTGGCCGGCGCGCAACGGCACTTCTCCGAGTCCACATTGGCGACCTTCACATCCGCCTACACCGATTACCTGTTCCAGCGTGCCGACGCTGCGGCTGCGTGGGGCGACCGCCAAGACTGGAATGACCCTCGCTACCCGATGTGGCGCCACTGGCCGGCGCAGCTGCACACTGCGGCGAACGCGCTCCTGACCGTCTTGCACCACTACCAGTGGTCGCAGGCGACCGACGCCCAGCGCCGAGTCTGGGCGTCGATGGGCCGACCGGTCCCCGGCGGCTCCGCGTCCGAGCTCGAGCACTGGCGCGAGAAAAGCCGCTGGCTGTATTCACCGATCAAGACCGTCCGGTATCCGCACGGGGGTGACCCGGACCTTGCCGGAATGCTGCTGCGCCTCGCCGACAACTGCCGCGACCACCGTCCCCTGCTGATCGAACGCAACCCCAGGCTCGACGTCGAACTGTTCGACGAACACGAACAGACGCTGCGCAATCTGGCCACCACTGCGATCCCCGGACTGGACGCGCTGTCGCCGTTCACCCGATGACCACCCGGGCTCGGCGTCGACTCCCCCCGGCGCCGGGAAGCCCCGGACGACACGGATGCGCCCCCGGTCCCGGCGACCCGAGCCTGACCGGCCCGCTGGCTGCGGCCAAGCCGGCTGCGCCCGACCCGACACGGGTGATCCGGCCGCCGGATGGACACAGCTATCGCCGGCGACCGGCCGGATCACGCCGGTCGGGTGAGCGCGCCGGTCTGTCCTGCGCTGAACCGGGCCGGTCCCGCGACGGGCGCCCCGACCAGGGGCGAGCCCGCCGGGGGTCTACCCGGCCCGCAGAGCGGAGCCAGACATGGCTGTCATCCACGACGATCTCAACATCCAGGCCACACCGTGCAGAACGCCTGCGCACGGCCTGACCTCCCGCGGCGCCCTCCGCGCCAGCTATCACGGCTTGACCACCCGCTTCGGTGACCCGCACTTCGGAACCGGCGACTCGCCGGACGGAGAAGCCACGCTCTGGGCGATCGACACCCCAGGCGGACGGGCGCAGCTGCAGAACTGGCTCAGCATCGAGCAACTGCAACGGCGGCCGGACGAGGACATCCGCTGGAGCATCCAAGCCGCGACCGACCACCCCTTGCCGTGGATCTCGAAAGCGGCGACCGGATCAACGGCGCACTTCCCCGCGGCGGTCGGCGAGTTCACCCGCCACTCCAGTTCCGAAACGCTGACCGACGCCTACGTCGACTACCTCTACCAACGCAGCCAGGCGTTCGCGAACTGGGTCAACCTGCAGCGCAGGGACAGCCGCGGCTACCTCGAGAACTGGACACTGCCCCGGCATCTGCACGGATTCGCCCTCCAGGTCCTGGAAATCCTGCACGACCATCAGTGGTCCCAAGCCAGCCACGACCAGCGGCACACCTGGATCTGCACCGGAGCTCGCCAGGAACCGGCCGGCTCCGATGTCGATGGCTGGCGCCGGCAGGCGCGGTGGCGCTACGTCCCCGACCCCCATGAACCGCCCCCCGGCGGCGGAACCCTGGACCTGGCCGGGGCGCTCCGTGAACGCGCCGCGGACTGCGCCTGGGCGAAAGACCACCTCATACGCCCGGGATCCTCCGGCATCACCCGCACCCGCAAGCTGGAGCTCTACGACGAGCACGTCGCCACGCTCACTGCCCTCGCGGACGCGAAACCGGCCACCCCGACCGGGACAGGCCGGTGAGCGAGCCCGCGCTCCCGCTGGAGCTACCCCACCGCGGCATCACCGGCGACGCCCGCCCGCTCCATGTTGTGAGCTGGGGTCTTGGCGTCGAAAGCTCCGCCTATCTCGTCGAGGTTCTGTCCGATCCAGACCGTCACGGCATCGACCCGTCCACCATGATCGTGCTGCACGCCGTCGTCGGATCGGAATGGGCACAGACCTACACCGACGCCGAGCAGTTTCTGCTCCCGCTTCTCGCTGACCGCGGCGTACGAACTGTTCAGCTCGCCCGAGGCGGCCCGCGCGAGTCGGACGGCATCGTCGTTCTCGACGACACCACACGCCCGCAGCGGCTGCATCGCCGCGGCCCTTGGACGCTGGCCGAGGAATCGACACTGTCCGGAACGGTGCCGCAGCTGTCGCATCGGCGCTGTTCGCTGAAATTCAAGGCTTGGCCGCTGGATACCTGGATCTCGGCCAACCTCGGCGACCGTCCCTATGAGCACGTTATCGGTTACAGCGTCGAGGAAATGACCAGGGCGAAGCGTGACCTGGTCTACGCGACCGCGACCCGTAGCCCGTCGCATCCACTGATTCGCTGGGGCTGGACAAGGGATGCGTGCTCGGCGCGCCTGCTGGCCGAATTCGGGGTGATCTTCCAGAAGTCGGCGTGCGTATTCTGCCCGTACGCAGGCGGCCGATCACTGAACTCGACGTTGTCGCGGATGCGGGAGAGCCCCGACGAAGCGGCGACCGCACTGTTGCTGGAGGCCCCGGCGATCGCCTTGAATCCCCGGTCAAAACTGTTCGGGACGCACAGCTTGCTGGAACGGCTGATCGCCGACGGGAACACTCTCGCCGTCGACCTGTTCCATGCCCGCCTCGCCCAACAGCCATGGTCGGTCTATGAGGTCCGGCGGCTGCACTTCGCCTCACGCGACAAGGATAGCGGCCTGCCCGACCCCGCGCGCAAGGGGACATCGTGGCGCTCGGTGCGGACGCTGTACACCGGCACCGAGAACAATGCACGTGCCTGGCTGGCGGGACGCGGCTACGCCGACGACGACGGACGGCTCTGGCTGCGCCAAGACTTGCCCGACGTGTATCCACGAGCTGAGCATTTCCTTGTCGCGACAACCGCGGGGATCGCGCCGAAGGCCCGGCCGTCGTTCGAGCAACAGTGGCAGCGCATCTGCGGCGACGACGTTCTGATGGACGTGTGACCACATGTCCCCGGTAGAGCGGGCTTGAGGATGGCTCAGCGGCCCAAGGCCCACCAGAGCGCTTCGTCGGCGCCGCTGTAGAAAGCCTGTGTGCGTTCCGCGTCACCCCCGAGGTAGACGCGGCCGGTGATGAGGTGATGTTCGGCGTCGACACGGTCCGGGGCCGGCCTGCTGTGGTCATCCTGCCCGCGTGTGCTCGGGGAGAGCGTCTCGATGCCCTGGGTCCAGGCCAGCGCGTAGAGCTGGCCGCCGATGTAGCCGTCGGTGTCGTCGAGGGGTTTCAGCTCGTCGATCTGCTGTGTGATCTCGGTGGTGTCTCGTAGACGTGGAACGGGATCGGCGATGCCCAGTGCCTGAACGACGGAAAGTGGTGCTGCGCCGGTGTGCTGCACGATGTCCAGGGCGACGCATCCAGGCCACGGGTAGGGCTTACTGGCGCCGCTGAGCCAGATGTCGGGTGCGTCCGAAGAGGAACCGTTGCGCCAGAGCTGGGCGTAGAAACTGCCGATGCCGTCATCCCAGCCCCAGATGCTTCGGTCGCCCCAGCCGGCCAGGTCGATGGCGTCATGGAGCGCGTATCCGGGTCGGGCGCCGTGGTTGCGGGACGAGCGGGACACAGTCATTTCGGGAGTGTGCCCTCTCCCGTCATGTGCTCGCAGGATGAAAGCGTCGCGACGGAGCCTGGCCATGCCCCCAGACACGGTCTATGACCCAGGCCGGTCAGCGCAGGCCGACCACGCGTCGAGTCCGCCGGGAACGGCCGGGGCTCCGCACTCTGCACCAGCACCGGCGGAGCGCAATCCGCGGAACTACGCGCGGATTGCGCTCCGCTGCCGGTGCTGGTGGCGCGCGGGTGCGCCCCGCCGCCCCGGCGGGCGCACGACGCGGAAGAAGGTGATGCACGGTGGACATGGCGCCCGAGTCAGCCATGATCGCCCACGGATGGGAGCTGCACTCCACAAAGGACGGCAGCGACAAGTTCTACCGGGTCTTGGTGATCGACACCGTCACGCTTATCAACTACGGCCCGAAGAACACGACGGGGCAGTTCGTCGCGCACTGCTTCGCCGGTGTGGGCGACGCTGCTAAGACCGCGCAGGAAAAGGCCCGGATTCTGACGAACGCGAAGTCCGAGAAGGGATATCGGATCACACGGGACTTCACGGAATTCACAGTCGACCGGCCGCATGCTGCCCTACTGGCCGATCTCGGCTACGGCCCGCATCGGGCCAACAGGATTCCGGCGGAGATTCGCGAGACCATCGTCGCGCGCTTCCGACGCGCGGCCGACGAGCAGGGCACCGCCACCGTGGGAGCGTCGCTGTGAGCGGCTACGGCGTCGGCGACGACATGGTTGCCAAGCTGCGCAAGGGCTACCTGGGTTCCTCCAGCTCCACCGCCGCAGAGCCGTATGTTGATGACGATGGAAGCAGCAGGAGTGTCCCGGCCGCGCCGTCGACGGCCGAGCGAGCCGCGCGCATGCATTCCTTCGGACCACAGCGGCGACCGAACGGGAAGGTCTACCAGCCGCGCGCGGTCGCGCGGGAGTTCGAAGACATCGCGCTTCTGCGGGATGCCCGCAAGTACCGCGAACACGTCCTGTTCTCCGGTCCGCCGGGAACAGGCAAGACCGCGCTGTGCGAGGCGGCGTTCGCTCAGGACGCCACCGCCAAACACGAGGGGATGGAGTCCATCGTCGGCACTGCCGACACTACCGAGGCCGATTTCGTCGGCACGTTCGTCCAGGACTCGCGTACCGATGCGTGGACCTGGCGGCCAGGGCCCCTGCATCGCTCCGTGCTCTTCGATGTCCCGCTGCTGGTCGACGAGATCGCCCTCATCGACCCACGCGTGCTGAGTGTGCTGTATCCGCTGATGGACGGCCGGAATGTCCTGCGGATCCCGATGAACCCCGACCTCGAGCCGCTGCCGGTGGGCAAAGGCTGGTTCGTCATGGCCGCCTACAACCCCGATGTGCCCGGCGCGCGCATGTCCGAGGCGCTCAGGGATCGCTTCGAGCACCACATCGAAGTGGTGACCGACTGGGAACTGTGCACAGAGCTGGGTGTGTCACGGGAGATCGTCGAGGTCGCCAAACACCTCGACATGAAACGCCGGGCAGGGGAGCTCACCTGGTCACCGCAGATGCGGACCCTGCTGTCCTACGCCCGCACTGAGCGCCGCCGCGGCCAGGAATACGCGCTGGGGAACCTGGTAGCCAAGGCACCGCACGACGACCGCGACGAAATCCGCGGAGCGCTCACGAAGAAGTTCGGCTCACGGGTTCGCGACCTGCGTCTGGGCCGGAGGTTCGCCGCATGACACGCACGAACTCTGCGTTGGACGACGCCCGCGAGTTGCTCGTGGTGCGGCTCAACAAGGGCGTCAACCTGCTGGCAGACCGAGACGACCTGATCGTCTCGGTGCAGTGGGACGCGGGAGCGACGACCCCGCCGGCCTGGTTCACCTTCCCCAAGGCCGAGGTCAGCCTCAACGGTCCCGTCGCGCTGGCCGGAGCCGAACCGTGGGAGATCAACCCGCTCACACCTGATGGGCGCCGCCGGCATCCGGTGATTGTCGGCCTGTTGTGCCACGAGGCCGCCCATGCCCACTCCACTCACTGGGAGAGCGGGTTCGACGGAGACATCCCGGTCGTGGTCGCCCGAGCCGTCGTACTGCTGGAAGAACCGCGC
This sequence comes from Amycolatopsis sp. WAC 01375, assembly GCF_003947325.1. Lineage (NCBI taxonomy): Bacteria > Bacillati > Actinomycetota > Actinomycetes > Pseudonocardiales > Pseudonocardiaceae > Amycolatopsis > Amycolatopsis sp. WAC 01375. The sequence continues at coordinate 27,551 of NZ_QHHW01000062.1, forward strand.
ATCGAGCGACGGCAGCTGCAACGCCGTCCTGGTGACCAGCTCTACCTGCGCGCGGCCAGCCAGCTACTCGTCCTGCCTGACGCGGAATCCCACACCGAGGCGGCAAGCCGGTGGCACGCCGCGCAGGCGGCCCTGCTGACCGCAGGGCGCGTCGACGCGGGAGCCCTGGACGAGACCGACGTGCGCACGGTCGTCGCCCTGTGCCAGAAAACGCTCGGGCGTAGGGACTTCACGCGATTGCGTGCCCTCTGGCGTGAGGCACTCGACCTCTCCGACGGTGATGTCGCCGGTCTCCTCGACATCGCGGCCCGCTGGGTTGAGGTCGTGGGGGTCGAGGACCCTGCTGACGTTCCCGCGCCCGTGTGCGCGATGGGCCTTGCAGAGGAACATCCCGCCGCCGGTGGTGACGGCGGGACCGGGTCGGATGCTTCTGGGGAGGACGGCGCGGAGCGACCGGCGCCGGGCTCCCCGGCTGAGGCCTTGACGCGGGCGTTCCGGGACGCGATGGACAAGTCCGGGACGCGTGGCATCGCGCAGGCCGCCGCCGAACTCGACGACGAGGGATATGGCACGACACCCGCGTCGAGCGGGGACGGGCGGGAGGAGGCGGCCGCCGAACGGGCAGCCGAGGAGGTCTTCCACGGCTACAGCTCGACCGGCGGGAGTGATCCCCGTGCCGGGACCCGGCCGCCGACGGCCGCGGAGCGTGACCTGGCGCGGCGCACCGCACGGGCGTTGCGCCGCGCGAAGTTCCGGGAGCGGGCACGGATCGTTGTCGCCTCGGCGGTTCCGCCTGGCCGTCTGTCCGGACGGGAGGCGATGCTCGGGGCGGCGCAGCGGGCGCGGAAGATGCCGGTCACCGCCCGGCCGTTCCGGCAGGTCGTCCGGCGCGAGCCGCCGGAACCGCCACTGACGGTCGGGATCGCCGTGGACATCTCCGGGTCGATGAGCTGGGCTACCTCAGCCCTGGCCAGCACGGCCTGGCTGGTCGCGCACGCGGTGGACGATGCGGGAGGAACCTCGGCCACTGTCGCGTTCGGCGAGCGGGTCACGGCGATCACCAAGCCGGGCGTGCCGCCGGTGATGGTGCAGAAGTTCGTGGCCGATGACGGGCACGAACGATTCACCGACGCGATGCGGGCCCTCGACGGAGGCCTCCGGCTCACCAGCGGCTCCGGCGCGCGGCTGGTGTTCGTCGTCAGCGACGGCCATTTCGTGGCACCGGGGGAGAAGGACAGCGCCGCAGGCATCGTTGCCCGGTTCGTCCGCTGCGGCGTGCACGTGCTGTGGCTGGACCTCCAAGCGAGCGCACGGCACACCTCCACGATCGTTCCGCCGGGTGCGATCTCCGTGCCGGTCGTCGACGTCACGGAAATTCCCCATCAGGTGGGGGCCATCGCCGTCCGCGCCCTGCGCACCGCGTAGCACGGCATCGGGGGAGCGGCTTCGGTCCGGCCGCTTTCCTGACGAGCTTCCCCGCGACGCTGCCCCCGCCTCGGCGACAGGGCGACAGCACTCTGCCCCGAAAACCGCCGGGATGCACGCCCCCAACTGCACGCGGCGTGCATCCCGGCGGTCCCCGGGGGTTCAGCGCGTGCGTCCCGCCGCCACGGGCGGGACGCACGACGTGAAAGGGAACCGTGCATGTCGATCCCCGACGAAGCCTCGAAGTTGTACAGCCTCGCGTCATCGCAGGCCATCCCGATCGAAGTCCTGACCGAAGCACAGAACTCCCTCGACACCCTCCGGGGCGAACTGCAGCTCATTCTCGGAACCAACACCCAGCGCGCCAACGAAATCTACAGCCTGATCGAGGCTGCGAAATACGCGCTCGAAGAGGCGAAGGCAGTCAATAACAGCCTGGAATCCGCGATTCACGACGCCGCCGACTACTACTCGAAATAGTCGGGCACGGTCCTGTCGGTCGATGTGGCCAAGTTCAGGCACTGCTGCAGGACCTCGTGGCGAGTTCATGCAGCAGTGCCCCGACGGACCGATCGAACAACAGGCATCCCATGTCCATTATCGCGCCGAGTTCGCCTCGCGACGCGGAGCCGGACGCCCAGCCTGATCAGTATGAAAATTGCCGTGGGAATCAGAAAGGTCAGCTATGGGACAGTTCATCATCAAGGCAGCGCCAGATCGGGACCTGTATATGGAATGGGACACGGGAGTCGACGCTCCCACTTTCATCGGTTCCCGAGCCGAGATCGTGGCCTACCTCCAGGAGGCCACCGGCCGTGGGCCGTCGGACACACCCGAAGCTCGGGTGCGCCGCGCCGATGAGACCGGCACCAGCGCGAAGCCGTCCCCGTGGGCGCCCGGCTACACCGGTCCGCTCGAGGGCGCCTGGGACGACACCGGGTTCATCGTCGAAGGCTGGAAGTGGCTTCCACGTGACCGGCTCGCGACGTTCCTCGACACCTACCTCCGGACCGAACAGATGCCGTACGCACTGCTCGACGATCCATCCGGCGACAGCTGATGCGTCCTCTGGCTAGGACGGCGTGCCCGCTCCGGCGTGCGTGAGTACCCGTGCCGCCGCATCTGGTTCTCCGCCGAGGAACGTCAAGAGTGGCGTGCTCTGACGCGGTAGGGGGATGGCTGACGGCGCGGAGTCCAGCGGGCATTGCGGGTGTGTGCAAGGGCGCCTTCGGCGCCGCTGACGCGGAAACCCTTGCACACAACCGCCGTTCCCGCTCGGCGTGCGCTCGTCAACGCACCCCACCGGCTGGAGCACCACATGCTCGACCTCATCAACGGATTCCACGGCCACCACCGGTTCCTCTCCAACTTCCACGAGCAGCCCGTCACCTGGGACGGCATCACCTACCCCAGCGGTGAGGCCGGCTACAACGCCGGCAAGACCCTCGACCCGCAGCAGCGAGCGTGGATCGCCGCCGCTCCATCCCCGGGGGAGGCCAAGCGCCGCGGCCGCCAAGTCCAGCTACGAGACGACTGGGACGACCTTCACCGGTACGCCGTCATGCAGGACGTGATCGAGGCGAAATTCACCGACCCCGCGCTGCGCACCCGGCTTCTGGAAACCGGAAACGCTCTGCTGGTCGAGCGCAATACCTGGCACGACCAGACATGGGGCTGCTGCTCCTGCCCGCGGCACCAAGCGGTCCCCGGGCGCAACCTGCTCGGCCGCTACCTGATGGACCACCGTGCGCGGCTGGCATCCGCGCCAGTAGGGGCCTGGACGCGTGTGTCTCTGACCGGGCACCGTCCCCAAGGCCTCCCGCCCGGTTCGGAGCCGTGGCTCGAGAACGAACTGCGCCGAATCGCGGCGAAGCTTGCGACCGAGCACGGAACACGGGTCGCGATCAGCGGCGCTGCCGCCGGCGCGGATCTGATCTGGGCCGAAGCCGCCCGCGACGCCGACGTGCCGGTGTGGCTGTACCAGCCCTACACCGGCCACGACGAACGCTGGAACCAGGACTGGCGCGACCGGCTGACGGCCGCGCGCCGGGAGGCGTCCCGGGTCGACACCCTGGGCACGCGGTTCAGCGTCGACGTCCTGCACGAGAGGTCGTCGTGGATGATCCGCGACTGCGACGCGATCATCGCCGTCGTCGACCCGCGACGCACCTCCGGCGGTACCTGGCAGGCGCTGAAGAAGATCCCGCCGAGCATGCCGATCATCCGCCTCGACGTCCTCCACCGCAAGACCTCCCTGCGCGCGGCGGACCCGCGCAGCTGACCGAAGGTGCCTCGCCACGAGGCTGACGCATACGGCCTGCCATGCAGGCGCCGAGCGCAGGATGGGCGCGTCACCGCGCACCATCCTGCGTTGCCGCTGCACGCGGCGAATGACACCCTGTCCCGGCACCCTCTGGCACGAAAGGCCCGTGATGACCCCCGATCCCACGCCCCACGGCACGCACGCTGACGTGAAGCAGCCTCGCCAGGACGTGACCGGCACGGACCGATCTGACCTCTCCCTCCTCAGCCTCGAAGAGCCTGCGCTCGGCGCCCGTGCAGCGCTGGTCGCCATGGCGGCTCAGTTGCGCACGGCGTGCGAAGTTCCCGATCCGGTTCCGGTCGTGCACCGCATGTACGAACGGATGACCGCCCCGGCGCCCGGCGACCTGGTCGTGGAGACCGGTACCGCTGTCGCGCACACCGGGACCGACCTCGTGACAGCGTTCGGAATTCTCGTCGAACACCGGCAGGAGTGGACGACCACCGACGAACAATGGCAGGCCGAAACGCACCGCGATCCTCGATTGACCGCGCAGGATCGAGTCAGTGAAGACACCTGGTACATCCAATACGGCCCCGCGGCGGAAGACGTCTGCCGCTGGGTGAACTGCACGTTCATGACGCTCCCGATCGACGTGTACCCGACCGCGCAGACTCGCTGACACCTGATCTCGCCGCGCGTCAGTGTCGTCTCCGCTGCCCGAGTGAGCGCCGCAACGGTGCTCTAGGCGCCGCGGCGGGTGCGGTGCTCGGACACGCAGAAGCGCAGCAGGTCCCTCCGGCCCGCCCAAGGGCGCTTCGCGCCGCTGACGCGGAAACCCTTGTGCCGTCCGGAGATGCCCCGCTGGCTGATGCGTCGTCAACGCACCACCCACCAGCGAGGAGACGCCTTCCTCATGTCCCGCAATCGCGAGTTCAGCACGCACAAGTTCCAGCACACGTTCACCTTGCTGCAACAGCTTCTGGCCGAGGCCTACAAACACGAACGCGCCGGCCACCGCCATCGCAACAGCGAGGGCGCAATCAGACTGCTATTTCCCGAGTTCTACGGGTCGTCCAACAACGACAAGCGGATCGGTGTCGAGATCTTCACCTACTGCCTTGGCGGTGGTGGGCGTAGCTACGTCTTCAACAACATCGACGCCGCCGTCCAAGAAGTGCACAAGTGGCTCCGCCAGATGGCCGAGCTGTAGCCACAGCGGTGTCCCGGCCAGCGAAGTCGGGCTGGGACACCGCCTGAAGTACCGACCCGACCCTGCGGATCCACAGTGGAGCGTGCTCATGATCGGACAACGGGTCTTCTACAACGGCAGCATTATCGACGCCGAAGGCCGCTACCTCGTCTCTGACAAACAAACCACACCTGATGGCCCTCGCTGCACCTTGACCACCTACGCCGGAGCAGTGGCGCTGCGCAACGTCCGCGCCGAGTCGATCACTCCGGTCCCCGAGGTCCCCAAGCACCAGGTGCTCGCCGCGCAGGGACGCGCGCAGGTCGTCCAAGGTGAATTCTGGCGCCAGTTCCCTCCCGGCACGTGGCTTCCTTACATCCACGAGCGCTACGACCGTCTGCACCGCGACATCGACGATCTGATCCGCCGGAACCGGCCCGTTGAGGCCGAGTACACCCTGCTCAACGCTGAGCGTTTCGTCGGCTGCATCTCCTACGCGGTGATGAGCGCCCGTATCGCGGCGCTGGTTATCGCCGGCGACGACGAGTCCTGGCTGTGAGAGCGATCGCCGCGGGCCCCTTCCACGCCCGCGGTGTTCGGTCGGCCGCCCGGACGTGGAGGGCGCGCACCGTGCCTGCGCCCAGCGCGGTCGTCCAGGCGCGACCGGGCCGGAGCCGACGCGGGTGATCCGGCACCGAGCGTCCCGGCTCGCCGCGGTCGAGTGATGCCGGATCACACCGGTCTGCCCAGCCCACGGCCTGGACCACCGCTCGCGCGCCGGCCGGTCGGCTGCGCCCCCGTCCGGGAGGCGCAGCCGACCGAAAGCGAGCAGTCACGTGACAGCACCACCGATCGCACCGCCGACACCCCGTTCAACTGCGCCACCGCCTGGTCCTTCGTGGACCTGCCCAGCCGGGAAACTCGTCTTACCCGCTTCAGCCTCACACGCCCAGTGGCTGGCCCGGCGCCGTGACGGACTCGGGGCGTCGGACGCGAGCACCGTCGGCGGGGTCAACCCGTGGTCGGATCTGACCCGGCTCTACGCGGACAAGGTCCACGGGATCAGCGTGCCCGACAACGACAAGATGCGGGTCGGCCGCGACCTTGAAGGCTACGTGCTGGCAAGGTTCAGGGAAGCCACCGGTTTGCAGACCCGCAGGGTCGGGATGCTCGCGAGCCGCGAGCACCCGTGGATGCTGGCCAGCCTCGACGGCCTCAGTTCCGACGGGGGACTGGTCGAGGCCAAGACCACCACCAGCGAGTACCTCGACCAGTGGACCGACGCCCGCGGCAACGACTCGCTGCCCAGCCACTACCTGCTGCAGGTTCAGTGGCAGCTCAAGGTCTCGGGCCGCACGCAGGGGTGGATCGCGTGTCTGTTCCTCGATACCCGCAAGTTCGTCTACCGCCGTGTGGAGCGCGACGACGAGCTCATCGCTCTCCTGGTCGAGCTCGGCGGCGACTTCTGGCACGACCACGTGCTGCCACAGGTCGCTCCACCACTGGACGCCGGCGCCGGGCCGATCCTGCGGCTCCTGCACCCCACCGTCGGCGTCACCAGCTGCGAAGGCGGGAACGCCGCCGCGGTCGCCTTGCGCCGCCAGGCACGAATCAAGGCCCAGATCAAGGAACTCGAAGCCGAGCTCGACGGCGTGATGGCTGAACTGTTCGCCATCACCGGTGAGGCCGAAACGCTGACGGTGCATGGGATGCCCGCCGCTACCTGGCGGCATACCGGCCGGTTCGACCAGGACGCCTGGCGCGCCGCGACCGATCCCGACATCGTGCGCGCCTTCACCCGCACCCAGGACGTCATCGACTGGCGCGCCGTGGTCGCCGAACGTCCGGCCGACGCGCGGTTCCGCGCACGGGTGTTCCTGCCCAAGCAGAACTTCGCGTGAACCCATCCGACCCACTGGCCAGTTCCGCTGGTCGCCGCCATACAAGGAGAAAGCACGTGGACACCACTGAACTCCGGGCGCAGCTCGAAGACACGCGCCGCGCCCGCCGCGGTGAACTCGTTCCGGTCCAGCGCCGGCTGGTGACCCCATCCGCCGACGTTCTCGACACCGACGAGGCCTACGCCGAACGACTGGCGAAGTCGGTGCTGCTGCCCTCGCACTACCGCCGCAACCCCGCGAACATCCTGTGGGCGGTGGAGTTCGGCCGGATGCTCGGCATCCCGCCGATGGCCGCCATGCTCGGTGTGTACGTCGTCGACGGAAGCCCCACAGCCAGGGCGTCGCTCATCGGCTTCCTGGTCCGCCGCGCGGGCCACAAGCTGCGCGTGCGCGGAGGCCAGAGCTGGACCGAGCCGGCTTTCGCGGAGATCATCCGCCACGACGACCCGGACTTCGCCTTCCGGTCGGACTGGACCGTGCAGCGGGCCCACGAGTCACAGCTGGTGCGCATCGAGCGCGGCCGCCCTGTCGCACGCGACAGCAAGGGGCGGCCCATGCCGTGGGAGCGCTACACCCCCGCGCTGCTGAAGGCCCGCGCGATCACCGAAGCCGCCCGTGACGCGTGCCAGGACGCACTCTTCGGCTTGCAGTACACGCCCGAGGAACTCGGCGCCGACATCGACGAACACGGACACCCGACCGGCCATCTGCTGGACATCGATGGCGCGGGCTACCACCGCGGTGCCGCACCCACGCTCGACGAGGCCATGGAGAAGGCACAGCAGCATGCCCGTCCCGCGCCTGATCAGGAGGTGGCCGCCGAGCCGGAACGCGAGCAGATCGTGGTCACGACCCCTGCGTCCATTGTGGACGACCTCGACGACACGGAAGGTGTCGCGGAGGCCGTACTCAACAGCGACCCGATCGATTGGGACGCCGCACTGGCCGAAGCTGCAGGAGCAGGTGTTGAAGCTCTGCGGGACCTCTGGTGGGTCGCGCGGCGGGCCGAGCCGGACAACGTCGACTTGCGGCGCCGGATCAACGCCGCCGGGGCGCAGCTGGCGGACAGCAGCGAGGACGCGGCATCGGCCGAACCGCCGGGGGCGGTGGAACCGGCGCCGGGCGGCGAGGCCGCCTCTGGCGAGTGAGCAGGCGAGTGCTTGCCCGCTCTTCGCGGTGGGTGAGCACTCGCTACCAGCCATCCACATTCGTACACGGCAAGGAGCGTCCATGACATCCGACCACAACGCGCCCTCGGAAGGATCCAGGTCACCCGCGGCAGAGCCGCCGGCGCCGATGCGGTGCTTCACCATGGCGCACATCGCCCACTGGTGGGGCATCAAGCGCAGCTCGGTCACCATGATGCGCAAGCGCTGGGGCCCTGACAGCGCGGCACCGTTCCCGGCGCCGGACGTCGAGATGCCCACGATCGACGGTGATACCACCGTTGCCGGCTGGGCGTGGGAGCGCTGGCCGGCTGAGTTCGAGGCGTGGGACACGAAACGCAAGCAGGTGCCTCGCCGCCGGTCCGGCGCTTCCGCTGCCGAAGGGCCACCTGCGGGACGTCCCACGGCGGCCGCGAAACCCGCCGAGCCGCAGCCGACCGAGACACCCGCGAGCGTCGACGACGGCGACGGTCCCGACCCCGCGAAGTCGATCCGCACCCGCGACTACATCAAGCCGGGACGTCGGTCGCACAGCGGCGCACGGCAGGGCCGGATCGTGGCAAGCCGGGTCATGCGCTCCGCAGCCAGGGGCCGGAATCGCTGGTAGCCCACGGGAAGCCGGGGTGGTGCGGCACAACGCCGCACCACCCCGGGACGCCTGCCCCGGCGCACATTCGTGATCCGGCAACCGGAGCAGACCCGTCCCGGACCGGGCAAGGGCGCATCCGCGCCGCTGCGCGGAAACCCCCGCCCGGTCCAGGACGAGCCCGCTACACCGCGCCCGTCCACGCCCCAGCGCGACAAGGACTCGGCTCGACGTCCAGGTCCAGCGCGCGCTGACGCCTCCGAATACCCACAAGGGAGTCCTCCGTGACCGCCTCGCTTGCACCTGCGTTCGACCGCGCCCCTTCGCCGTGGTCACCTGGCCCGGGATACACCGAACTGCTGACGCCAGGGGCGTGGTCACGGCAGCTCGGAGCCGACGAACACGAGGTAGTCATCGTCACCACCACACACGCGGGCGGGGGCGGACCGGCCCTGATCTCGGGCGTGCTGTCGACAACTCTGGTTTCACTCGCTGACTACTGGCTGGACAACCCGACCGAACTCCGGTTGCTGGTCGAGACCGGTCTGCTGCAACGCCACGCCGTTAGTCCCGAACATCCGACACTGGCCACCACCGTGGCACCGGAGGCGGCCGTCACCCCGTCTCTCTAGACCTCCCGCGGCGCCGCGCGCAGAACTCCGCGCGAGCCACAGCCCAGCTGTCCATCGGTCGGCGCACCACGCCGGCCGATGGACTTTCCCTCGTCTGCCAGGAGGCCTCTGATGGAAACCAGTGACCCCGGTCAGGCGATGCCGAACCCGCCGAGAGACACCGCGGCCGCTCGGCGTCGCGAGATCCTCGCACCGCGCGAAGGAGAAGAGCTGGTCACCATCTCCATTGACGGCGCGGACCCGCATTTCCCGGCGCTCGTCGCCGATGAGCTGTGGAACGGGGCGGCCATTCCCAGGTTCCGGCTCGAGGTCGCCGAGCTGGTCGTCGACTGGATCAACGACACCTACGCCAGCTATCCCGACGGATCCGCACGAGCCCACTGGGACGGCGACACAGTCGTCCTGACCCACTCGGACCCCGACTACGACCCTGACCGCGTCGAACCCGACGACGAGGGCCGCTACGGCATCGGAGCTCGGGCATGGGTGTGGGAATTCGTGTCCTGAACACCACCATGTCTCCCCGGCGCCAGTCCCACTGGCCAGGTACGTGTCTCCCGCCCGCGCACTGCAGGTGCAGCGCCACCGACGTCCGTGCTGGCCGTCGAGCTCAACGGGGCGGACAGCGAGAGCGGAATGTCAGCCGTCCGGGGAACGGTTCCCGTCCGCGAGGCGGTCGGTCCTGCTGGTGACCGGCGCAGCTGACGCACAAGGCCAGCACAACACCCAGGGGCAGGCGGCACAACGACACCCCCGCACGTCCGTTGCGGGTGAGACACGCCCCTGCGGGGTCGCGCTGCGCGCGATCACACCCGAACGAACGCCCGTGGTGTCGTTGTGCCGTCCTGCGGACCCCTGGCCGCTGTGCTCAGGCCACGGCCGTCAGCAACACCAGCTCACCAGAAGGAGTCCCACAGCCCATGGCGAAGAAGGAAACCGTCGTCACCGTCGACGACATCGACGGCACGCCCGCTGTAGAGACCAAGAAGTTCATGCTGGACGGCGTCCACTACAAGATCGACCTCGATGCCGACAACATCGCGCACCTGGACGACGTGCTGAGGACATACGTGGCGAAAGCCCGGCGCACCGGAGGCCGTGCGACCCCGTCGAAGTCGCACGCTGCGGAGAAGGACACGTCGCCCGCAGCTGAGGCGCTGCCGCCGAACGAGGTCATCCGTAACTGGGCCAGGGAAAACAAGCACCAGGTCGCCGACCGCGGACGTATCCCCGAGAAGGTGATCAAGGCCTACCTCGACGCGACCAACCCGCGGAAGAAGGGCACCCGCAAGCGCTAGTGGGACCGGCCGTCCGGCGGACACGTGCAGAACGTGTCCGCCGGACGGCAACCTCAGCACCGGCACCCGCCGACCTGCCCAGCTCGCCTCGGCACGAGGACTGAACTGTCCCTGCCATGTTTCCGGCTCTCCAGCGTTCGACACTCCGTCCGCTAGCGCTGGTGACGCCGGGGCCCGCGCGCTCGGCCCGACCCCCGCCCGCGGCCAGTCAGGAGGGCTTTCGCCCACGCGAACTGCTCCGGCATGTGCGTGTGCGGCGGCCAGGCCCACTGGCGACGCCTGCTCGTGCGCCACCCCGACAGGTTCGCCGACTGCGAACGCCGCGAGCACCCCACCTCGCCACCCCGCCGTCCAGCCGGTACTCGGCCAGCCACGCCGGGGCCACTGCCCTGTGAAGGAGTTCGCCATGCCGCTGACCAAGACCCAGCAGGCGCTGCTGGAGGAGATGAAAGACGCGCTGCACCACGGAACCTGGGAACGAGTCTCCACTCCCTACGGATTCACCATCCGCTACACCGAAAACCGCACCACACCCGAAGGCATCCCACGACGCTGGTGGCCAGAGAAGACCTACGACCGGCACCAGTTTCTCACGCTGCACCACCGTGGCGTCATCTACGGCGACGTCCCCGCACCGTGGGTCGGCCGCAAGGACAGCCACATCACTTACAAGCGCGCCTTCGCGATCTTGCGCGATCCGGCGGTGCGGTGGGAATCGCGACCAACCGTTTCCGAGGAGAACGCACCTACGGCACCCACTGCACGGTCAGACGACTGAGCGACCGCGGACGGAAGAGACCGACGTCGAAAGTCTCCGGGCTTGCCCCGACAGCGGCACGTCCTCGTCACGCGGGCGTTGGACCGCGCAGCGCAGCAGGGCTAGGCCGGACGGTCAAGGCCGGGCCGCTGCGCGGCCGGCTGCGCCGCGCCTGTGACCGCCGCCTGGCGCCCTGCTCCTGGTCGCGGTGTCCACGCACACCGCGACCAGGAAAGAAGCCCATGAACCTCACACGACACACCGTCGACACCGCCGTCGTCGAGTTCGTTCGCCTCGGCCAGAGGGTCTCTCTGAACTTCACCGTGCCCATCCGCAACCGCGCGACCTTCGACGCGGTCATGGCCGCGGCGCAGGGTGGCAACAACTTCGATCCCGACCAGGTAGCCCGCACGATCGACACGTTGTTCGGTGAGGCGATGAAGGTCGAGTTCGGCGCCGAGGGCTCGGCGGTGCTCTACATCGAGGTGCCGTTCACCACGAGCCAGCGTCTCGACGCGACCGCCGTGGACTCCGGTGAGAAGTACACCGCTCTCCAGCGTCAGGACTACGCCCGCCGCGTCATCGAGTGGGCTCGCGCGATGCGCGCAGACGAGATCACAGTGCAGCAGCACCCCGCCACCGAGGCGCCAGTGGTCGGCAAGCCCGGCGAGAACCCGTACCGGATCCGAGTCTGGTGGGACTGACCTGCCCCTCCAGTCAGGGCCGGCCATCACGGCGACCCTGACCTGGCACTACCGCCGGGAACATCGTGACGCTCTACGACCGGGGGCAGGGCGGCATCGGTGCACCCGGCGACCTGGCGAGACGCCGCCCAGGCACGTTCGCCGCCCGATTGACCGACCTGGCTCAGCGAGCATCCGCCGCGTCCGCCGCCGGCTGACCTGGGCCGTGGAGAGTTCGCCTCCGGCTGCGGAGCGACCTGACGCACGAGGTCACCACAGCGGGGAGGCGGTACCAGGCAAGGGCGCGGGCCGATCGATCCCGGCGAGACAGAGCCCCTTCGGGGTCGCGCTACGCGCGATCACACCGGGATCGATCGGCTCGCTTCCCTGCCTGCCCTGCGGGCCCCTCCCCGCTGTGCTGAGGCCAGGCCCGTCAGCTCACCACCACAGCAGGAAGGCGGCCCTCGCCCATGCACCACATCTCCGATCCGTTCCAGCCCGAGGCCACCCAGCAGCTTCGTTCCCGGCCGCCCCGCGCGCACTCGCTGGTCGTGTTCGACAGCAAAGGCGTGACGTTTCACGACCACCCGGTGGCTGGCGTGCGCCACTCGACACTGATGGTCATGGACGGCATGGGCGATCTTCTGGCCGCCAAGCCCAAGGTGTTGGCCTCGAGGCTGCTGGCGCTGCCCGAAGTGAAGCCCACCGAACTGCGCGGCCACAGCTACATCGACGTCCCGCTGATCCGCCCCGACGAACAGGACAGCCCACACTGCACGACCTGGACAGTCCTCGCCAAGCGGCTGCTCATCGACCAGACCGACTCCCACCGCGCGGAGCTCGTCATCCACGGCGCGGAGAACCCCGACGTCGGCACCGTCGAGATGCGGCCCTTCGACTGGTGGCACCTGATCCGAGTTCTGGTCTCGCTGGACGCCTGGATGACCTACCTGCGCAGCGAACTGGACGCACACGCCGCGACCGTGCGGCGGGCGGTGCAGGCCACCACGCAGGTGGATGCGCTCCGGGGCGTCGAACCGTCGTCGTGACGTTCCTTCGCTGAGGCGCCGCGGCCCCCGTCGAGAACGGGGGCATCGCGGGCTTGCCCGAGATCTGCCGTGTCTGCAGCAGCACCAGCACGCTCACGCCCGTTTCGTCGATCTGTGAGGAGAACCGACAGTGGAAGGCACCGTCACCGAGCTCGCGTTCCTGCATGAGCTGATTCGCGCGAACCGCCCGCCGGGCCACCGCCATGGCCCGACGGTTCGAGACCCTCGCCACGTGGTCTACCGGCCCGTCTACACCACTCTGGCCGCCCAGGCACACGGTGAGCGGCCGGACTGCTACCAGGTGTTCCTCGGCCGCCATCTGCTGGGCAGCGTCACCCGCTTCGTGTGGGGTGATTGGGGCACCTGGCGTGCAGCGGACGGACGCGGCATGCCCGTGCAAGACACCCGTGCCGCGGCTGCCGGTCAGCTGCTGGATCTGGCGCGCACCACTGAATGCCGGTGTGACCGCACCTGGGACGCACCTCCATGTCCCGGCTCCCGCGACGGCGTTCACCGCTGCTACATCGCTCCGCTCGGATGCGAGCACTTTTGCGAATGCGTGTGCGGCACCCACTGGTGGGCACGGCTGTAAGCGCAACACAGACGCGGCCGCCGCTCACCTGCCCGAAGTACCACTAGCGGCGCAGATCAACAGACGCCACGGGACGGGAACGGAGCACTGCCACCAGGAGCTGCTGCGCGGCTGTCGTCTCGGCCGCAGGACCGGACTCGAGCTCATCCCGGCGCCCGGACCACTCGTGCGGTACGACATCCGGACGTGACTGCAGCGCGGCCCACGGCCGGTCGGCGTCTGTCCGAGCCCACTCGAGGATCACGTCGGCGTCATCGCCGAGAATGGCCGCGGCCAGCAAATAGACCGCCAGCAGCCTGCCGGCATGGACTGCGAGGTACGCCTCAGCCGGCCCCACACGGGCGACGCCGGAGGCCTCGACCAGCGTTAGCGCCCGATCCTCAGCCACGGACGCGCTGATGCACTCGATCATGCAGCCCGGCCCGTAGATCTGCTCGATCAGGCCGCCCTGCTCCTTGCCCGCCATCGCCGCTCCCGTTCACCAATGCGTGCGCTCGCCGCGTCAAGCCTCTCGCACACGGCTGCCGCCTGCCACGGGTGACCCGGCGGCCGCACAAGCCGGGCAGTCCGCCCCGGCGGCGTCAAGGGCACCTTTCCGCTCGTGCCGTCCCGGACACGAGCGGGTCCCTTGACGCCACCGGAATCGGGACTGCTGGCCAGGGAACGCGTCCGCGCGAGACCCGCCGCAGCCGCCTGCCGCCGCTGGTCCCGCTGTCACCGGGCGGAACAGGCCCTGGGCTTGAACCGCCCGCGCCCGCATACCGGGCGCGTTCCGGGAGCCCACGTCATGTCCTCGCCGTTTCTGCTCGCGCTGATCAGCGCCGTAGCCCTGTCCGTACTGGTCCTGCTCGCCCGCGCGCACCGCGCACTCGGCACCATGCGCCGCACCAACGTCTCGCTGCGGGCGGAGAACACTCGCCTGAACGCCGAGAACACCCGGCTGCGCAGCGACACCGTGACCGGCCTGCTGCTGCGCAAGCCATGGACCGACGCCGCCAGCGCAGCGCTGCCGTCCCTCAGCCAGCCCGCGGTCCTGTTCGTCGACGTCAACAAACTCAAACCGCTCAACGACACGATCAGCCACCGCGCCGGTGACCGGCTGCTGCGCGAGATCGCCAACCGGCTGCGTGCCCAGCTGGGGGAGAAGGCACTACTGGGCAGGATCGGCGGTGACGAGTTCGTCGCCCTCCTGGACCTCGACGCCATCGGCAACTGGCAGACAACGCTGCGATCGACCGTCACAGCCTGCCAGGTCGAAGTGGCCGGCAAAGTCTGCGGCGCGGCATTCGGACTGGCCCGCCCGATCGACCTCGCCCGGCGAGACGACGCGACCAGCACACCGACCCGCAAGACGCTCTCGGCGGCGGGCGGCCGGCTGGACCGGCTCATGCACGCGGCCGATCTGGCGATGAACCGGGCGAAACAGCGGTGCCGCAGCGAGAATCTCGTCGTCGCCCTGGAGCTCTACGGCTCGGCTGACCCCGTCGTCCCGCTGACGTTCGACCCCGACCCGACCGACCGTGCCCGCGACGACACGCACGGGGCCAGCATCGCGCAGACGCACCCATGACCGCACCACGCGGCGGAATCTCCCGGGCGGCCATCTGGCCCGGGAGACCCGGAGGCCCCGGACCGTGCCAGACGACGCCGCGGAGCGCCCGCGCGCCGGCCCGGGCCGAAGTCGCAGGCGCTCCGCGACGTCGCCCGGCCAAGCCCGTCGTGCCTCCGCGCACCCCGCGAGGCCGCACCTGCCCGAGCGCGTCGGGCTCAGCACCAGGAGCAGAACATGGGAAACAGTCCACACGGGATGCTCGCCTACGGCTACGACCTCGGCGGAGGCGACGCAGGCTGGTACATCAGCAACCTCACCGAGTCCGGGCAGCTCGACCTGAGCTGGCACTTCGACGAGTACGACGACTTCGTCGAGCACGCCGAGAAGCGTCTTCGTGAACGGATCGCGGGTTTCGCCGAGACCGACTGGACGGTCGAGGGATACCGCGAGCGCCGCGACGCCGCACACGACACAGTCGGGGTCACCTTCACCGCACACGGCGACATTCAACAGCCGTCCTACGCCCTGGCCGCTCACGTGATCGACGTCAGCTGGGAGAGTCCCGCCCAGGTCCGGTTCGCCGATTTGGAGCGGCGCAGGCTGAGCAGGAACTGGGACGGCCGGCTTGCCAGAGCGCTGCGCGTCCTCGAGATCACCCCGCGGCAGCAACGTCCTGCCTGGTTGCTGATGACGTCCGGTTCGGACTGACGCCCCAGAGCCGGGGCGCACCAGACTGGCCGACTTCCCAGCCGACGCCGCGCCAGGTCGACGATGTGACATCGCGCGCGATCAAGGGTGCTCCAGGCTCGTCGACCTGGCGCGGCGTCGGCAGCCGTCGGCTGTGCGGGTGGCGCCCCCGGCTCCGGGGGCGCCACCCGCCACCTTTCAGGTGGCCGCCAGGAAGGCGCAGTCCATTGGGTTACAACACCTTCTTCTGGGGCTCGATCACCATCGATCCACCACTCAACGAGCACGAGCGAGCCCATCTCAACGAGTTCGTCCAATACGGACTATCCGCCACAGTGACCACATCGGACAGTGCTCTCGCCGCGGCCACGCCCGGCCTCACAGCCGACAACAAGCTGCCCACCTCGGCATGCCAGTGGATTCCCACCGAGTCCGGTGACGCCTTGGAATACGACCAGGAGGAGAAGTTCTATTTCGGCGCCGACTGGATGGTGTACCTGATCGATACCTTCCTCAAGCCCGGCGCGAGCCTGCAGCACGACCTGGCTCGCCGCCCCTCTGGCTACGAGTTCGCCAACGCCGTGGAGCACTTCACCTTCGACCACTCGTGCAACGGCGTGATCGACGCCCAAGGCGAAGATGCCGACGACCGGTGGCGCCTCATCGTGCGCGACAACGTCGTCTCGGTCCAGGCCGGTGACGTCACTTTCCCCCGGGAGACCGTCCTCGTATCCGGACGACGCACGCACACGTCCGGAGATCCAGCACTCGCCACCGCACCGGGCGGGCACGAACCGGTACTCCGGCTGATCGCGGTCCTTCCCGACGGCACAGTAGCCGCCTGGTCCGACCCGGCACCCGAGCGGCACCCCGACGGGAAGCTACCCAGCTCGGAGCTGCCCGCCACGCTCGCCGAGATACTCGACAGCGACGACCTAGTGGTCCCGCAAGCCACTCCGATCGTGCGGTTCGATCTGGCCCCGTCGTTGTCCGCACATTTGCTGCTGGAGTCCGGGATCGACCCCTCCGCGGCGCTGCCCTACAAAACCGTCCTGCAGGACGGCCACCGGTCGCGCCGATACACCGGTGATGACCGGCACCAGTTCTGGTCCCTGGAGTGGGTCAGCATCGACCTGTTCATCGAATTCGCCACCCAGGTGGGCGTCCTCGTTCAACTGACCAGCTGACCGACTCCGCGGACCGCAGCGCCGCGATGCCCGCCACGGAATCCGGTGGCTCTGGTCCGCCATGACCCGGCTGGGGGACGCGCGCACCCTGACCGACTCCGCGCCGCGCGCAAGGACGTCAGCCCGGCCGCCGGGAAAGTGGGCCTCGCTGCGCTCGGTCGTGTGCCCCGACTCCGCGGGGCGGCCGGGCTGACGTCCTTGCACAGCGCCATCGGGCGCCGGCCGGACGGTCGCTGTTCCCAGCGCGGGGAAACGGTCACGCCGCCACCGCGCTTCCGCTCAACCACCAAAGCCAGGAGGTCACTCGATGAACACCCCACCCATCAAGTACATCCACACGTTTGGACCCTGTGTCCGATGTGGACGCATCGCGGCACACCTCGAAGAACACCCCCGTGTGCTCCTGGTCGTCCACCGGGACGGCTTCCCACCCTGCCCCGTGCGGCAAGGCGAGATGCCGACCCCCGCACCCGGAACCCGGCGGCCGCGCCAGCCCTGAACCCCGCGGGACGTGGCTCATTCGGCCGAGTGACCCCGGCTGGATGAGCCACGCCTCGAACATCCCCGATCCAGGAAGAACCGTCATGCCGCTCTATCTGCCCGCGCCGGACTCCGTCCCGCGCGGCCCCGACGGTCGTGGCTGGAACCGCCTCACCCTCGGCGCGCATTACGGACGCCCACCAGCCCAATGCGCGCTGCGGCCACGCACCTACCCCACACTGCACGAAACCCTGCGGACCACCGAGCTGGCCACCTTCGGCTATCACGGGCGCTGCGTGCGCGACACCTCCCCGCAGTACCCCGACTGCCGGACCTGCCCGGTGTTCACCGCGGCGCCGACCACACTCGACAGTCCACACAGCCGAGTCCTCGTTCGAATCGAGCACCGAACCGTCGGCTCCGGACTCGCCACGCGCACGTTCGACATCCCGCACGTGGTAGCCGATCCTGACCAGGGCTGGGACATCCCCGAGGCCAGTGGTCGTGGGACGCCTTGGCCCGCATCACGGGATGGCGGCCCGGCCGCGAACACCACGACCACCACTCGCCGGGCTTCTGGCTGGAGCGCTCAGACCCTGGTTCCGTCGCGGGGTAGTCCAGGAAACGCCCGCGCAGGCGTTACCTCACGGTTCGGCTGCGCGCCAATGGCTTAGCGGTCGGCGATGCCGGCGGCTCCGCACCGTCGAGGCCCACCGTGTGAGTACATCCGAGGCCGGGCCGCAGGTACAGGCTCGTACTACCAACACCCCTGCGCCGCAGTGCGCCGCGCCACGCCGCTGACTGCGGTGGGCGGCAGAGAACCCGGCACCGGATCGGCCCCAGTACACGTCGATGGTCGACGCCTTCCGCGCTACACGGAACGCGTGGCGTCGCGTAGCGAAAACCGAGCTGCACCAACCGATCGGCAACGGCAGAAGCGCTGCGGCAATCGCGCGACGTCCGTGGTGCGGGACTCGCACTCTAGCACGCGCGCCGCGCCCAGGCCCCGAAAGTCAAGGCTGCCGACGGCTGAACCAGCCGCAGAATTCCTTAACTGTCACCAGATCCGCGCGGCTGGTTCACCCGGCTGAAGCGGCCCATCCCGGTGGGGCCTGGGCGCGGCGCGCGTGCATGACCGAGTGCGTCCCGCACGAGGACGACGCACGGATTCCGCGAAAGCCCGTGCGACGCACCAGCGGTAACCCGGCACTCGGCACAACGCAGGGCCCGCGAACCCACGAGATGGAGCATGCCAGTGACCACCATGGAGAGTCCGGCCGTACTCGACCGCGACGTGCCGCCGGCACCGGTCGTCGAGACACCTCCCGCGGTGTCCGGGCCGGCGACCGACACTACCGCGGCCGCCATCGAGGAGGCCTTCGCATCGACCAGCGTCACCAGCCCGTCGTTCGGCGGTGCCGAACTGCTTGAGGTCAGCCCGGATGAGTTGTCCATCGGCGCGAACACCCGCCGCGATGTCGTGCTGGACAAGGACTTCGTCCGAAGCATCGGCCGCCACGGAGTGCGCGAGCCGATCCGCGCCTACCGTGACAGCAACGGAACGCTGGTCGTGCACGACGGGCAGCGGCGGACACTCGCCGCGCTCAAGATCAAGCGAGAGTTCGTGCGTGTCATCGTCGAACCGCGGCCCGACACTGACGAGACCGAGCTGGAGCGGACCCGGATCGTCGACCAGGTCGTGGTGAATCGGCACCGCCTCGACATCACCGGCGCCGATCAGGTCGGGGCAACCCAGCAGCTGCTGGAGCTGGGCCTGGATGCCCGAGCCATCGCCCGGGAATGCTCGATCCCCCTCAAGGAAGTCGAGACCACCGTCCGGGTCGCCAAGAGCGACCTCGCCCGCAAGGCCCTCGAAGAAGGCGCTCTAGATCTGACCCAGGCGGCGGTGGTGGCCGAGTTCAGCGATGACGACGAGGCCGTGGCGTCGCTGACCGAGTGCGCCACCACGCGCCTGGAGCAGTTCGACCATCTCGCACAGCGACTGCGTGACCGCCGCGAGGAAACGGCGCTGCGTCAGGAGACCACCGACAAGCTGACCGCCGAGGGCGTCACCGTCGTCGACCGGCCCGACAACCTCTCCTTCGGCAAAGCCCGCAGGCTCACCGACTTGCGCACCGCTCCGAACACGAAGCCGGGCATCAAGATCTCCCCGAAGCGGCACGAATCCTGCACCGGGCACGCCGTCTACCTCGACTACCACGGATGGAAGCCAGCCGACGAGCGCGTGATCCCCGTGCACGTCTGCACCGACTTCGCCGGTCACGGCCACGCCGAGCGCAACGCAGGCGCAGGCAAGACCACGTTCTCCTCAAGCACGACCGGACGGGTTGCCGGGCCGATGAGCGAGAAGGAGAAGGAGGCCCGGCGCACGGTGATCAAGAACGGCAAGGCCTGGGACTCCGCGGTGAAGGTGCGGACGAAGTGGATGAAGACCTTCGGTGCCCGCAAGACCGCTCCGAAGGACGCCGCCTCGTGGATCGCCCAGATGTGGGCCGAAGGCGGCACCGACCTGCGCAAGGCGATGGAAGCCGACCACGAACTCGCCGCCACGCTGCTGAACATCAAGCCGAAGGCCGGGCGTACCCGCTACAACCGAAAGGCGACGCACCCGATCGCCGACGCCGCCGCCAAGGCAACCCCGGGCCGGGCGACGATGATCAACCTGATGATGCTGCTGGGCGCGCTCGAAGCCGGAACCGACCGGCGCCGCACCTGGGACACCCCCACCGCCGCGCAGGTCTCTTACCTCACCAAGCTGAAGACCTGGGGCTACGCGCTCTCGCCCGTCGAAGAACTCGTCGTCGCTCCCCGTGACACCTCGGCAACCGCCACAGCCGCGGTGGAGAAAGCCGATTCCACGGCCATCGATGGCGAGGAGGAAGGCGAAGCCGGCGAGGAGGAGCCCGACGGGGCAGACGACTCGCGCGAGCCGACTATCAGCGGCGATGAGGTGCCGGCTGGCCAGGACGATTCGTACACCGACGCTGGCGAGCGCACAGGTAGCGCGGTGACCGCCACCGGCCAGGACATGGACCTGGCCGCCTGACCCGACGCTGGTGGGAGCGCCGGGCGCGCTCCCACCAGCACATCATCAGCTCCGCACACCATGAGCAAGACAGGCGCCTCTCGCGACGTCCGCGCTGGCGCGGTGACTACAGCACCGCGCCCTCTCGTGCGTCGCGGCTGACGCACGAGATCACCACACCGTGCAGAGGCAAGCGGCGATGAACCAGCCCGGCCGGGCCGGGTGACGGTCCTCGCTCCGCTGCGGGCCACCCGCCCCACCGAGCAGAACCCCCGCCGTCCTGGCGGACCCCTCCACGGCATGGCGACGTCACGGGCCGTCACACGCCACCGCACAGAGAGGGGCCCGGATCATGGGTCGCCACCGGAGCACCGCACCCCAGCCGATCGGCACCAGCAACGGCCTCACCGTCATGATCGGCGCGCCCGGCGCCGGGAAGACCTACTTCCTCACGCGCGAGTTCGAAGCCGGACGGATCGACAACGTCCTGTCCCTCGACGCCGCCCGCGGCGAATTCGGTGTGGGCCCACACGATCAGAGCGTCACAGCACAGGCCGTCGCCTACGTCGTCGAGCAGGCAGGGATCCTGCTCGCCGCTGGCGCCGACGTGACCATCGACGCCACCTCCACCACCGTCTCCGACCGCCGGACCTGGCTCGCCCTCGCCCGCTCCCACTGCGTCCCGGCCCGCGCGGTCATCGTCCGGACACCCCTCACGGTCGCGCTGTCTCGCAACAGCCGCCGCCCGCACCCGGTGCCATCAACGTTCCTGCGCGAATGTCACCGCCGCGTCGCGAACCTCACCACCGGCGCGCTCCTGGCCGAGGGATTCGCGGCCGTGTCCGAACTCGACATCCACCTCGGACGGGAATGACCGGCCCCCTTCCCTCCGGATCCCTCCGCTCCGCCGGCGCGAAGTCGTCGTTCGCACGCTCGACTAGGTCACCGCGGTGGCGCGGGTCTCACCGAACCGCGCCACCGTCGAACTCGACCTCCGCGACGCCGCTACCCGGCGCCCCATCGCTTGAGTCCCCAAAGTCGTCCGCAGCGAAATGACCACCTTCGCGCTCCTCGCCGACCAGCACCCCGGAACTCGCACCGAATTCCGGTGACCGCAGCACCCCGGGACCGTCGGCAGGGCAGGAACCGCAGCGCGGTGTGCCCTGCACCTCCCCACGAGGCCCACACAAAGCCCTAAACAGGAAAGGACATGTTACGGCCAGTTCAGGAACCGATCCCGCCGAGTACGACCCGGACGCCGCCTACAACGCCTGGATGCGGGCCCGCGAAACCGCGGCTGACCGGGATATCGACGCAGTCGCGATAGCGGCGATGAAGGCCAAGCCGCATGCACATGCCGCGCAATTCACCTTCGAGGGCCAGCTCTACTGGGCGATCCCGACCAGCTCGGACGAGTTCGTGATCCGCACGGACGCCGAATACAACCCCTTCGAGAACCTCTAACGCCCCTCCCTTGGGTATTCAATCGAGATCGATTGAATACCCAAGGGAAGCACTGGTCCGCGAGCCGTCCTGCCGCTGAGCCCTTACCCGGTTCGACGTAGGCAGCGAAGGCACGCTGCCCTCAATGACGGCCCGGACGGCCGGGCACAGAAAGCCTTCGCACACACCGTGGCTCATGAGGATCCCTTGCGATCCCGTGGCTCGGGCCGCGAGCGCCGGCGGGCGTCGCCACCCCCAAGTAGGGGGCTCGGCATCCGCCCGCGTCGGGTGGTGACCGCGTTCAGCCGAGCACGCCCGGGCGGGGCGAGCGCCGATGCCACCTCAGGGGCGCGGAGCGGGCGAGACATCGCCTCACCGTGTTCAGCCGCGTTCCGCCCATCTCGCCCCCTTGGCCGCGCCCCTGAGGTGGCCTCGCCGTCGCGGTCCGGGCCACTGGTGCCGTGCAGGACACAGCACCAGTGGCCCGGCCGCGACCCCGCTGTCCGGGCGTGCTGCTTCCCGGCGTCCACCACCCCGACGCCGGAGGAAATTGCATGCACGCCGATCTCGCCGTGAAACAGGTCCACGAGCTGACCCAACCGCAGGCCCACGCCCTGCGTGACGCCATCAGGCTGCGCCACCGACTGCTCAACGACGCGACCAACGCCCTGTACGCCGCCCTGGTCACGGTCGGCGCGCGGGTCTCGATCCGCGACATCATCAACCCTGCACGGTACCGCGGACTCTCCGGCACCGTGCAGGCCAAGAACGGCAAGCACGCGACCGTTCTCCTGGACGAGGAGTCCACCGACAAGCTGGCCAGCAACACGGGCCGCAACCGGGTCTGGATGCCTGAGGGCACCACCAGGCACTCGCTGGACGGCATTCCGGTGGAAGCCCTCGAAGTCCGCGACGCGCCTGACGGATTCGGCGAACTGGCGAAATTCCTGATCAACGAAGCCGCACCGGACGAACTCACCTCCATCGACGCTGCCCGAAAACAGCGCCTTCACGAACTGGCCGCCGATATCAGCGAAGGCGACCCGATCATGGTCACCGACGTCACCCCGCAGTTCCTCGCCGGGCTGACCGGTGCTGTGCAGTCTGTCGACACCCACGAGGGAACCTGCCTCGTGCTACTCGACGAGAACTCCACCAAACAGCTGCGCCTGGAAGAAAGCCCGCGGTATCCCGTCGAAGACACCGCCCCGACCTTCCCGCTGCGCTTGCGCTTCAACCAGATCCTGCTCACCGCTGGACTCTGACCAGCTCCCTCGCTCCCCGGTGCTGGCGGACGCGCTCCCGCCCCGCCAGCACCGGGGCTCCACCCGCCACTTTCCTTACCTGCTTGGGAGAATCACCATGCTCCACGTCCTGCGCGCCACCACCGGCCAAGCCCTGCACAAGGTCGCCGCCGTCCAGCCCCGCCCCGACGAGCCGCCACGGGCACTGTGCGGGCTGTGCGGCTGGACGGAAACCGCCGCCCCGCCCGGTAATCACGCCGAAGCGCGCGCTCTCGCACGCCAGCACCTGGAGCGACCGGCAGCGCGGCCGGTGTTCCACCGCAGCCGCGCCAGCCTCACCGGCGACCGTCGCGTCAACGCCGACCATGCCGCCGTGTTCGTCGACGACGTCACCGGCGAGGTCACCGCATGGGCCGTCGCCGACGGCATCGGCGACAACCCCGACGCGGCTCACGCCGCACGAGTCGCCGCCTCCACCGCGGTACATGCCCGCTACGGCAGCCGCCTCGATCCCGCGGGCGCCGTGCTGGCCGCGCGCAACGAACTGGCCCGCCGCGAGCTGGTGGAAGACGCCGTGATGGTCGTGGCCGCCGCCCGTGCTGGCGGCGACGGGTACGAACTGGCGTGGGTGGGGGACTGCCGCGGCTACGAGTTTCGTGACAACCGCCTGAACCAGCTGACCACCGACCACACCGTCGCCGAGGAAGCACGCGCCTGGCTACGCGAGGCGTACTCCCATCACGAGGCGGCGCCGGGCTGGTGCTCCCACCACCTCCCGCGGTGGGAGCACATGGTCACCACCACCGTCGCGACCGCCACAGCGTCCGTGATCGGCCGCGCGGGCACGGAACACGGAGGCCGTGACAACGCGACCGCCCTGCTCGTCGACCAGGTGGTGACCCCGTGAGCAGCGGTTTCCTCCTGCGCGGCGACCCCGCCACCACCTACCCTGACCAGCCAGGGGAGGAGGACACCATGGACCCCAGAAAAGGCACAGGAACACCGGCTCGGCAACAGAATCCACCACCGCGCCTGAAGGCGGCGCTGGCCGCCGCCCGCCGCGGCTGGCCGGTCTTCCCCCTGCACCCGTACTCGACCTTCCCGGCGGTCGAGGACTGGGACAACGCCGCAACCACCGATGCCGACGCCATCACCGACATCTGGTCACAGGCCGCCTACAACGTCGGGATTGCCTGCCGGCGGGCCGGTCTCGTGGTGATTGACCTCGACCCGGCACGCGGATCACCCGTGCCACCGGAATGGGCCGAGCGGGGAGTCACCCACGGTCGTGACGTGCTGCGCATCCTCGCCGATCGTGCCGGTGAACCCGAGCCCGTCAACACCTACTCCGTGATCACCCCGGGAAAGACCGGACCGCCAGGAACGGGGGAGCACCGCTACTTCACCGCACCCGCCGGGGTCACGCTGCGCAACACGGCCGGAGACCGCGGCAACGGACTCGGCTGGCACGTCGACACCCGCGCCGACGGCGGCTTCATCGTGGCCACCGGATCGGTCCGGCGGGTCAACGGCCGCCCACGTCTCTACCACGTCATACGGGATCTGCCGGTCGCTCCACTTCCTCACTGGCTGGTCACCAAGCTGACACCACCGCCGCCGCCGCCGCAGCCACGGATCCCGCTGCAACTGCCCCGCGGCACACGCCGCGACGCCTACGTGCGAGCCGCCGTGGCCAACGAGGCAGCCAACGTCGAGCACGCGCAGCCGGGAACCCGCGCAGACACGCTGTTCGCCGCGGCGGCCGCGCTGGGAGAGCTGGTCGGCAACGGACTGTTAGACGAGCAGGCCGCCGAAACCGCGCTGCTCAACGCCGCCCACCACCACGACGGGGTGCAGAACTGGAACTCTGCCGAGGCCCGGCGTCACGTGCGCAACGGCCTGGAGCGCGGGAAAGCCAACCCGCGGCCGCTGAACGGTCTCACCGCCTGACCCGCCCGCAGAGCCGCGACCGCCGCTGGAACCTTCGCGCTAGCCGGTTGTCGCCCGACAGTCCCGGACCGTCGGGCGACAACCCGTGCGGCGTCACCGTCACCGACCCGCCACCAGGCTTCAGCGGCAGGCGCCGGGTGCCGTGCGGGCCCACGGCCCCGACTCCCGGAACCGTGCGCACCGCTGGCCCTGTCCCGCCCGGGTCTGGTCGCTCATCGGAGTCCCGAGCTGGACCGCCAGTGGATCGCCCGAGGGCAGTACACCGCAGCAGGGGCAAGCGGCGATGAACCTGGGCCGGCCATTCCGGTGAGACAAGCCCCCTCCGGGGGTCGCCTGCGGCGATCACACCGGAATGGCCGACCCAGAACCCCCGCCGACCTTCGGCCCCCTCCTACGGCGCACTGGGCAGAGCCGCGTTCCACAGACACCCCAGCCCCAGGAGGACCCGATGCGCAGCCAGACCCTCTTCGCCGACATCGACACCGAGGTCGCCGCGGCCGAGTTGATCCAGGACCTCCTCGGCGGCCACGTCATCGAACACACCCCGGACTCCGCCACGGTCGAAGCGTGGCGCGACTACGACGACCGCGAAGCCGCCGAAAACCGGCTCGCCTTCGAGCTGATGGCCGACGACCTCACCGCCGCCGGCTGGTGAGCCCGAGGCCTGGCGGGCCGTGACCGGCCCGCCAGGCCACCCAGAGGAGCCCCAGCCCACACATAGGCGCGGCAACGCCCAGCACACCGTCATCGCGCCGCTCCGCGGCGCGCCCAGCACGCCCGTACCTACCGCCGACTCGCCAGGAGCCGCACCATGCCCACCGCCGCACTCCTCAAGTACATGGACAACCGCGAGCACCTAGCCCGCACCCTTGCCGCCGTCGCGGCCAAACACCGCGCGAACGGCGACCCCGCAGCCGCGCGAACGGTAGACCGCTTCGCCGCGTGGGCGTTCGCCCAGGCCGTCGGGATCCGCCTCATGATCGACGGCATCAAGGCCACCTGGACCACACGGCCCGATGACCCCCGCAGCCACGGCGTCACTCTCCCCAGCGGGGTTTTCATCCCCACCCGCCCCTACGCCAAGACCACTGCCGCGGTCCTCAACGGCCAGCGCGTCCGCCGGATGAGCCTGCACCGCTCCGACAGCGCCCGCTACGTCTCGTCCGTCATCTGGCAAGCCGCCCGGGAACTCGGCGTGCCGGCCACGGACCAGGGCGGAGCCGCCGCCTGACCCAGTCCACCCGCCCGCGTAGCGGCGCCCGGCACGACCGGCATCGAGCCGGCGTCGGGCGCCATCCTCACATCCCAGGAGTTTTCCCGTGACCCGAGACAAACTCATCCGCAACACCCTCGCCACCCTTGTCGCGACCGTTGTCTACAAGGGACTGTTCGCCCTGGCTCACCATCCGATCTCCTGGCTGCTGGCAACAATGCTCGGCCTCATTATGTATTCGGCGGCGTTCTATTCCTCGGCGACTGGTAGACAAATCGCGCGGCAAAGATGGCCGCACATTCTCGTCGGCTTCTAAAGAATGGTTTACGAGTCATAACGTCGAAAATGGCGCCGCAGTTAATCGGTTGTCCCGGGGGGCGTTCGCCACCCCCCGGACCCCCCAGGCAGGCCTCGGGAATGGAGCAGGAAAGCGGCGGTTCGGTGGGTCTTTGTGCTTCATTCCCTCGGCCTTCCTGATGTCTACCAGGGGTGTCAAGGGAAAAAGCGCCCTTGACACCCCTGGCTTAACGACATCAGGCCGAGGGAATGAAGCACAAAGACCCACCTTTGCAGGCAAGGACTAAAAGCAAAAAAGCCCCATTCTTCAGCTCGGCCAGACGTCGAAAATATCTCCAAAAAATGACCCGATAGCACTCCCTTTTCGGCGCAAAACCAGGTAATATTGTCGTTGTCAGGGGGAAACGAAAACCCCACCCGGAGCCGCCAAAACTCCGGACGACAACCCCACAACAGCGAAAAGGAAAACGCAAACATGACCACCACCGTCGCCGCTCCCGTGAACGCTCACCTCACCCTCGTTGACGGCGCGATCTCCCTCTGCTCGAACCCCGACTGCCACCTCGTGCTGTCCGACTCCGAGAAGCGGCGCAGCGTCCGCCAGCGCGGATTGTGCACCGAGTGCCACACCAACGGCGTCACCGTCCCCGAGCTGCCCGCGCCCGCCGAGGAGACCGCCGCGCCGGAGCCTGCCACCGAGGCCGCGCCCGCCGAGGAGACTCCCGAGGAGACCGCCGCACGGCTGCACGCCTTGGGCATCGACCCGGAGTCGGGGGAGATCTACCGTTGCGGGTACTGCGACACCAGCATTGCCGCCACCCCGGACGCTGAATACTGCGGCCCGGCGTGTGAAAAGGACGCCGTCCGCGCGAAAGTCCGCACGGAAGCCCTGGCGATCGCCGTCGGCATCGTGCGGTTCGCGTACCCGGAGATCAGCGGCTATGAGGCCGAGACCGGCCTTACCGCCGCCGTCAAGCACTGGAGCAACGGCCGAGTGGCTGGACGGGGTATCGCCGCCGCCGCCCGCGCCTGGATCCCCGACTACGCGGACATGAAGCCCGCCCACCAGGGCATTGCCAACGGCAAGGTTTTGCCGATCCTCAAAGCCGCCATGAGGGCCGCCCGGGAGTACGCCCAAGCGAACCTTCCCGCCTGACACCCCGCGACCGGCGGCCGGAATTCCGGCCGCCGGTCCCCCGGCGCTTTCCCCCAGGAGACCGCGAGCATGACCAGCTTTGACACGTTCCCCGAGCCGGATTCCGGCGCCGAGTTCGACGACCACGCCCCGGACGGCCGCCCAGTATTCGACATGCCCAACGACGCCGACACGTTCGACCCGAACGCCTACCAGCACTGCTACGAATGCGGCCGCATCTACCCGACAGAAGCCGACCTCATCACCGCGTACGTTGAGAACGGCGACGCCAAGACCCCGACGCCCGCAAGCGGCGCGAAAATCTCTTTCTGCCCCGAATGCCTCCACGACTTTCTCTACATGCCGCAATGCGCATGGACCGTCAACAACGGCGATCAGTGCGCAATAGAACCCGGTCACGACATGGACCCGGGACACCTGATCATCGACGTTGACTCAAACAGAGGGCGCCCGATCCACCACGCCCATGAGCAGAAGCTCTACTACTTCACCGACGACCACAAGCCCATCAAGCCAGCCCAACCCTGCCCAGTCCACGGGGACGGCTGGGGAATCCACCAACCAGTCTTCGCGTTCGAAGACTGCCAAGGACGCATGATCTGACCACCCGGAAGCAACGCGCCACGCGAGCGAGGAGCCACCAGCTTCCCGCCCGCGCGGCGCGAAGCATCGGCAGGGCCGGCCTCGAGCCGCCCCACCGATCTGAAGGGGCTCGCGCCCCCTCAGACTCCCCGCGCCCCCCGCCCACCCGGCCCGCCTGCCGGCGGGCAAGGGATCGGGCTCCGGCGCCAGAGGCGCCTCCGCCCAGATGCTGCGCATCTTGGCGTGGTCGGCGCCTGGGGGCGCCGACCACGCGGGCTTCGCGCCTGGCGGCGCTACGCCAAAACCGCCCCATCCGCACACCTCGTCGACCGATCAGCACCCAGTTCCGAACCGCTACGGAGCACCAACTAACCGCGTCCCGCCTGATGCCGCCGCCCAGCCCCGGAGTACCTCACCTTCACCACAGCGCGAGGACAAAGCCGGACTTCGCTGCGCAGCAGGCCAGGAACGGCGCTCACCGCAGCCGAGCCGGACCAGCGTGGTCCGCACGGCGGACACAGCGCCACCAGGCCCGGATGTCGTCGAAACGCCCGAGGGCACCACGGCACCGGAGAGGCACGCGGCGATGACCCCGCGCGGGCCGGTCGGGTGACCGTCCTCGCTCCGCTGCGGGCCACCCGACCGGCCCGCACAGAACCCCCGCCGTCCTAGCGGACCTCTCCCGCACCGTGCTGGGCACAGCCGCGTTCCACCGACACCCAGCCCGCCAGGAGGCGACCATGTTCAGCGAACACCACGACCCCGGACCGCTCCCCAGCGGCCTGCTGCGCCGCAACACCACACAGCTCGTCGAATCCGGCACCGCCGTCATGGCGGAAATCGAACGCATCGGCAACCACGCCGGCTGCCAGCCCGCCAGCTGGAGCTGGCACACCACCAACACCACCACCATCAAGATCCCCACACCCGGCCCGGAACTGCGCGGAATCATCCACAACCCCCGCCCCGCCGCCGCCCGCCAAGCCGCCCTCCAATGGGCCAACGCACTCGGCCTCACCCCCAACGACAAAGCATCCCGCGGCACCCTCAGCTACACCGGCGAAGTCGACCGCCTCCCCATCGAAATCTGGACCGTCGTCGACGACAAAGCCTTCCGCGGCAAATACGCCACGCTCAAGCTCTACGCCCCCGACTGGATCCTCACCGGCCTGTGCACCATCGCGGCCACCACCGCCGTCGTCGCACTCAAACGCCACCGCGCGCTCACCAAAACCCTCACCCGCTGACCAGCCCGGGTGCCCCGGCCAGCCTGGGCCGGGGCTAACCCGAGTACCCCGGCGCCGATCCGTCCCCCTGGGCGTGCCCTGACACGCGGGCGTGCCGACGCACCGACACCAGCACCGCCGCCGACGGCGTCGCGGCGATGAACCCGGCCCGCCGCCCTGCGGGCCCTCCACCGC